>JBIQJZ010000071.1:0-15868 GCA_044507115.1 Flammeovirgaceae bacterium | reverse complement strand
CTCAAGGCAGATCGTTTACTGACGTTTGAAGACGGTGAAGTCAGACCTCAGTCAACACCCGGCGACGACCAGGGTGCCTACCAATGGCTGTCCGAGGAACTAAAAGCATTCACCCGGGAGAAGTACACGCCGGGCGAATCAATCTCACCACCCCCGGCAGACGGCGACATGAATGCATTCACCAGCACAGTAGCGCACGCGCTCGCGGAAATTACAAGTGGCTCCTTCCAGAAAGTTGTACCCTCGCGAACCAAAACAGTTGAACTTCCAGACGGGTTTGAGGTGGTCGAAGCATTCCAAAAACTGTATCGCGCCTATCCGAATGCTCTCGTGTCATATGTCAGTATTCCGGGTATCGGAAACTGGATCGGAGCGACTCCCGAATTACTCGTGTCGGTACAAGATAAAACCACCTTTCGTACAGTAGCCCTCGCTGGCACACAACCATATCATCCCGGTACGGATATCCGATCGGTTGCCTGGACTCAGAAAGAGATCGAAGAACAGGCTTTGGTTGAGCGATACGTGATCAGCTGTTTCAAAAAGGTCCGTCTCCGGGAATACGATGAGCACGGACCACGAACGGTCGTCGCCGGAAACCTGATGCACCTGAAATCGGAGTTTACTGTCGACATTGGGGCGACGAACTTTCCGCAGATCGGAACGGTGATGCTTGACCTGCTTCATCCGACTTCCGCGGTCTGCGGAATGCCACTCGATGCTGCGCTCGGTTTTCTCGGAGAGCACGAGTCGCATGACAGGGAGTTTTACGCCGGCTACCTCGGCCCGGTTAACATCCACAACGATGTCGAACTGTTCGTCAACATACGCTGCATGAAAGTCTCTTCGACGCATGGTACCCTCTACGCGGGAGCTGGCATCACGGTTGATTCGGTTGCGGAAAGAGAGTGGGCAGAAACTGAAATGAAGTTTCAAACACTACTGAACGTCCTCTTCTGATGCGATACCAGCCGATATACGATATCGCGGAAATCTGCGCGCGGAAGAACATCAAGGATGTCGTGTTGTGTCCCGGTTCGCGATGCGCACCGCTTACATTGGCGTTCACACGCCATCCCGCCATAACCACCCGTACGATTAGCGATGAGCGGAGCGCAGCGTTCATTGCACTCGGAATCGCACAGTCCACCAACAGCCCGGTAGTGCTCGTATGCACATCCGGAACCGCTGCCCTGAACTTCGCCCCCGCTATCGCAGAGGCTCGTTTCAGCAATACTCCGCTCCTGATCTTCACAGCCGATCGCCCGACAGAATGGATCGCGCAACACGACGGTCAAACGATCTTTCAACGTGAGCTCTACGGCCGGCACATAAAGAGCTCGTTTGAGCTGCCACAGGACTACGACCATCCAGACAGCATTTGGCATGTGAACCGCATCGTCAATGAGGCTATAAACCTGAGTTGCGAACTCCCATTTGGTCCGGTGCACATCAATGCCCCCTTTCGCGAACCGTTGTACCCGGAAAACGGGACGGATGCTTTCACCTACAGCGATGTAAGAACAATCGACCTCCACAAAGGCGACCTGACACTATCCGACGATACTAAGCAACAGTTACGCGATGATTGGTACCGCTATCACAACACACTAATCGTCGCCGGTCAACTTCCTCCCGCTGGCCCCGTGTTAGACGTGTTAGCTCGCTTTCGCGAAAAGCACCAGGTCCCGGTCGTCCATGATATCATTTCCAACGTTCACGGTAGCGGAAATACCATTGCGCACAGCGATCTCTTCCTCGGTCAGGCTTCAGACACGCTCAGAGCCATGCTGCGCCCCGACTTGCTCATCACGTTCGGCGATTCGCTGGTTTCCAAGAACCTCAAGCAATTCCTCCGAAAATACCAACCCAGGCGGCACTGGCATATTCAGCCCGCGGGTGCGGCGGCAGATACGTTTCAGCATCTTACAGATGTTTACCGCACTACCCCGGAGCATTTCCTCGACTATATGATCACCCTAGACGTCGTCGACAACTTCGAAAGCCAGAAGCAGAGGAACTATCTGAATCTCTGGGACGCCGAGGAGAGACGGGTTGTTCGCGTGCTGGACGAACTCTATGCAGACCATCGGCTTTCGGAAGCCGCCATCGTCAGGGAGGTACTCGAGAACCTACCTGAGCGATGCAATCTTCATCTCGCCAATAGCATGAGTGTCCGCTACGCGAACTTCATCGGGCTGAAACCATCTAACCGAAGCGTGCACGTGTATTCAAACCGGGGCACCAGCGGGATCGATGGATCGACGAGCACCGCAGTGGGTCACACACTGGTATCCGGAGTTCCCAACATGCTGATTACCGGAGACCTGGCGTTCTTCTATGATCGCAATGCGTTCTGGCATAACTATCCGATGGAAAATCTCAGAATACTGCTGCTAAACAATCACGGAGGGCAAATCTTCGACATTCTCGACGGTCCTTCATCGACACCGGAAGCGGACGAATACTTCGTTACGCGCCAGCGACTGCACGCAAAGAAAATCTGTGAGGAATTCGGCTTCGATCACCTCAAACTTGATAACACCAAGAAGATTCGCAATCTGCTGCGCGACTTCTTTACCTTTGATGGGAGCACAAAAATTCTTGAATTAGAAACTGACACAAAGAGTGGTCGCAACGAGTTGGAGCAACTAAAACAAAAAATCAAACAAAGCTATGAGTCTTAAGTATCCATGGTCGCCTGTTAAGGAATACAAGGAAATTCTATTTCATCAGTACGAAGGAATTGCGCGCATCAGTATCAACCGCCCGGAGGTTCACAACGCATTTACACCGTTGACGGTTTCCGAAATGATTGACGCGATGGGCATCTGCCGGGAGGACGCGTCCATCAGGGTAGTAGTGTTGACAGGCGAAGGCGGGCAGGCATTTTGCAGCGGCGGGGATCAGCGCGTGCGCGGTCATGGTGGCTACGTCGGACAAGATGCTGTTCCGCGACTGAACGTATTGGACCTTCAGAAGTTGATCCGGTCTATTCCGAAGCCTGTCATCGCAGCGGTTGCCGGTTGGGCCATCGGCGGCGGTCACGTGCTGCACGTCGTTTGCGACTTGACCATTGCAGCAGAGAACGCGCGCTTCGGTCAAACCGGCCCTAAGGTCGGTAGCTTTGACGGCGGGTTCGGTGCCTCTTATCTCGCGCGGATCGTCGGCCAAAAGAAGGCGCGTGAAATCTGGTATCTGTGCGATCAGTACGATGCCCGTGAAGCGCTCGATATGGGGCTCGTAAACAAAGTCGTTGCCCTCGATGAACTGGAAGAGACGTACGTTGCGTGGGCAAAGAAGATAATTTCAAAAAGTCCTCTCGCGCTCCGGATGCTGAAAGCATCATTCAACGCCGAACTCGACGGCCAAGCGGGAATTCAGGAGCTGGCAGGGAATGCGACGCTGCTCTACTACCTCAGCGAGGAGGCGAAAGAGGGCAAGAACGCATTCATTGAAAAAAGAGAGCCCGACTGGACTCGTTACCCGCAATTTCCCTGAGCCTGGCCGTTCCGTTACGTATGCTGAACTCGCTTGCATTGCCCGACGACCTTACGCCCTACCCACATTCGAGCGTATGGATCAATGGGCGATTGGCTGTCCTGGACAAAATTGTTGAGGGGACCGAAGCGGCGAGATCCTCTTTCGAGGAAGAAACCTTTCGTTTCATCCGGGCATGGCTTTCAGGAGACCAATCATTCGACATGACGACCAGTGGATCGACCGGCCCGCCGAAATCCATCCGTCTGTCGAGGTCACAAATGCTCCAGAGTGCCTTACTAACGGCTCACCAAATCAAACTTCAAAAGAGCACAACTGCGCTGTTGTGTATTGATCCCCGCTATATCGGCGGGCGAATGATGATCGTGAGAAGCCTAGTCCTTGGACTGCGTCTTCTCGCCGTTGAACCGACGGCGAATCCGCTGATTCGTATACCAGTTGACAGATGCCCACAACTCACAGCGCTTGTTCCTTATCAAGTTCAATCCATCCTTGAGTCAAAACATCCACATTTGCTAAACCACCTTGACAAGGTGTTGATCGGTGGTGCCCAGCTACAGCCATCTGTACGTGAAAAGCTCCAGCGCTATCAGTGTGAGTGCTACGAAACCTATGGCATGACCGAGACGGTGTCGCACATAGCGCTGCGGCTAGCGAACACTCCAAGAAAGCAGCAATACTTTGAAACTCTTCCCGGAGTAGACATCTCCCTGGATGATCGCGGATGCTTGGTGATCGCCGCCGATCACTTACCAGACACGGTTGTAACCAATGACATTGTTGAGCTTGTCGCCCCTGGAACGTTTGAGTGGCTAGGCAGATGGGATAACGTGATCAACTCGGGAGGGATCAAGATCTCTCCCGAAACGGTAGAGCGGCGGTTGGCCGCAATCTTCTTGCAGCGCAACTTTAACCATCGGTTCTTTATAGCTGCTCTCCCGGATGAAAAACTTGGTAACAAAGCAGTGCTCATCTTAGAAGGTGTACATTTCTCCTCAGAAATCTTACAACAGTCGCTTGAACAACTCAGCGCTGAATTATCTCCTTACGAAGTTCCTCGCGAAGTGTATTTCACCGAGACGTTCTCAAGTACAGAAACACAAAAGATTGATCGCAAACAAACGATGTCGAGCATAACGTTGGTCTTGACACGCTGATCGTATCAATCTCACTTCTCAACATAACCCCTGCTTGCTCACAGCAGGTTGGTATCAAAATTTATAGTAGTCGATGTAGTTGGAACTAACCGCATCGAAATGAAAAAGGTCT
This sequence comes from Flammeovirgaceae bacterium, assembly GCA_044507115.1. GTDB lineage: Bacteria > Bacteroidota > Bacteroidia > Cytophagales > Cyclobacteriaceae > Chryseosolibacter. The sequence continues at coordinate 11,098 of JBIQJZ010000071.1, read as the reverse complement.
TGATCATTGAAGATGACGAACCTTTGTGCTGGCTTCTGGAAAAGATCCTGCGGGGCAAGTATGAGGTCGTAGTGATGAACGATGGAATGGAAGCCTGGTCGTGGCTTACCGACGGAAACACCTGCAACCTTATTATATCTGACCTCAAGATGCCGTCGATCGACGGATTAGAACTACTGGACAATCTCGCTAACAGTGGGTTGTTCAGGAACATACCAGTGATCATTGTATCGGGCTGCGATCACATGCAGAAACGTTGCATAGACCTCGGGGCATTCACATACCTGGAAAAACCTTTCGAACCAAGACAACTGCTCGATGAGGTCGATCGTGCTATGCTGCACGACAAGCAAAACGCCCTAGTAGAGTAACCTCAAGTTGAGCCTTATGGATTTAGTACTACCAGCATCCCCTGTTGAATTGGATTCCAAGAAAGCAGTATCTGCCAACGCTCAAGTCAAACATATCATCTGCATCGGTATCGGCCCAACGGAAAACTATTCGACACGATCTACATATCCTGATGTTGCCCCGCTATCGCTCTCACTGACCGACGCCATAACACGACTCGAGTCCAATCCCAATAAACCGGACGCCATCTTGATTGACCCCGAGAGCGCGGCCGGAGATGTTACACGGCTTACCGAACTAAGTCGGCGGAAAGCCATCCCCCTGATCCTGTACACCCGCAACTATGACAAATTAGTCAAGTCAGTTGCGGTGCATATTTCTGCAGATGATTACTACTATGGGGCAATATCAGAATCATTCAACCGGCGGCTGGAATTCATCAAACGGGTAAAAGCCTACAAGTCCAATGGAAGGAGCCGTGTCTCTCGCCGGCATGGCTACGACAGCAACGTCCGACTCTGGTCGATGAAACGAGTCTTCGACATCGTTGTGTCACTCACTACGCTGATCCTCCTGTCGCCTCTGTGTCTTGTGATCGCCGTGATTATCAAGCTCGAATCCAAGGGTCCCGTCATCTATGTATCGAAGCGCGCAGGCGCCGGATACAAAATTTTCGACTTCTACAAGTTTCGCACGATGCGACTCGGCGCCGACACTGAACTATCTCAGTTGGCTCATCTGAATCAATACAGTCAGAATGCGGCGCAAGGCGTCTTCTTTAAAATCAAAAACGATCCACGCATCACATTGTTTGGCCAGTTCCTCAGGAATACAAGTCTCGATGAAATACCGCAGCTAGTCAATGTGCTAATGGGTGACATGTCGCTAGTCGGAAACCGACCGCTTCCGTTGTACGAAGCTGAAAAGTTAACAACCGACCAGATCGCGTGGCGCTTCCTAGCTCCGGCTGGTATCACCGGTCTTTGGCAGATCACCAAGCGAGGAAAGGAAAATATGTCACCGGAAGAGCGCATCGCAATGGACATTGAGTATGCCATGAACAACTCGTTCTGGCTGGACATGAAAATACTGCTGGCAACCTTTCCAGCGCTGCTTCAAAAAGAAAAAGTATAACGCCCAAAAGAAAAATATAAGAGCATGCACATCCTGGAAATTATCGTGTTGCTATACTTCGGATACGTTTCGATGTACTCGTTCGTATTGAGCGCAGCCGGTCTGTTCTCCCGACAAGCACCGGTAGCCAAAGCGAGCACACAGCGGCGAATCGCGGTTCTCATTCCTGCCTACAAAGAGGACCAGGTAATCGTTGGCGTGGCGCGCGAGGCACTGCGAAATCAGTACCCCAGAGATCGTTTCGACGTTGTAGTCATTGCCGATTCCCTGAAAGCCGAAACGCTCCACTCGCTAAGATCACTGCCCATCAAAGTTATTGAAGTCTCCTTTGATAAAAGTACCAAGGTCCGGGCACTGAATTTTGCCATGGCCGCCCTGGGTGACGACTATGACTGCGCGTTGATTCTTGACGCAGACAACGTTATGGAAAGGGAATTCCTGACGAAAATGAATGATCTATTTGAGGCTGGGCATCGCGCCGTCCAGGCAAGGCGCAATCCCAAGAATGCTGAAACACCAATGGCCCTTCTCGACGGATTGAGTGAAACAATTAACAACTTCATATACCGACAAGGAAACGCAGTAATGGGACTGTCATGCCCGCTGACCGGGTCTGGGATGATGTTCGAATTCAAACTCTGCAAAAATACCCTGAGCCAGATGGATTCCGTCGGTGGCTTTGATCGGGAGCTGGAACTCCGGCTTCTGGAACAAGGAGTGTTCGTCCACTATGCCAAAGACGTTGTCGTGTATGACGAGAAGGTTCAAAACCAGCAGGTATTTGAACACCAGCGCAAGCGCTGGCTATCGAGCCATCTCATTTATCTTCGCGAATACTTTCACCAGGGATGGAAGCAACTCTTCCGCGGCAACCTCGGATACTTCAATAGTGCGGTTCTCCGAAATATGCAACTTCCACGACTCCTCAATCTTGGACTACTCACCGGAACGTTACTCCTTTCCCTGATCTTTGCGGATTACTTGCTGATAAGCCCGTGGATATGGGGCACGCTATTGCTCCTGAACATTGCCGCGATCATCTTTGCAATCCCGCGTCGTCTATACGGACTTACATTGATAAAATCAGTTCTGATCCTTCCCCGTCTGTTCGCCAGAATGTTCCTGCTCCTGTTCAGGTTGAAGGGCGTTAACAGAGCCTTTTTACATACGCCCCATAGCCGGGTTAGCGTCGACAACAAAACGATCAGTTAATATGTAATGACAAACGGGACGAGCCGCCTTCCCAGCCGCTTCGCGGCATAACATTTTTATTGCTGTATCAGATGCGTCAGTTCCTTCCATATATTCACTCACTCAGGGGAATTGCAATTCTTTATGTAATTGCCGTCCACGCACGGGGCTTCTCGTCGTACTGGCACTCGTCGCCGGAGGTGTACTCAGTACTTGATTTATTTTCCGACCCCTCCGAGGGCAATGGAACAACGCTATTCTTATTCATCGGCGGATTCCTCTTCCAGCATCTAACGCAAAAGCGATTCCACTACGGACAATACCTCCAGCAGAAGTTCAGAAATCTCATCCTACCCTACGTAATTATCTCGATTCCTCTCATCTGGATTCGGCTGAACACGGATTTCCGTACCCCCGCATTGCCAGACGAATTTCACCAGTGGTCAACGCTGCACCAGGCTGGGCATTTTCTGCTGACCGGATCGCACCTGCCGCCGTTTTGGTTTATATCGACTATCATCCTGTTCTACTTTACGGCTGCGGTACTGCACGTGATCGATCACCCGCGATTCTATAAATACGTGTTTCCTTTCATAATGATAGCCGTGCTGTTTACCTATCGTCCCGAGCACAACGCAAATCCTTACCTCTCCTACCTGCACTTCATCCCGGTTTATATACTTGGTATGTGGGCAAGTCGCTACAAGGAGCAAATACTATCCGATCGCGGGCCGGTGATCTACATCCTGCTGGGCGCTTACCTCGGCTTATGTATGGCCGAACTGATCGGCTGGATTGATGTTCCGCGTACAACTACATTCGAAGATGTGCTGTCAGGTGTAATTGTATTCAACGTCTATCTTTTCAAGGCGCTTATCCTGTGTTTCTTTTGGCTGATGTTTTTCTATCGCATTCGGGAAAGGTCGATTCCGATGTTGGAGATATTGGGCAACTACAGCTTCGGATTATTCTTCGTCCACTACTTTTTTATCAGCATTTCCCGGACGGTTTTCGAGCAAGGAGGTATCATGTTCGATTTTTCACTGTTGAGCTACATGATCTACTTCCTGCTGATTCTGATTGCCGCTATTGTTACGGTGTATTTGGTGAAGCGGCTCACCGGGAGGTACAGCCGATATCTGATCGGAAGCTAGACCCGGCAATTATTGTTGCACGGCGCCGAGAAGATGTTCCTGGAAACCCAGCCCGAGATCTTTCCAAAAGGTTCCAGGTGCCAAGCGCAGATCATCAGGAGGAAAAGCCGACTGCGGAAGGGATTTATTCCAGTGCGGGCGATCGCTCCGGACTCCCTTCGCATCCCATGTCAGACGGCTGAAGAGGGGATTTTCAGAAGGTCGCTTGTCGCCAGCGACATGCGACTGAAGACACTTGTAGAATCCGTATTCGCCCTCCGTTTCAATCGCGATATCGCCTGCCTTCCACCGGGTGGGCACCGCGAGTTTCTCTCCATTGCCTTGTGAAACGGGGAAGTATGGGGCATAGATTGGGTGCCATTGCTTAATCCGGTTGGCCGGCTCGTGAAATCCGCTGTTGATGTATTCCGGCGCGGGTAGCTGCTTCGCCGCCGCACGCGCCGCCACGAGTCCATCGCTATGCTCGAAGGCACGCCGTTTGCTGCCGTCATGAACAACATTTGTGAATTCAACAGGGTCGCTGCCGTACTTCCGGGAGACAAGATAGTCGCGTTCTTTCCTCCCGGTTTCCGCATAATACGTCTCCCTGATATCCCGGAAGTAAAGACTGTCGAAATACCAGCGGATTCCAGCTGTAGCTGAGCGGTGAAGGTATATGCCCATATCGCGACCATCGTTAAACAAGACATTCGAAATCCTGCTGGTTCCGGTTACTCCCATCACGCCCGAACCAAACGGTGTGAGCCCTACGCTGCCGTATCCGTCGACGATGATGTGATGCAGTTGGTTATCTCCGGAGTGGACAACCCATTGGATACCGGTATCCTGTCCGGCCATAAATTCATTCATCCAGCGGACGTCAGCTGCGTAAATCGTTACATGATGGACGTTTGTGCCGCCCGCGACATGCTGGAGTTGAAGAGCTTCCGCAGCCGTACGCGCAATTATTCCGTGATGCACCTTCAGATTCTTGAGCTTGGCAACAGGACCGCTATGCGTCGCACCTATATACTGCCCCTCACCCGTCACGATGTCGTGGATATAAAAATTGCTGATTTCGACAGACTTCAGTGTGATATCCTCCTTACCTCCATTGATACGTACACCTGAGAATCCGTGTTGAGCCTCGAATCCATTCAGGCGAATTGTACCGCCATCCCGAACGTCAACTGCATAACCGTGTCCCGCAACCAAATCACCCACGACATGAAAGCCAAACGCGCCGGTCAGAAACTTGCGGGAGGCTGGCCAGGCAGTAAGGCCGGGAAAAGCTGCACTCTGACCATCCAGTTCGAAATTCAGCACGCCCTGACATACAATATTTCCAGCAACCACCCGCGTGTGGGGAATATTCTTAAGACTGACCGATTCAATATGCCAGGGGGTCAAGGCCTTGTGGGTATTGCAAAACTTAATCTGTTCTACAGGTCCAAGTTTGTCACCGTCCACCCATATGGTGGCATTCTCCCGCAGCTCCGGCCATTGCTTCGGCATGAAATAGTAGATCACGACCGGTTTCCCTTTCATCACGTTGGTCGGCGTGTCGATTATTAAGTCTCCGGGGATGATATATGGCCCATACGTATTCCGATCGGCCGCCGTCGCAATGCGATTCTGCGCCGTTGTCATATTCGTCAGAAGAACGGCGAAAAAAAAGTATAGAATAAACTTCATTCAGGTTGTTGCATCAGGCCATTCCAACCTCGGCGAAAGACATTCGGCGAACTTCCTGGCAGCAATCCTCCTTGAGTTTTACCACTATCCTACCCCGTGTCTTGCCGGAAAGAATGGCATCGATGTATGTATTCTTCAATTCTGTCAGCCCGATCTCGTTAGCAATCGCGGGTAGTTTATCGCAAACATTCCATTCGTTCACCAACTTATCCCAAAGTTTCAATCGCAGTTGCATCGGCGTTTGTCCCGCACCGATTCCCAGCAGATTCACACCGTTTAGAATGAACGGATAAATCGTCGTTGAGAAATGAATGGAAGAGAGCAATCCGGTTGCGACGACATTTCCGTCACGCCGGCAGCGCTTGAGCAGAGTCGTAAGCATTGTCCCGCTCACCGTGTCGATAGCCCCGGCCCACATGGCGCGAGACAAGGGCTTGCCGAGAGTATCGTTGAGGAAAGTCCGCGGCTCTATTCGGGAGGCTCCAAGGAATTTAAGGTAGTCGGCCGCATCCGGCTTTCCAGTCACAGCAATAACTTCGTACCCCGCGCGTGCCAGTATAGCAACGGCAAGGCTACCCACGCCGCCGGTAGAGCCAGTGACGACAATTGGGCCTTGATCGGGAGTCTGTCCCATCGACTCCATTTTGTAGAGCGCATAGGCAGCGGTAAAACCGGCGGTGCCGATGGTCATGCAATCCTTACAGGAGAGAACGGACGGTTTGAAAATCAGCCAGTCGGCCGGCACGCGGATATACTCCGCGAACGCGCCGGACGTATTCATACCGAGATCATATCCCGTCACAAAGACTTCATCTCCTTCTTGAAACTTACCTGAGGTGCTGTTGATAACTTTACCTGCCGCTTCTATACCGGGGGTATGCGGAAACGCCCTGGTAATTCCTTTATGACCCGTAGCCGATAGTCCATCCTTGTAGTTGAGTGCCGAATAGTGTACTCGTACGAGCACTTCCCCCGCGGGGAGGTCGTCTGTATCGCGTTGAACGATTTGGCGTTCGAATTTACCGGCGGGCGTTTCAGTGATTAGTAACGCTTTGTATTTCATGAGGCTTCTGGTTCAAACCTCTTGAAGTAAAAAACTGTACCTCGTCGTAGAGGGAGGTCAGAGCTTAAGTCGCTTGAAAACAGTTTCGGGAATTAGCCTGATGACAAGCATGATGATACTCCAGATTGGCAGCACGTAAACAACATCTGGCTTTTTGCGTATCGCCTTTGATATCCGTTTAGCAACCTTCACGGGCGAGGCAGTCAGTACGCCGGGGGTATCCATGCCTTCAATCATCCGGGTCCTGACAAATCCAGGTTTCACGGTCATCACGTGCACACCGTGTCGGAACATGCGGTTGCGCAGGCCTGACAGATAGGCGGTGAATCCGGCCTTCGCACTACCGTATATGTAGTTGCTCTGCCTACCCCGTTCTCCCGCTACCGAACTCACTCCGATAATCATACCCTTCTTGCGGCGTTCAAGATCGTTCGCGGCGACGTTCAGGATCGAAATCGCTCCGGTATAGTTTGAATCAATGATGCGATGTGCCTGCGACCAATCATTCTCAGCGTGTGACTGATCCCCCAGAAGACCAAAGACACAAATCACAATGTCCGGTTTCTCCGTCAGACTTTCGTAGAATTCGGCGTGGCTGGCAAAATCAAGCGCATCAAACCTCGCAGTCTGCACCGCAGCCTTGTAACGCACTCTCAGGTCACTTTCCAACGCTGATAGTCTCTCCGTGTTGCGCGCTGCCAGCGTAATCGAGTATCCTTCTGATGCAAGTTGTCGCGCGATCGCTACTGCCATATCTGAGGTAGCGCCGAGAATCAGTACATTTTCCTCCATTAAGATTTTAAGGTTAATCTTTCTGACAAGCGGGAAACAAACCTGTTGTCAGGATCGTACCGCTTCAGAATTTCACGGAATGCCCCGGCATTCGAATAGGTCCTCCAGAACATTTCTTTCTTCATTCGCGCATCCTTCGATAAATAGATACGCCCTCCATAATCCGCCACGATGACATCCAACTCATCCAGAAACTCGAACAAGCCAGGTTGAATTGGAAAGTCTAACGCCAGTGTATACCCTTTCATTGGGAAAGATATCAGGTCATCCTGTTCTCCAAAGAGTTTTAAGACTGCCAGAAAAGATCCTGCCCCACGTTTGTTGATCCGTGAAAGAATGTCGACCAGTCCCCGTTTGCTCGCTGCAAGTGGCAGCACGAACTGGTATTGCACAAATCCCCTCTTGCCGTATATTTTATTCCACTCAAGTATAGAATCGAGAGGATAGTAAAACCCATCGTAATGCACAATACTGTCCATTGCCTTGCGGTAGTTCTTGGCGTAGTAGAGAGCGTTAAAAATCTTCACGCTGAACCCGTTGAGGGCAAAAGAAGGGAAATAGAACGGCACAGTGACAAGTGCTTTCTCCCGCACCATCAGCACCCGTTTATGGCGGACCTCGTCGGTATTCGCGTGCTCGCCTGTAATCAGAATACTTCGTCCAAAACTTCTTCCGCGCTTAAGGCAGTCAATCCAGGCGACGGAATAGGTTTGTCCTGAGTTTTCCTCAAACAAGTCCATCACTTCGTCAAGATTTCGCGCCTTGATTTGCCGTTGGCGAATAAACGAGGTGCTGATGCGCTTAAGCCGAAACTTAACATCAAGGATAATACCTGTAAGGCCCATACCACCGCAGGTAGCCCAGAACAGATCTTGACGCTCATTTGGGCCACACACAAATGTTTCACCAGTCCCGGTGAGAACGGACATGGAAATGATATGTCGGGAGAAAGATCCGTCTACATGATGGTTTTTGCCATGAACATCCGACGCAACCGCGCCGCCTACGGTAATGAACTTGGTACCCGGAGTAACGGGCAGGAACCACCCTCGAGGGACGATTATCTTGATTAGATCAGATAGTAATATGCCGCTTTGGCACGTAATTATACCATTGAGTTCGTCGAACGCTAGGGCCTTGTCATACCATAGAGTATTGACGACCTCCGACGACAGCGAGGCATCGCCATAACACCGCCCGTTGCCGTGTGCAATAGAGGGTGGCGCGAGCTTCCCGGCGATTTCCTTTTCATGGTCGAAGGAGATCTCCCTGGCTTCAACGACTGGATAATTGTTCCAGTTGGTGATTTTCTTCTTCATGGGCAGCAACGCGATTTGACGCGCTAAGAACACAATTTTAGGTCGATTATTCAATCCATTAAACAAAATATGCGCCTTTCGGAACATCAAATACTGGCTATCGAGATCGCCATCATTGTCTTTTTCTGTTTCTTTCCTCTTCTTTTCAACAATCCCTACCGCATCAATATTTTTCTCTCCTGGGAGGGCGCATACCGCCTGTCACTCGGACAGGTACCCTTCCGCGATTTTTCGCTTCCGATGGGTTATGGCTATTGGGTGATACCTGCCCTGTTTTTCAAAATATTCGGACCGTACTTTTACAGCCTCATCCAGGCACAGGTGCTGATCAACCTGATATCTGTCTTCAGCTTCCGCACGATCCTAAAGATGTTCCAGGTACCCCCGGTTGTGATTCTCATGTCCGTACTGGTGTATTGTATGTCGTTCGTCTCATTCAATTTCTGGCCGTGGTACAACAACACAGTGATCGCCTTTGAATTACTGGCCGTTTGCTTTGCCCTGAAACTGATCTTTCAGGGAGATAGGCGGAAACTTTGGGTGTATGCCTCACTGACGGCCTTCTTCACATTCTTCTCGATCTGGACAAAACAAGACGCCGGAGGCATGTGTTTCATCATCGTGTACGGGATGGTGACCTACGACGCCCTGATCGAACGGTCACTAAGAAAATGGCTTTCCGTCACGGGCTTTTTTATCGTGTTCGCACTGGTATTCGTGCTGCCCGTTTTGAAATATGACTTTCTATATTGGTTTAACTACGGACAAGCTCCGCACCAGTCGAGGCTAGTCCTACACGACTTCCTCAATCAAATACTCGGGTGGGCATACTGGGAAAAATTCTTCTTGTTGGTGGTCGCAATGATCGTTCTCGACAAGGCTCGTTCCGGCCGGGCCTTCCTCCTGAACAAACGGGAACTGCTGTTCGCATTCCTCTGCCTCGCGATGATCATCCAGGCCTGGATCATTCCCGTGACAAGTCCTGTCCCCGAGAGGAACGAGGTTTTCTTCTATGCATTCGCGTTCGCGTACATCATGAGTTCCCTCCCGTTCGGTATTGATCTTTATCGGCTGCGCTACCTCACCGTCGTCATGGCATTGATCGGGTTTTGGTGGAGCGGAATATACTGGCGGAATATCCAGCGCATCATTTCGCATAAACCAGCAGTGGTTGAGCTCAAGGAGGCGGAGCGCCGGCACAAATACCGGCTAGCGACTGAGTACAAGTCCATGGAGAAGCTATTCCTTGCCGAATCCACGCTCGACGGCATAAGGAAGATCAAGGAACTCGAAATCGTCAAGAATAGTCGGGGCGACCTCCGCGTATTGAACATGAGCGAACTCACGTCGCTCGCCTGGGAAATTCCGTTTACGCCGCCAGTCGGTCAGCCGATGTGGTATCATCAAACCGTTTCTATCTGGCAAAAGGAAGTTGATGAATTCTGTGAAAAAATTCGCAACCGAGAATACGACCTGGTGATCTTCGAAACAGTATCTCCTGCGGAGGTCATCAACTTTTTTCCAATGGACGTCCGCGACTGCCTGATGGAACACTATCGACATGAGTTCAGGTTCCTTGCCCCGCGGTATCCCGAAGACTCATACATCGATGTTTTTACACTACCTCCGCGAACCGAATAAACTTGGTCTTCACCGAATCCGGATCAACTCACCTCGTGGGCTGTTAAGGTTCCGAACATACCGGTAGAACGCCCGGTCAGGATAGTACGACATGATTTGATCGCTGATCTCAGGATGAGGAAGCGCATAGATCACATTCCCTGTAAACATTGGATCATTCCGGGTAAGATCTTCAGCCGGCATCGGCCGCCAGGGGCTCGTCGGGGAACAAACCAACACCACCGCGTGCGTAAGGTTTTTTTCCTTGACCAGATCGTACAAATCCTGGCGTTGATCGACAATCATTCCTTCGCGCTGCGAAATAAAAGGAAACTTCAGCGCAGGATAGATAACACACGCAACCAAAACCGCCATCACCCACTTTGCACGCATTTCAAACGCCTGGTGCACCACGAACAATACAAGAAATGGAAACGCTTCAAACATAAAGCGCGGACCGTATTGGTTTCCGCCAATCTGGTAGTAGAAAAAATATCCAACAACAAGCGCCAGGAACGTATAATCGCCGGGGTGTCGCAGGCGTTCAGCAGGACGAGTTACTTTGCGCCATAAAAAAAATGCGTACAACAGGAGAAGACCCGGTGACGTCCAGTAAACAAACATAAGCATGCGGCGCACCACGTGTTCTACCGCTTTGAGAAAGGTATGTCCTCTGACAAAACCAAGTCCCTCGAGTGGATACGCCCACATAATCACGGGAAGCAATGCGTCTCCCGTGATGGAATAGTTGTACCAGAGCAGATACGCAATGGAGGGAACACTACCCAATGCCATGAAAA
>JBIQJZ010000070.1:0-15869 GCA_044507115.1 Flammeovirgaceae bacterium | reverse complement strand
GTCTCCTCCAAGCTCAATTCAAATTCACCAAACCAATTGCTCACATCAATTACGACAGCATCTATTTTCAAGTCGACAGCCTCACCCGCATACCTTTCGCCGCGGAAGACTTTACATGGGAAACCACTACCAGGATTCTCCAGGTGCACAAGACCATCGACGCCTCGCTGTTCACCAGGGGCAACGCACCAACCCGTTCCGGCTCACGCCTCCAACGACAAACCGCAACCGCCCAACCACAGCCGGAAGACAAACCAAAACCCACTCCTATCAATGAACTTCACTTACGTCGAGCAGCTTTCATCAGCGTAGAAAACGACTCCTCCAGCGCAGCTGCTCGTCCGGTTCCTCCCGCCTATCCCGAAGATTTAGCCATTGTCAATATGGAGATCCGAACAGACCAACGCCCGTTCATCGTGCAACTACTCGATAACAATTTCCAACCCATAGCTGAACAGTCCAATCAAACCCGCACTGTCTTCCGCAATGTCGTTCCGGGAACCTACCAAATCCGCTTAATAATCGATCGCAATGAGAACGGCCGCTGGGATCCCGGCAATTACTTTCGCGACCTCGAACCCGAACCAATCATATACTACATGGCCCCGGACGCCACCACTATCATCAAAGGCATCAAGGCCAACTGGGAAATCGGAGCAGATGGTGAGATGTTTATAACCTATTGAAAGGATGTGGATAACTCCCTTCCCCTGAATCAAATTCCCAACAATCGCGTTCAACTCTGAAATAACCGATTTGAATGTTGATATCCCCCTGGTTACCCACACCCGCTCACATCACTGATTGTCCACATTAAGTTTATGCACATGCCAAAAAGCTGTTGATAAAATTGCAACTCTTTGAAAGAGAAATGATTCATCCTTAACTTTAATGAACAGTTCATCCACACACTCTCGGAACGATTATTTATCCACATCTCCACATGACTAATTATTCTAGTTATAATACATATATAATACTTATAAAAAGCAAGGTCGTCCTATTGATAACTTTCCTAACGCTTTCAATTTCAGCACAAGCACAAAATCATTCAGAGATTCAGCTTGCTAACGAATACTTGATAAAAGGGGACAAAAAAAAAGCACTGGAGCTTTTTAAAGATTTAAGCCGTTCAGAATCCAATATCCCATTAATTCACAACAACTATCTCAACCTGATGATCGATGTTGCGGCGTACGACGATGCCCATGATTATCTCAAGCGGCTGATGAAAAGGGATCCGGATAATCTTCAGTATAAGCTTGACGTTGGCCTTGTCTATGTCCGCTCGGGGGAAGTGGGAAAAGGTGATCGTTATTTCAAGGAACTCAGCGGCCGCGTACGAGAAAATGTTCAGCAGGCAAAGTTGATGTCTGACTACCTCGCGGCCAGAAGCCTTTCTGAGTATTCCATCGTCGCACTGACGGAGGCGCGAAGCCATTTGGGGAACCCCTATCTGTTCTGTCTCGAACTGGCAATGCTCTACCGAATCCAGGGCCAGCAAGACAAAATGGTTCAGGAGTATCTGAGTTATGTCACGCAAAGCTCGGCGAACATTCAGTATGTAAAGAACGTCATGCAGGCCTTGCTGACTAAGCCCGAAGAACTGGAAAGCCTCGAGCGTTTGTTGTACGATAAGGTTCAAAAAAATCCCGACGTTGAAGTGTACTCCGATTTGCTAATCTGGGTGACGATGCAGCAAAAAAATTTCTACGCTTCGTTCATCCAGGCGCGTGCATATGACAAGCGGTACAAGCGCGATGGGGAGAAATCACTTGAGGTTGCTCGCGTAGCGCTCGACAACGAGGACTATGACAATGCATCGAGAATTTACCGGTACATCATCCGGGAGTACCGGGGAACCTCTAACCATCTGTTGGCGCGGCTTGGTTTGATCCGCACCCGCGAAGAACGCGTTAAGCAAACCTTTCCGGTGAGCGCGGATTCTGTCACAGCGCTGATAGAGGATTATCAGGAATTCATTACCGAATACCCGGACAATCCCCACTCGCTGGAAGCGGCCAGGAACCAGGCGCTGCTGTACGCGACTTATCTTGATAAGAAAGATGAAGCGATTGCTATTCTCAACAAATTGGTTGCGAACCCGCGTGGCACACTGTATCTGAAGTCGAAAGCAAAACTCGATCTCGGTGATATTTATCTGCTCAAGGGGGAGAGCTGGGAGTCGACGTTGCTATATTCTCAAGTGGAGAAAACTCAGAAAGAAAATCCAGTTGGGTACGAAGCAAAACTGAAGAACGCAAAGCTCTCGTACTTTCGGGCGAACTTCCGTCTCGCGCAAGAGCACCTGGACATTCTGAAAGAAGCTACCACTCGCGAAATCGCGAACGACGCTATGGATCTCAGCATGCGCATCAAAGAAAACATCGCCTTTGATTCAACCGGCGCGGCGTTAAAGCAATACGCATATGTTGAGCTCTTGTTGTATCAAAATAAGATCGATTCGGCGCTGACCCTGATCAACCAGCTGAAGCAGGGGGTTTCTCCCGAGGGAGCATTTTCCAACCGAACAATCCTCGACGACGTTTACTGGCTTGAGGCGAACATTCGCCTAAAGCGAGGCGAATTTCGTGAAGCGATTGCGTTGCTCCAGCGCATCATCGAAGAATATCCCGACGATGTTCTCGCTGACGATGCCTTTTTTCTTCAGGGCGAAATTCATGAGCGGCAATTAAACGACCGGTCAAAAGCGATGGAGATTTATCGCGAGTTTCTGGTGAAATATGCCGGAAGCGTGTATGCGGCGGAAGCGCGCAAGCGATTCCGGGTACTCCGTGGCGATTTTGTTCCAGATGGACCCTCCCCGATTAATTAGCAAAGTAGCAGCACTTTCTGGCAGATATCCTGAAAAAGAACAGTTTAGAGTCCGGAATTTTGGATATTATTTTTTGTTTTAACGGGGTTGCTATAATTTTGCGAATCTTTATCAAACGGAGGATTTACGATGGCCAAGAACAAGAAGTCACCCGCTAAGGCAACCCGGAAGGCAAAGACCGCAGCGAAACCAAAAAAGAAAACTGTCGCTGCACGTGCGAAGAAAGTAGTGGCAAAGAAAGCTAAGCCCGCACCGAAGAAAGCCCAAGCGAAGAAAGCAGCACCAAAGGCCGCTGTAAAGAAGAAGGTCGCTCCTAAGAAAGCGGCTGCCCCCAAGAAAGTGGCGAAGAAGAAACCAGCGGCGAAGAAGATAATCACCAAGCCGATCGCGAAGAAAGCACCGGTCAAGAAGCCTGCACCTGCGGCAGCCCCGAAAAAAGCAGCCGTGACAACGGCGGTTGAAAACACAGCGGCCGCTCAGGCTAGTTCTGCTGCAAAGATCGCAGCGGCAGCACAGTTGAATTTCTTCCAGATGCCCAATCAACGGCCAATGGCTCATAAGCCGGCGAAGCCCTCGAGTCAACCACAGGACAAAACCCGCTACACGGAAGAGGAACTCAAAGAATTTCAGGTTTTGATCAACCAGAAGCTCGAAAAGGCTCGCGAAGAATATAAGATCCTGAAAGAGACGTTGAACCGCAACAACGACGAAGGCACCGATGCAACGTCGGGCGGAAACACGAAAGTCCTCGAGGACGGGGCTGAAACGGCCGAAAAAGAAAATCTATCACAGCTTGCAGCCCGTCAGCAAAAATATATTACTAACTTGGAGAACGCGCTGGTGAGAATCAAGAACGGGACATACGGGATTTGCTCCGTAACCGGAAAATTGATTTCCAAAGAGAGGCTGATCGCGGTTCCGCACACTACACAATCCATTGAGGCGAAACTGATGCAGCAGGATTAATTTCCGCATGCAGGTTTTGGCGGACGGACTCGCGCAGTTTTCGCGTGCGTATTAAGAGGAAGCACTAACTATTTGTCAATGGATTTCTTACAGAATCACATCGAAGCACTGATCTTTTGTTCTCCGAATCCTATACGGCTAGCGGAAATCAAAGCATGTTTGTCAGAGATGTTCAATGCCGATGTCCCTGAAGAAGATATCCTCGGGGCGATCCAGCGCCTTGATGAAAAATACGCTGCGGACGAATACGCATTCCAACTCTTCAAGAATGCAGGGGGTTATCAGTTCCTGACGAAGCCGGCGTACCAGGCCAGCATCAGCATTCTTCTGAAACAGCAATCGAAGAAAAGACTTTCAACTTCCGCGATGGAAACTCTCTCCATCATTGCATACAAGCAGCCGATTTCAAAAACTGAAATTGAGAATATCCGCGGCGTAAATTGCGACTACGCGGTTCAGAAACTGGTCGACAAGGGGCTGATCGAAATCACCGGTAAAGCCGAGACCATTGGACGGCCGATGCTGTACGGAACTACCTCAAAATTCATGGAGTACTTCGGAATCAACGATCTCGCTGAGTTGCCGACGCCAAAAGATTTCAGCGCAGAAGTGAATACGATCGGGGAGAGTTCTGAATCCCGCGAACCTGATGCCCAGGCGTAACGAAAGCGGCTCGGGCCGAAGAAAGCCGCCGCGGACTAACAACTCCGCCGGACGTAGCGAACGACGAACTCCAGGAGGTCGCCGACCTCACCCAAAATCTTCTGAACAGTCACGCGACTCGTCTGAAGCCGGTAACAAGCGTTACGGATCGAAACGCCGTACTTCGGATGATACCGGGAAAGCACCCGGAAAGTTTTCTAAATCCGACAGATCCACAAGATCAGACCGGTCGTCAAAATCGGGGCGCCAAACGCGTCCGGAAAAAACATCGCGGTCGGAAAGACCCTTCAGATCTGAAGAAAGACCGCGCTCCGCGAAATCATTCGGATCGAGGACAGGTAGATCAGAAAGGACTTCCGATTCCGGCAAGTCATTCCGGCCGGAACGCCCGTTCAATCCGGAAAGACCCTATAAGAAGTCGATCCGGCGACCTCCTTCGAAAAACACTTCACCTCCACACCGCAGACACCTCAAGGAGACTGGTGATGCACCGAAAAGCGACAAGATTCGCCTCAACAAATACATTGCGAATAGCGGCGTGTGCTCACGACGCGAGGCCGATGAGCTCATACAGATGGGATTGATCTCGGTTAACGGGAAAGTAATTACAGAACTGGGCTATAAAGTCAACCCTGGTGATGAGGTGCGGTACGAAGACCGGGTGCTGAAGTCGGAAAAGCCGGTTTACATTCTTTTGAACAAACCGAAGGGTTTTATCACGACCACGGATGATCCGCAGGAGCGGAAGACTGTGATGCATATCATCGGAGCTTCTGTGAAGGAAAGAATTTATCCCGTCGGTCGACTGGATCGGAATACGACCGGCCTACTCCTCCTGACCAATGATGGCGATCTCGCAGACAAGCTGATGCACCCTTCGTTCAATGTCAAGAAGGTCTACAAGATTGAACTGGACAAACCCCTTACAAAAAACGACTTCAAGAAAATTGCTGACGGTGTCCGGCTCGAAGAGGGTCGTGCCACTGTCGATGACCTGGCAATCGTCTCGGAGGACGGACGTACTGTAGGGATTGAACTACACATCGGATGGAACCGCGTGGTCCGACGGATTTTCGAATCCCTGGGCTATGAAGTTGTAAAACTTGACCGCACTGTCTACGCCGGGTTGGACAAGAAAGACCTGGCGCGCGGTCAATGGAGATTCCTCGACAAACAGGAAATTATCCAGCTGAAGCATTTCAAATAACCGTCCGCTTCTCTTAATTTGAAGAGCATTACGCCCTGCGGTATGATCAGACCTGATATCGACAATGTTCCAGCCTTCTATCTAGGCTACGTAGAATTAGTTAAAGACATGGACCTTCTCGACGCCCTTAGGCACGCTGCGAAGATCGTGCAACAGACTGTGCCGTATATACCGGAAGATGACGGCCAATACCGCTACGCTGAAGGAAAGTGGTCGATTAAAGAAGTTCTGAATCACATGTTGGACGCAGAGCGTGTCTTCGCTTATCGCGCCCTGCGGTTTTCGCGGAATGACCAGACAGCTCTTCATCCCTTTGAGGAGAACGACTATGCGCCGGAGGCCAACGCGCACAGCAGGGATATTCAGCAACTCGCGCGCGAAATGAAGCGACTCCGTGAAACAACGATAGACCTATTCGCTAGTTTCACGCCGGAAATGCTATCGCGAGAGGGAACCGCCAGCGGAAAACGTATATCTGTGAAGAATCTCGGATACATCATCGCGGGGCACGACGTCCACCATGTGAAAATTCTACGAGAGCGCTACCTCAAGCCGTAACCATGCGCTACTTCGTCGTTCTGGTCGCGCTGTTTCTCTATTCTTGTTCACCAATCTCACGCGCGCGAATGACGAAGGTTTTTCACGCGACAGAGGAACGGTTTAAGGATCATACGGGCTTTGTCTTGTACGACCCTGAGAAGCGCAAAACCATTTTCGATTATCAAGGTGGAAGGTATTTCACTCCGGCTTCAAACACAAAGATCTTCACCCTCTATACGTCACTCAAGATTCTGGGCGACTCCGTGCCTGCCTTGGAATACATCCTGCGAAATGATTCACTGATTTTCTGGGGTACCGGGGACCCGTCCTTCCTGTACCGTCGCGTGCACCACGACTCTACGGCATATCGGTTTTTATCTGCCAATGAATCGGAATTGTTCTTCTCGCAGTCAAATTATCACACCACGCATTTTGGCGAGGGGTGGGCATGGGATGACTACAATTCACAGTATTCGCCGGAACGATCTTCATTTCCAATGTTTGGAAACCTAGTAACGGTAGCCGTAAATCGGGAATTGTTGCGTGTATCACCGCCTTACTTTACTTCTGCTTTTGTAGCAGGGGAACCGAGGGGGCAACCAACGATCGTAAGAGATCTGCACGGAAACAGATTTGTTGTGCATGCAGCGCAGAACGCGGCTCCATTACGTGAGATCAACATACCCTTTCGCTTGGATTCATTGACCTTCGAGGGTCTCATGGCCGCCACGTTGAACAGATATGTGCGACCGGTGAATGTAGTCAAGCCAGCAAACACGAACACAATATTCAGCATTCATTCCGACAGTCTTTACCGGGTGATGATGCAAGACAGCGACAACTTTATCGCGGAACAACTCCTACTGATGTGTGCAAATGCGCTGAGTGATAGCCTCAAACCTGAAATCGCCATCGACTTTATGAAACGCACGCACCTCCGCGACCTCCCGGATGAGCCTGTTTGGGTCGATGGGTCTGGTCTTTCCCGTTATAACTTGTTTACACCCCGCTCAATTGTACGACTCTGGGAGAAGATTGCTGAGACGGTTCCGCGCGAACGCCTCTTCAGCATTCTCGCCACGGGCGGTGTCAACGGAACGCTGCGCAACTGGTACCGGGCGGAAAGCCCCTATATTTTCGGGAAGACAGGTTCTTTGAGCAACAACCATTGTCTCAGTGGCTTTCTCGTGACAAAAAAGGGAAAGGTGCTGATCTTTTCGTTCATGAATAGCAATTTTACCGAGTCAGGTAGTGCTATCCGCAGGAATATGGAAGGAATTTTGAGAGACATTCACGACAACTACTAAAGAGATCCGATGGCAAGCAGGCGTTTCAGTTTCGTATTAATTGCAGTGGTGATATGTTTCAATGCGTCGGGGCAGCGCGCCGTGGATAGCCTGGATATCAAGATCGGGCAGATGCTGCTCATCGGCTTTCCTGGCCCGCAGGTGGATAAACAGGTCCTGGAGGAAGTGAGGCGAGGAAAGGTCGGATCAATAATCTTGTTTGAAAAAAACATCCCGGCGAAAAATTCATTTGCAGCACTGAAGAAGATCGTGTGGGCATATCAGGAGGCGGCGCCGATACCGTTGTTCATCTGTATCGATCAGGAGGGGGGCAGAGTAAATCGGCTGAAAGAGAAGTACGGGTTTCCGCGTTCGATAACGGCGGAGGAGATGGGAAACGCCGGAACGCTTGACTCTGTGCGGTTCTATTCCGAGATGACCGCCGCAACGCTGGCAGGCCTGGGCATCAATATGAATTTTGCGCCGGTAGTCGACCTGGCGTCCAATCCGAACAATCCGATCATCGCACGGTATGGGCGTGCCTTCAGCGCAAACGAAGACTCGGTGAGTATGTTTGCCGCTGAATTTGTGAAGGGTCACCGGAAATTCAATGTCTTCACATCCCTCAAACATTTTCCCGGACACGGGAGCTCGCAGCACGATACTCATCTCGGTATTGCAGATGTCACAAATTTCTGGGAGGAACGGGAGCTTGTCCCATACAAACAACTTATTGCCGAAGGGTATGCTGATGCGGTCATGACGGCGCACATTGTAAACAAGAAACTCGACGCCGAAGGCAAACCAGGAACGTTATCCGACAATGTTGTCGACGGAATTTTGCGAAAGCGGTTTCACTTTGACGGCGTTGTGTTTACAGATGACATGCAGATGCATGCAATCGCTAAACACTACGGTGTTGCGGATGCTATCAGACTCGCGATCCTCGCTGGAGTGGATATTATGACATTCTCAAATAACATTTCGGGAAGTGATAAGCGAACGGTCGATGTCGTACATGGTATTATTCGCAATCTGGTTAACACCGGTGTCATCAGCGAGGAGCGAATCGATCAGAGCTTCGACCGAATCATGAAACTCAAACGTCAGCTTGCCGCGGACGATCGAGTAGCCGAACTAAAACGCGAAGTTGAAGAACTTAAAGCATCGCTGGAGAATGCTGTGGAAGCAGTGCGAGAAGCCAACCAGGCTATCCAGGAAACAGAGGAGGAGCCAATAGACGACAAGAAAAAATCCCGCAGGAAGAGTGCTGAAAACTGATCATCCGGGAAGTGCATAAAAACGCGGAGGAACTACTTTTTTACACGCCGAGTGACGACCGGAGAACAGCCGGTTTTGTGCAAAGATGAGTAGTTTTAGGCTGTGGCAGATGTGCACTGCTCTTAATTCTCTGAAGGATGAATCCAGATCCCCGCAAACACACTTTGCGCCAGATCCCCACACGAACAGCAAAGACATTTCATTTCAAATCCCTGCTGCAGTCGAAGGGTTGGTTGAGTCCGGCATTTGTTGATGTTGACGAACGCGGTATTATCCTACGCATAGCCGATGAACTCCGGGACGTGACACAGCCTGTTGAGTTTGTAAATGGAATTGCGCTACCAGGCTTTCAGAATGCGCACTCCCACGCGTTTCATTTCGCGACCAGCGCTGATGCGAATGGCGGCGCACATCTGGACCGTGCTGGCCGGGTGGATCCAGATCAGTTTCGAGCCGTAGCAACAATGGCGTATACGGAATTAGTGAAGCGCGGTTTTACACACGTCGCTGAGTTCCACTATCTCCATCACGACACGAATGGCAAACCGTTCAAGGATCAGGCGGAGATGAGTGTCAGCCTGGTTGCGGCTGCGGCGATTGCGGGAATACGCATTACCCTGATCCCCGCTTTTTCGCGGAGGGAGGGCTTTGGAAAAGAAGCAGTTGGCCCACAGCGCAGGTTTTGTTTTGCCTCCGTCGAGGAATACTTTTCCCTGCTAGAAGATTGTGCGGCTGTCATCCGCGACCTTGCGAACTCTAGTCTGGGCGTTGGAATCTATTCGCCCGGAGCGGTGGACCCCGAGGATGTCAGGCGCATAGCTGAAGAGAGCCCTTCAAACCTGCCTTTCCACGTCCAGGCTACCGAGAGGGGGAGCGAAGCGGAGGCGTGCGTACATCACCTGAAGGCGAGACCGGTTGAATGGTTGCTGGACCATACGAATCTTAATGAGCGACTTCATCTCATTCATGTTCCGAAACTGAGCGAGAGCGAAGAAGCGAAGGTAGTTGTCAAAGGTGCGCGTATAGTAGTGTGTCCCGGATCAATTAACAAGCATGACTACGGGTATCGGCATGATGACTTTGGCTCACTCCTGCCCCGCGTATCCATGGGTACAGATCGCCAGATCCTTATGAATCCGCTGGAGAATTTGCAACGACTCGACGGCCCGCGCGTTGGAGAGGTAAACGCAAGCACCGAACTGATGAAGAGCACATTTTTTGCCGGAAAGAAGGCGATGGGCAAGCAAGCAGAAGACTATTTTGAAGTCGGTCGCCCTTTGGATGCCGTTGTCTATCACGGTGACAGTCCTTTGCTCTCTTCTTGTCCGAGCGAACAACTGCTGTCGGTGCTGATAAAGGATTCATCGGACGGCTCAATCATCTCCGGGACATTGGTAAACGGTCAATGGATATGCAACAACCTGCGGCACAAGGATGAGGAGATCATTGAGCGCGACTTCCTTCGTGCTATGCAAGAACTTGAAAGGAGCTGAAACTAGTCGCCGGCGAGAAAGACGGCGTTGGAAAACAGTATCTTACCATCTTCCCAAAAGCTTCGAAATAAGGGATTGTCGACAAAGTAGATGACCTTCCCCCGCCCAACTTCTTCTACACCAAATTGCAAACTCTGTCTGAGAGATTGATTTGCGCGGTGTCCGGCAAACCCCTGAACCGGGTACGCGTTATCGGAGAAGTAGCTGACGTTCCACCCGTTGGCCAACCATGCGTAACGGCGCTCGTGCGTCTTTAAGGTGTAATAATGATTTTTCAAACCGTAACCCAACGGATGTGAATTGTCTAACGCTACCTTATAGATCGCGCCGGAGATGTTGTCGGACAGTTGTGCGCGTTCTGCGTCCCCATACCGCGCCAGAAGTGCTGTCGTATCCTTGACTCCTTGTTTCTTCTCGGTACCATTCGCGAAACGTTTAAGTGAAAACAACTTCTTGTCCGTAAACGCTTCAAGCGCGTTGCCGATCAGGATCAGCCGGCCACCATTCTTAATCCATGTTGACAAGTCAGCGAGTGTTGCTTCGTCGAATAGCCTATAGTACCCTTCGGGTATGATGAAAACATCATAGGACTTAAGCACCGCGGGGTCGAAATATTCAGTGCTGATCTGTGTTAATGGGTAACGTATCTGTTCTTCGAAGAAGTGCCAGACTTCGCCGGATGACAAGGGAGACACCTGCCTTCCAATAAGGACAGCAACTGCGGGCTTGTGGAGATATTTCAGGAGAGACGATCCCAGGTCAGTTCCCTTCTCAACCAGCCCGCTGTTCGCTGAAAAGACGCTGCGGTGATATGTCGTCGCCTGGTCGAGAATCAGCTGATCAAAATCGTTAGCGACGTGATCGTTATTGACTCGCGGGATGACCACCGATCCTGCTGGGAACGTCCTGCCATCTACCGAGAATGGGCGTGCCGCGCAGCGCACTTTGATGTCGCTCTTGAGAAGAGAAGCCAGGAATGAGACGTCTTGCACACTGTTGTAAGCAAAAATGTAAGCATAAGGCTTTTCGGCAACCGACCTTGATGGAACGCGTGGCTGGAATGGCCGAGCTACGTCGACTCGTTCTTTCAAGGCAAACGCGTCAAGGTTATAGGCGTACATGAGGTTCCACGCCGTGATGTCGTATGTAAGCGTATCCGAGAGGCGGGAAGTGGGTTCAAAGATCGTAGTAATAAATCGCGACTTAGGCTGATAGACGTTGAAGACAATGTCATCCCCGGCGAGCGTGACGGGTACGGTTGTTTGAGTCTGATAACTATAGCCGTGCGTGGGCCGGGTCGTTGCCGCCGGATGACCAACGCGGATGCCGTGCAACGCTAACCATGTTGTAAGCTGGTTTATCTTGTCGGGGTTGTTAGTTGCTTTCACAACATAGGTTTTGTATTCCGCGCTGGGATTGGTGTTGTTTTCGCGATAATACTTTTCAAACTCGTCTACGATCTGACTAGCATTTTTCGAGCTCACTTCAATCGTGGATAGCCCCGACGTGTAATGATGATCCACCCGGTCTCGCAGTGTCAAGGTCTGACCGGTTTCCGTGGTGATGGCCAGCCCGCCGGCGCCACCTCCCGCTTGCTCATACGTCATTCCAATTGCTCCACTATAGGTGGGATAAGTATCACCGTAGCTTGGATAATACAAATCGAACACTTCTTTGGTGAAATACAGCCAACCCTTTTCGTCGAAGTATTTCGCGTTGTTATTACCGATGGTTGTCTGAAATGCGCGCTGCCATGGTGAAACTACTTCGTGAAGCGGTTCGGCTGCGGGTGCGAAAAAATAGGGACTGTTATAACTCTGCTCATGAAAATCCACGTGGATGTGAGGAAGCCATTTGTTATATACTGCGATCCTTTGTCGGGATTCCGCCTGCGTACACCAGGCCCAATCGCGATTGAGGTCAAAGAGGTAGTGATTGTAGCGCCCGCCGGGCCAGGACTCGCGGTGCTCTAAGGCATCGTAGGAGGAGTTGGGGGGATTGTTGCCATACTGCCTGTAGAAGTTGGAGTATCGGTCGCGCCCATCCGGATTGAGACAGGGGTCCATAATGACGACCGTGTTCTTCAACCATTCCTGTACTCGGACATTCGAGGGATTCACAAGTTCATGCAGTGTCAGCATGGCTGCTTCCATTGAGCTTGCTTCATTGCCGTGAACGTTGTAGCTGAGCCATACGATCGCGACCTTATCGCCTGACGGCGTTCCACTTTCGACACCGGCGCGACGCAGATTGTCAAGCCGGATTTCTTCGAGGCGGCGAATATTTTCTTCAGACGAAATCGCCATATATATCAGAGGGCGGTGCTCGTACGTTTCGCCGTAATCAGCCAGCGTCGCGTTTGGCACCGCGGCTGCGACATGCCTGAAGTAGGCGACGGCTTGGTGGTGGCTGGTGAAGCGCTCGCCCGGCTCGTAACCCAAGAATGCAGCGGGTGTCAGAAGTTTGTCCTGTGCAACGCAGGGGAGGGTGACCAGAATTAACAGAGTGAGTAGTGTGTTCTTGCGCATAGGCTGACCAGCATATCTGTAAATTTCCAGAATGATTACCGAAAACAAAAATCTGGTTTTCCAGATTGGTCAGATAAGAAAACTCAGTTGCTTCTCAATCATGCTGACTTTTGCGGGTAACCATCCGAGAATCTCTCCGTCGCCCTCGATCTGACAGGGCCGCTCGCTGGTTAGCTCAATTGACTTAGTGGTTTTATAATGCACTTGCTCTTTCTTCACCTTCTTTCCCCGGTGGAGTGTACGCGCATTCATGAGGAAATCCAATGTTGACACATTCCCGCAGATGAAGACGGAGAACAGCTGGTCATCCATCACCACGTCCGGAGCGATACAAAGCCCGTGACCGTAACACTTGCCATTTGCAACGGCCAGGGTCCGGAGATCTCCTTCCCAGGTCCACTCGGGGGCAACTGCTTTGACAGCCATCGGTTTGTACAAGAAGAATGTTTTCAGGATGCTCTTGTAATAGGCGATCTGACTGCCAAATGGCCTGTCGCTTTCCAATAGTCGGCCTACCACTTCCGGTCCCATTCCAATATCTGCCACGTTAGCGAAGTAGCATTGGGCAGTGCCTGAGTCTTTCTCCGGCCCGAGCTGGTATTCAATGAGACCGATGTCGATTGCCTTGGGTTTGTGTGCAGCCATCAGGTTAAGCATCTGCTCCGCCGTTGGTCGCAGCCCTGCGCCCCGAATGAAATCATTTCCGGTGCCGATCGGTACCACACCGAGCGTTGGCAATTTCGTCTCGGTCTCGCGATCTTTCAGCATGCCATTTAAGACCTGGTTGAGAGTGCCGTCGCCACCTGCTGCGATGAGGACATCGGGGTATCGCTCGGTGAATTTTGAGGCGAGCGATTTGGCGTCATTCTGTGAAAGGGTCTCGTGAACCTCCACGTCGTAAATCCGTGAGAGTGCAGGGAGATACTCGTGATAGAAAAGTTTTTTCTTCAGAGAGATGCCGTTGAGAATTACGTAGGCACTTCTTTTTCTTTCGCCGTGCTCCACGTTCATTTACAATGTTTCCTGATGTCGCTTCTTGCTTCTTCGGAGCCAAGTTCTTCGGCCCTCTTAAAGTCGAGACATGCATCGTATTTATTGTTCATACTTAGCTTGACGAGCGCTCGCTGGTAGTATGTTTCCGGATCGTTGGGATATAGTTCGATAGACTTCGTAAAGTCATCGATTGCGCCAGCGAAGTCCTCTTTCGCTACTTTACTCATGGCGCGGTTGTCGTAGTAAAGTGGATTGGTGTCGTCGCGTTCGATAGCCTTAGAGAGGTCGGCGATGGCGTTATCATGATCCTCCAAGAGATAGTGGGTGATGCCGCGGAGGTAATATGTCTCGGGCTCATCGTCGTTCAGTGAGATTGCTTTGCTGTAATCCTCAAGGGCTCCTTTGTAGTCTTCATTCGCCGCCTTCGCCAGTGCGCGGTTTTCGTATATTACGGGATCGCTCGTTTCCATTCTGAGCGCCTGGTCGTAGTCGGCAATCGCTTCTTTGATATTTCCAATACTGTAATGTGCTATGCCGCGGTAATTGAACAATGTCGGATCGGTCTTATCTAACGCGATCGCCTTGCTGTAGTCGTCAATCGCACTGACAAACTCTCCCAACTCGGCTTTGACGACTCCGCGGTTAAAATACTTGTCGGCATCAGCAGGACCGAGCTCGAGTGCTTTCGAGAAGTCGAAGTAGGCGCCTTGTAAATCTTCGATGTTGTATTTCGCGAGCCCGCGGTTGGTGTATGCTTCCGTGAACTGCTGATTGAAACGCAGGGCGTCGTCGAAGTCGTCGATCGCGGCGTCGTCATCGCCGAGGTTCATTTTGGCGAGCCCTCGGTTATTCAAAGCGTCGGCGAAAGTTGAGTCGATTTCAAGGGCATACGTGAAATCGCTGATAGCACCGTAGTAATCTTCCAACCCCGCACGTGCTTCGCCGCGCAGGTTTAAGGCTTCCTTGTTTCGCGTATCAGATGTCAGAATTGCGGTGAGTTCTGTTTTCGCCTCCTGGAAGCTTCCCGCCTCAATCTTCTTCCGGGCCGACGCTAACTTATCCTGAGCTGTGGCGACAAACGCAATGAGCAGGAGAAGTAGTGTGAAATAACCTTTTCGCATGGTTGTATTTGAAATAGCAATTTAAAGATTTCGGCTTTAAACGAAGAGGCCATTTGCGATAATTCGCGACACGAGTGCGAAAATACGTTGCAGGGGTGTTTCTATTCCATGTATCTTGTGAGAAACTTCTGTATGAGATATTCTTGTTTCGCCCTTCTGCTTTGCGCCGGGATATTTCCAAACGTGTCTGTCGCCCAGGAACAACCGCTTGATGACCGGATGGATTTCGAACTGTACGATCCACCGTCAACGCTGGTCACCCCGGAACACAAACTGACGAGGGCAAAGTTTCCATTCATCGACGTCCACAATCACCAATTCAGTATGCCGACTGCTAATCTATCGGGCCTGCTGGAAGAGATGGACAAACTGAATATGGCCGTGATGGTCAACCTTTCTGGACGCGGTCGCGGAAGTGCAGAACACCTCGCCGGCGCTATTGCCAACTCACGCAAGTACGATGCCCGCCGGTTTATCATCTTTACGAACGTCGACTTCTCGGGGATTGATGAGCCTGATTGGCAGAAGCGGACCCTCAAAGGCCTTGAGGAAGACGTAAAGAAAGGCGCTAACGGATTGAAGATATATAAGAACCTGGGTATGTCGACCCGGGACAGCAAAGGCGAGCGTGTCCGTGTTGATGATCCCCGAATCGGTCCGATTTGGGATAAGTGTGCAGAGTTGGGTATCCCGGTGCTGATCCACTCAGCGGATCCACGTCAGTTTTGGCAGCCGATTGACGAAAATAACGAACGCTGGCTGGAGTTGAAGCTACGGCCTGGCCGCAGGCATGACTCGGACCCGGTGGCCTGGGAAACGATCATTGCCGAGCAACACAACGTTTTCCGCAAGCACAAGAAGACTATTTTTACCAATGCGCACCTGGGATGGTTTGGGAGCGATCTGACGAAACTCGGGTCGCTCCTCGACGAATTTCCAAACATGTACACGGAGA
>JBIQJZ010000069.1:0-15882 GCA_044507115.1 Flammeovirgaceae bacterium | reverse complement strand
TTGGTCTCGACAGCGACGCGATCCATTCACCCAATGAACATTACGGCCTCGAGAATTTTATGCGCGGCGTAGAAACGATCGTTGCTTTCTACGGCCACTATGGGAAAGCCTAAGACAGATGGTCTAAAATAGACTGAGATTTCCACCCCTTCGGAACTTCGTAAGATCGATTGCCGGCATGGTACGTCCACCAAAATACTTTCTCTTCGAGACTCTGAAGAGCTGATGGATTGTATCTGCGAAGTTTCCTTCACCTACCATTCTCCTTCCGAATTGTGAGTCGTTCACGTTCCCCCCATGCAGGTCGCAGATCTGATGCCACACCTTGTCGAAACGATCCGGAAAATTCTTCCTGAGCCAGTCCTCGAATATCGCGCCGATCGAACCATTCAGGCGAACGACAGTCATGCCCGCTCCGAGGGCGCCGTGGTCCGCGGCCGCTTTAAGTATCTCCGGAATCTCGTGATGATTCAATCCCGGTATCACCGGAGCATTCATCACGCCCACCGGGACACCCGCTACTGCAAGCGCCTCGATTGTCTTGAGCCGCTTCTGAGCGCTTGCGGTGCGCGGCTCCATCACCCTCCGCAACTCCTCATTGAGCGTTGTAACGGAGATATATACATGGACCAAGTTGTCCTTGGCGAGGTCGCTGAGTAAGTCAAGATCTCTCAGGATCAGTCCGTTCTTGGTGATCATGCCGAGGGGATGGCGATAACGCGCGAACACTTTCAGAATATTCCGCGTGATCCCGAAGGTCTTCTCCAGTGGTTGATAGCAATCGGTATTGCCTGAGACAGAAATCGGCACTGCCTGCCATCGCGGATTGAGAATAAACTTCTCCAGCAGGTTCGGTGCGTTCTCTTTCACGATGATCTTGCTTTCAAAATCAAGCCCCGCGTTAAAGCCCCAGTACTCATGCGTGTTTCGAGCGTAACAATAGATACACCCATGTTCGCAACCCTGGTAGGGATTCATTGAGTACATCATCCCCAGATCCGGACTCGTGACCTTATTGACGATGGTCGACGCCGTTTCACGGTAAACCATTGTAGCAGGAGCATCATACAACGGTTCATCGAGTCCCTCGATGTGTTCCGTTACGTACTCCCCCTTGCGAAACTTGTTCGCAGGCTTTATCTGAGCACCCCGACCCTTCAAATATTCTTCTTCGTGCATAGTGCGAAATCGATTTACAAATATTCTAATATTTTTAGTGGTTTGTCTAATTATTTTAGTGTTTGTTTGTTCTGTTTTTATGGAGAGATGTCTTCTTTTTAGAGCGGGCGTTGTTTCATATTCAACCCCTTCGGGGTTGGGAGAGATTCTTCATCACCATACCGCGGGTTGACACCCGTGGCTATTTATGTTAGACGCCTTCAGCGTCTTTGTAAACAGGCGCTAATCAACAATTCGGTCCAGACAACGACCAACCGAGCGCTAACAATTGATCTCCATTTTAATGAGGCAGGCACGAAGAACCGTAATCCACATCGCAAGACCCCTGAAAGGGCTAATATGAATAGCCACGGGTGTCAACCCGTGGTTAATGGCAGCCGTGAAACGCGAGGACCCTGAAGGGGTCCGGTATGAAACAAACATCGACGGTCGATGGTAGCGGGAACACCCTCGTCGTTATTGTTCTAATATTCTGAGAGGTAGCTAAACGCTATTACCTTTGTCGAAACAATCCTCGCACTATGCCGAAATACCAACACACGCCAATTCAGGACATCACTGCGCACCCGCTACTGCGCAAAGCTGGCGTGCGGCTACTACTGAAACGCGAGGACCTAAACCACCCTACTATCTCGGGGAACAAATGGTGGAAACTTAAATACAATATCGCCGAAGCCGTAAGCGCCGGCCATAACACGGTGTTGACATTTGGCGGGGCATACTCAAATCACATCTACGCTACAGCGGCTGCTGCCAAGGCCGCAGGGTTGCGTTCAATTGGAATTATCCGCGGCGAAGAAACGCTCCCACTGAATCCCACACTCACGTTCGCCACCAGCGCAGGAATGATACTGGACTATGTGGATCGCCAGGCTTATCGCCGAAAAGAAGCTCCTGAATTTGTTGATGATCTTCAGCGACGATGGGGCCGCGCTTACGTTATACCCGAAGGGGGTACCAACGAACTCGCAGTTAAGGGATGTGAAGAATTCGGCAGAATAATCGACGCCGTGTCAACTGACTACATCTGTCTACCCGTAGGAACGGGAGGCACAATAGCGGGTATTATTCGCGGAGTATCTCCCTCAAAGAAAGTAGTAGGCATTTCCGTTCTTAAGGACGGCCATTTCCTGGAAGACGCGATCAAGGAACATTTACGATCGCACTCCTCCGAGGATGGTTCCCTGGTACATTGGGAACTGATGACCGAATACTCCTACGGCGGGTATGGAAGACGCAATCAAACTGTCACCGACGTGCTACGATCGATCAGCGCCGAGTTGAATATCGATCTCGACTTCGTTTACACGGGGAAGATGATGTCGGCAGTGATCGACCTCATCGCCAAAGGATATTTTCAGCGAGGTCAGACTGTCATGGCTATCCATACCGGGGGACTGCAGGGACATTCATAAGAGCATAAAAACCGAGGCGACCACCGTCATCGCGATGATAAACCAACGATAGGCCCGGTCCTGAATTCGCTTGACGATCACAACCCCGAGGAACGCACCAAGGCCGATGAACGGGAGTGCGGACAGATCCAGTAGTAATGTATCCCAGGTAATTGTCTTCCAACTCAAGACGTGAAAAGGAACCTTAAACCAATTCAGAACAAGGAAAAACCATGCAGTGGTTCCGATGAAAGCATTCTTCGGCATTCGCATTGACAGCAGGTAGATTGCAACAACGGACGTTGCGAGATTGCCGATCATTGACGTGAACCCCGCCGCCACCCCCGTAAGCGAAGCAAACCACCTGTAGTCCGGAACCTCGCGGCGCTGTTCGCGTTCCAGCCAGATCATGATCACCACGCTGACCAGAA
Organism: Flammeovirgaceae bacterium; assembly: GCA_044507115.1. Classification (GTDB taxonomy): domain Bacteria; phylum Bacteroidota; class Bacteroidia; order Cytophagales; family Cyclobacteriaceae; genus Chryseosolibacter. The sequence goes on along the minus strand of JBIQJZ010000069.1, from coordinate 12,878 downwards.
TGATAGCTCCCATCACAAGACGGAATGTATAGTCATCGATAACACCCCCGACGACGGTGCCAAGCACAGTCCCCAACGCTGCCCATGGAAACAACTTTTTTAAATGGTACCACGATGCATGGCGATGGTAGTACCACACACCCATCACGTCTGCCATGCAGAGTATCGGAAGAAGAATACCGCTGGAGAGCTGCCCGCCAAAAACCATTGCGAGCAGTGGCACCGCCATCATGCCCGCGCCATGAATGCCGGTCTTCGACATACCAATGAAGACCGCGACCAGCAGAAACAATACAAGCTGATTGGTCGTGAATGTAAAACCGAAGAGCTCCGTCAAAACTAGATTTGCGTCGGCAAGTTACTACCGATGGAAAGAAAACCAAAAAGGTCAGATGCTCTCAAGACCGCCGTGCTGCCTGAAGTTCCCGGTCTTGAGGAAGAAGAAGGAATGATACTCGCGCAAAGCACCCGCTTCCGGATCGACGTCAGTGCCCTCCCAAGCCGTCAAGATCAGTAGCGATACTGCGACTAGCCCGATTGCAACCAGTGGCTTACTAGCGGCAACAGCGATGGCGATCAACAAGAAGGCTCCAGCGACAACAAAGAAGTGGGATGGAAACAACATGCCCGTCCGGATGTCCATCGTTGTGCGCTTCATTTTCGCATGTCTGTTATAACCACTTCTTCCGCCGGAAGTACCAGAGGAATGTCATCGAAGACACGATCATGAGCGCGAGTGCAAACGGGTATCCCAACATCCAGTCGATCTCCGGCATGTGTATGAAGTTCATGCCATAGACACTCGCAATGAGCGTGGGTGGCATAAACACCACCGTCACGACAGTAAAGATTTTGATCACCTGGTTTTGCTCGATATTGACAAGACCCAGGAATGTATTCTGCAAGTATTCGAGACGCTGGGAGCTGAACTGCGAGTGCTGTAACAGCGACGCGATGTCGCGGATAATAATCGTCAAGCGCTCGTTACCCAGCCTGTTGAACTCGGGAATCCGGATAAGTGAGCTGACAACCCGTTGCTTCTCCGTGATAGCCTGGTGCAACATCATGACGTTTTCCTGTAGCTGTGCGATACCAACCAGCAAATCGCCCTTAAGCGATTTCTGTGCGATCAGCGACTTACTCACATTATTCACGCGCCGATTAATGCTCTCAATAAGGTCGGCATCGCCATCGATGCGCGTCTCAAGTATTGTTAGAAAGACGTCGAGCCCGTGATCCTTCTTCTCCGTACTCATTGTCTTCAGTCGCCTGACAGCTTCAGCGAATGTTTTCACGTCACCCTGCCGGTACGTAAAAAGCACGGGGCTCTTCAGAATAAATGTCACGTTCTGAACCACGAACTCGGGCTCGGTCGAAACAAAGCCGAGGTTGATTTCGATGGTTTCCTCGGTTTCGAAAAAACGCGAACTGCTCTCGATCTCCTGAACTTCCTGCGATGTAAAAAACTCGATTGAAAAGCTTTTCTCAACAAACTCCCGCTCCTGGGGGGTTGGCGACTGGAGATCTATCCACAGGATGTTTTCGTAATGAGGAATGTCCTGCAAGACAGGATTCTTGAATTGCTCGATTTTCCCCTGATTTATCGTGTAGACACGTACCATTTTCGCCCCCGCAATATATATCAATCCACGTCTGCAGCATCCGCCTTCTCGAGTTCTTCGTCAATAATTTTCTCGATCAATGCCCGCTGTCTTTCGTTTACTGTCTTGTCAACCTTTGCCTGCTTCTTCATGAAACGCAGCATCGCGTTTTTCTTGATCTCGTATGCGATAAACACGGTGTACTTGTTCTCCTTCTCGTTAAAGTACTTCTTCTCGCCAATCTTCCGCAGGTCCGAAATGTTCGTGTTCATAACCTCGCGAACCAGACTTTGAAACTTGTCAGCTACGTCAGCCGCATTCGCATTCTCGGTTTGGCTGAGGTACTGATCGGCCACCTGTTTCATCGTCACGTTGACCTGGCTCGCCAGCATAGCTTTGGCCTCGATATCAGCCTTCCCCCGTGCAATGTTGTCCTGTGAACTCTCGCCCTTGCCCGTCGCGCGAAAAAAGCGGTTGTTCGATTCATAGGCGTTTCCCCGGAACGGTTCCTTCACCTTCTTGCCGAGGGGCCCGTTTGAGCATGACGCGAGTACAACGAAAAGCCCGGCAAACAAAATCAAGTGAGATTTCATAATCTTCAGGTTTATTCGTCACGATTTACGAAAAACGTGCCATTTTTCACCAGCACCCGCAAACTTCTTTCATCGCTAGGAAGAATCAAGACAGCGAAGACCCTACTCTTTCCAGCAGCGCCTTCGTGGCGCGGATCCCTTCGTCCTCGGAGAAACGACCACCCTCATATTCAATACCGATGTATCCGCGGTAGCCGGCATCCTTCACGATGCGCAGCATCTTATTATAGTCAGTCTCCACACAATTCCCCGACGCATCGAAATCCATAGTCTTAGCGCTAACGCCTTTGGCATACGGCATCATCTGTTCGGTACCGAGGTAGCGGTCATACCATTCCTGACACTCATCTGCATTTTGCACTACACAGAAGTTTCCAAAATCTGGTAGCGTACCACAATTGTCCATTTTCGTGTTCGCGATCACCTCGCTCAGCCACTTTCCGTCGGATGAGTACCCTCCGTGATTTTCCACGATCACGTTGATCTTATAGTCCTTCGCGAACTCCGCGAGCTGCACCAATCCGTCCGTCGCCGCAGCGGCGACGTCTTCCCGGGAGCCCTCGCCATAGGCGTTCACCCGGATCGAATGACATCCTAGAAACTGCGCCGCTTCAACCCATTTCTTGTGATTGTCAACTGCGATGGCACGCTGGGACTCACGCGTGTCTCCAAGTCCACCTTCAAGATCAACCATGATCAGCACACTTGTCACACCAAGATCGTCGCAGCGCTGTTTAAGTTCTTGCAGATAGGCCTTATCAGTAGCCTTGTCGCTGAAGAACTGGTTTACGTACTCGACTGCTTCAATGCCAAAATCGTTCTTCGCCTTGGCTGGAAACTCCAGGTTGCTCAGCTCCCCTGAGAAAAGCTGTTTGTTCAGAGACCATTCAGCCAGGGAAATTTTAAAGAACAAATCACGGGCTGTGGCCGCTTCTGTATTGTTGTCTCCCGAAGGTCGGGAACCGCACGAGAATTCAGAAAATAACGCAGGCGCAGCAAGTGCAGCTAAGCCGAGCCTCTTGAGGAATTGGTCGCGATTCATAAAGTGCTTTTTGTTTGGATTCGGTTTTAAGATAGTAATAAACTTTTCCGCTACAACGCCGGATGCCTCATGAAGTTGTCAGCGAACAGGTACGATTTTTTTGTTGGAGACTCTCCCCAAGGGACGTGAACGGAATTCTCATTGCGAGAAGTCTACTGTTTCAAAATGGCACTGAAAATATTTCGTTTTATGCTGAAACTGCAAGTCTTGACGGTTGGGCCAACTTTTGCGGTAACCTTTTTGTGGAGATGTGTGTTTAATATGACGTGACTATGGAAACCAAAGTGCGAATTGCAAACAGCCCGGAGCCGCTCAACGTGCTCCTGTTGGGGAACAATCCTATCGACCTGACCCGGACGTTGGAAAAATTGAATCAAATCCACGGTCGACGTATCATTACCGAGTTCGCTTTTGATCTCGAAAGCCTTTTGGAGCGTCTGATTCGGTTCAAACCGAACTACATCCTGATTGACGACAATATTGGCAAGTCAGAATTAACGCAAGCGATCCAAGCCCTCGGCAAGACCAAAAAAACCAGAGACATCCCTATTACGGTACTAAAGAACTCAAATTACCGCGAGTCATCCGGCGCCGGAATTCTGGATTACATCTTGAAGCAGAATTTCTCCGCCGAATCCTTCTACAGCATGTTGCGAAACTCCCTGAAATTCAAGCGCACACAACTCTTGCTCGAGGAGGCATACCAGGCTCGGAAAAAACAGTTAAGCCGGCTGCGTTTCTAACGCTCAAATCTGGTCCTCCAGATTGAATGACACTTTCATCTGTCTGCCATTCCGGTCGACGACTAAGTTTATTTTCTTTCCCGGCTTGCTGTTAAAGAAGCCGTTGATCGTGTTCAGGTCAAGTGCTTTTGTATTTACCCCGTTGATACTGACCAACAGGTCGCCGCTTAGCAGCCCGGCCTGTTCGGCTACCGATCGCTCCCTCACTTCGGTAATCTCGAAAACATTCAACCTGGATCCCTTAGCCCGCACGATCAACCCGCTTAAATTGTAGTGAAATTTCTTCTTGAATGCCGAATTTTTCTTGACATACATCTCTTCCTTCGGAAAATTAAAGATCACGGTGAATCGGCTTAACACCTCGCCCCCGACTGCGCCGTTGCGCTTGGTCGCCCCGAGTTTCAGGCTATCGAAATAACTGTTTGGATCCGGAAAGCTTGTAATGACCCCCGGGATATCGTAGGTGCCCAGTCTCAGCCGATCGATCCTTCCAACCTTACCCATTATTTCGCCCCCCAGACCCCGGCCAATGATACTACTGACGGAACTGTCCGGCACCGTTATTCTCCTGTCCGAAGTCGGCTCGAGCATCAGGCCGTGGCTTGCGCCGCTGTCGACGAGAAGTTTCGCTGTCAGCTGCGTGCCATTCGAAAGGACCACGGAGGTAGTGATGTAAGGCTTTGTGTCCTCGATCTTGATTGGGATGGATTGAAATTTTCTCTTTTTCCTGAAGCGCTTGGGCTGAATGAGCGTGAGTTGTTTTTTATCGTAATCGATCTGGACTATAAAGCGGCTGAATAGTTCATACCCGAGAATTCCATGGACATCGGTTCCGAGATAATTCCTGAGTTCAAGGTAATCTTCGCCGAGTACCAGCAGTGCATGACCCCGACCCATCACGCCCGGCAACTCCAGAGAGACGTTGTTCGTAATATAAGCATCAATGATCTGCTCACCCCCGGGTCCGGAAATGGTATACTTTCGCGAGTAGGAAAGGTTAAGTATGTCTGTGAATGTCTTCTGCGTGAGGATCGCAGTCCGTACTCCTGTATCGACGATAAATTTCAACGGCAGAGCGCCGTTGAGCACAACTGGCACTACGACAAGGTTGTTGTAGACCTCAATGGGAATTGTGACCTTTTTCTTGTCGTCGGCAAGTGAAAATCCCAGGACCTGGCCGAACAGCGGCAGGCTCGCCAGGATCAAGAAACATGATAGGCAAAGACGTACCATGGTGCAGGCCGATTATCCTCAATATAAACAAAATTGAGTGGGCGCTCACGTCTTATTTGATTTCCGGAGCGCCAGTCGGCTCGCATTCCCGCAGGGCGGAGCGTCAGAATTCGTTGTCGTGCTTGTTATCGCTAACCATATCGTTGGGGAAAACCCAAGGAGAGATAATAGCGAGGATAAAGAGGGCGATCACAACATAAAACGGCCACCAGTCTGCGTCCATACGTATTAATGTTTAGAGCCCTAAAAATAGCCCCTATTGCGGTACTTTGCACAGAAAGAGGAGAAAATGTTTTAGGGTGAGTTGTTTGATCAGCAGTCGCATATTTTTTAGTTTCATCATCCATGAAGAAGTTTTTCATTTTTAGTCTGATCGGAATCGCAGTGATCGCGGCGATCGTGGCCTTTATTGGCTTCGTACAACTCAAGGCTACGAAGTCGTTTAGCCCTGAGGACGAAGTGGTTTTCCGGCTCGATGATTTGTCCGTCAAAGTGTTCTACAACCGCCCTTCGAAAAAAGGGCGGGAGATCTTCGGAGGACTGGTTCCATACGGCCAAGTGTGGCGAACCGGGGCGAACGAGGCAACCACGTTTGAAACAAACAAGGATCTCAGTTTCGATGGAAAAATTCTCAACGCAGGTAAATACTCTCTGTGGACTATTCCCGGGGAGTCGGTGTGGACAATCATTTTCAACTCCGAGCACGGCCACTGGGGGCTGAATTCCAAGGGCCAGCCCAACCGGAATCCGAATCTTGACGTCATGCAGGTCGATGCGCGCGCGGTTCAGCAGGAGCAGGAATTCGAACAGTTTACAATTTCTTTTAACGGCACCGGTGATCGGGACGCAGAAATGGTGCTGATGTGGGACAAGACCCTTGTGGCTGTTCCGTTCACTTACTAACTACTCGCGCGCGGATAACAGTTCTCTTTCGTTCGTTCGGGAGCGCCTCCGAAAATCCAAAGATATTTTCCGGGTTGGCACCTTTTGCCACAAGGTGATCAATCACCGCCTGCGCCTGACGAGGTGTTCTATCATTGTGATAGGTGATGTTCAGCGTTGTAGTATCCTTTTCAAACAACTGCCCAAGTGAGTCGATGTCCACATACTTTGAAGAGACCGTGTCGATCCGCATTTCGGTAAGGTCAGGGTCCAGTTGCAGCGAATCCGCGCGATATCCTTCCATGGTCACCGCAATTTCAAATCTCAGCTTTGGATTGCTTGTTATCAAGCGCGAAAGACGCTGAAGTTCACGCTCCGATTGTTTTACATCTATGTCAGCTGAATTTTCGAGAAAGGCAATTCCATCCAATTCGATCTGGTCACCCGGCGCGAGCGATCTCAGCACAGCGCGCACTTTTCGCGCCTGCGGAATAGCGTCGCCGGTGAGGTCAAACCTTTCCGAATAGAATGTTTTGTCTCCGAACTCCGGATCTACAGCAAGTTCGTAGCGCGAGCCCTCCTGCGCGTAGATGAGGAACGAACCGCTTGCATCAGGCCTACCGTTGTAAACCCGTTCCCCGGTGCTCATGTCCACAAGCGACAGGTATGACGGCACAGGCTTTCCGTCCGGTCCGGCCACCTTTCCGTCTATCTTCATCATTCCGCGAGGACGAAGTTCGTGCGGGATCAGATACTCAATTAACTCGCTTTTTCGTGGTCCGGGCGAATCCCGAATGAGGTAGCGTCCTAGCGCGGAGACGCTCACGTACTGGTCGTTACCAGGGGTGTTCACAAAATCCAACGGCACCGGACGCGTCCATGTGCCCTTGACAAGTCGCGTCAGATACAGATCCATGCCACCTTTCCCCCCCATCTTGTCGGACGAATAGATCAGTGTTTCCCCGTCTGCCATGATCCGCGGTGTTTGCGAGTTACCGGTGTTGATATGGCTCGGAAGTTCCTCCGGTTCGCCCCATTGTCCGGTTGGCTTCTTGACAGCACGATAGATTCTGCACAAGTCCGCCGAGTTCTGGTCCATCTTTTCGCACCGCATGAAATAAAGCGTTTTTCCATCGGCAGAGATCGATGCACAGGCCTCGTGTTCACGCGAGTTAATCGGCGCACCAGGATTTACGGGATTCATCCAGGTGCCCTTCCATTCGCTGATCCAGATATCAAACCCTCCGACTCCCGGCGACTTCATTGTGCTGAAGAACAGGGTGGTGCCATCGGCACTCAGGCCATAGCCGCGGAGAAAATTCAGTCGCGTATTGACATTTCGGGGCAACACTTGTGGCTCTCGCCAGTCGGCATTCTCCCGAAAGGTAAAGAACGGTGTGAGTACCAGATCCTGAGCGTTGTCTGACACAAACACCATTGCGTTCGCGTCCGCGCTGATATACGGCGCATAAACGTTTATCGATGGATGATTTATGACGGTCGAAATCTTTCGCACCTTCGCCTGTCCGGCGACGTCCGTTGCCAGCAGAATCCCGAGACACAATATCGACCAACCAATCGTTTTTCTTGAAGGGCTCATGACGTTCCTGGTAAGGTTTGCATGGGATGAAAACGCAGGTTAATGCCGTGGCAGGTACCGTTTTACCGGAATGCCCGGATCAAAAATAGTCATTATTAAAACAGTAAACATTGGAAAAAATTTTGCGTCCGGCGTGCGATTGAATGCCCGCAGACGCTGGTGGTTTGATACATGCATCGTAAATTTCGTCCTTCAAACCACCGCCGCCGATGATTCAGGTAATACCTTCGATAGCGATACGAAAGGGCAGTGTTGTCAAAATGCGTAAAGGAGATAAGTCGAGCGAAAAGGCATACGACGAAAATCCGCTTGACCTGGCCAAGCGTTTCGAGGATCACGGCATTGAGGTAGTACACCTCGTAGATTTGGACGGCGCGGAGACAGGTAGTCCCGTAAACTGGCATGTGCTAGAAGCCATAGCAGGTCACACTTCGCTGAAGGTTGATTTCACTGGTGGTATTTCGACCGATGGCGATATCAGCAAGGCATACGAGTTCGGCGCTAGTTATATCACGGCCTCCAGCATCGCGGTTTTGGATCCGGAATTATTTGCATCCTGGATCATTTCGTACGGCCGCGAGAAGATGACACTCGGCGCGGATGTCATCAACATTGACACTAAGGAATTGCTCTTCCGAGGTTGGCAACGCAAAGCCAATCGGACATTATTCGAGCATCTCGACTACTTCTATACTCGCGGCCTCAAGTATGTCAAATCTACGGACGTCTCCCGCGACGGCGTCATGGAGGGCCCTGCCTTCAAGTACTACGAAGAAATTATTGCAGCCTTCCCGGAACTTTGCGTACTGGCAAGTGGTGGCGTGCGCGGTGTGGATGATATCAAGCGCCTGGATGAGATCGGCCTCTTTGCGGTAATTTTTGGCAAGTCCTATTACGAAGGTCACCTGAATCTCAAAGATCTCGAAAAATTCCTGACAAAGACGGCACCTGCCTGACCTAACGAGGTCAATCGATAATATCCTGAAGCTTGTACTTCTGGATGATGTAATACAGGAAATTGAACGTCAGGATGGAATCATCCTTTTTGGCCGGTTGTTTTTCCCCAGGCTTCTGTGCCGCGCGCTGCATGGGAAAATCATTTAGCTGAAGGGATATTGAATCGGCGGGAGCGTAAATACCGGTAGCGCGAGGGACATTTCGCACATCCTCGCCGGTGACGAGCGGTACCAATTCCGTTACGTCTTTGTCCGACATCCCCGCATCCTGTGCCATCGCGTTAACGGCGACACACAGTACGATGAGCGTACTTAGAATTACAACCCGTTGAATGAATTTACACATGTTCCGGCTGGGCTTTCAACACCATTCATTCCTGAAAAATACAAACAAAAACGGAAAAAACCATGGACAAAGCTGCTCCACAAACGTTTTTTCACGTATGATTTCGACGCTTTTTGCCTTTTCCCAACCAACCAAAACCGATGATTTCCTGGAGTGATTTTGAGAAAATCGACCTTCGCGCCGGTACAATTATTCGGGCCGAAGCATTCCCCGAGGCAATCAAACCAGCTGTAAAGCTGTGGATTGACTTGGGTGAGATGGGGACCCGTACTTCGAGCGCACAAATAGCAGGCCATTATCAGCCCGAATCCCTGATTGGCAAGCAGGTGGTGTGCGTTGTAAACTTTCCGCCTAAGAAAATTGCAAATTTTCGCTCCGATGTATTGGTAACGGGTTTTTCCGATGCGGGGAATGATGTAGTATTATGCGCACCTGACAAACCGGTCCCGAACGGTTCCAGATTATTCTGATATGGTCTTCTCAGAACTTGAAAAACTCACTGGCGGAAAAATACTATCAATTCCAGCAGATCAGCCGGTTACAAATCTCATCACCGACAGCAGAAAGGCCATCGCAAGCAGCGGAGCTGTTTTTTTTGCTATCAGCGGGCGTAATCACGACGGACATGACTTCGTTGACTTCCTCTTAGCGAAAGGTGTTACCCAGTTTGTTGTAGAACGTCCTCTGGAACATCTCAGGGGCAAAGCGAATATTCTCCTTGTTCCGTCCTCAGTTAAGGCCCTTCAAGATGTCGGTGCCTACCACCGTTCAACCATCATCGCACCGGTAATCGGGATAACCGGAAGCAACGGGAAGACGATCGTCAAGGAGTGGTTGTACCAGCTTCTTTCTCCCGATTTCAAAATTGCGAAGAACCCTGCTAGCTACAACTCACAATTGGGCGTACCGCTTTCGGTATGGCAAATGCAGAAGCATCATACCCTGGGCATTTTTGAGGCCGGCATTTCAACTACTGATGAAATGCATGCGCTGCAACGCGTGTTGAATCCCACTATTGGCATCTTCACCAACATTGGCTCGGCCCACAGCGAGGGGTTCACAGATATCGGTGAAAAGATCCGGGAGAAGTTGAAGCTGTTCTCCACCGCAGAAGTAGTGATCTATTGCAAGGACCACGCTGCGATCGATGAAGCTATTACAGAGCTTCGGCTAAATACGCTTACCTGGGGCGAAAGCCAAGATGCTTCCCTTGTCATTATACGGGAGCATGATACCTATCGCGTGCGATACGGAAATGATACGTTTCAACTCCGTCTTCCGTTCTCCGATGCCGCGTCCGTCGAGAATTGCCTGCACTGCGTGCTGACACTGTTATATCTCGGTGTACCCGCTGGAAAGATCGCCGAACGCGTTGGGGCCTTGCGTGCTGTGCCAATGAGGCTGGAGTTGAAAGACGGCATCAACCAATGCCAAATTATCGACGATACGTACAATAACGACCTTGCTGGTTTGCAGGTAAGTCTCGACTTCCTGTCGCATCAGCAACAACGCAAGACGAAACGAGTGATCCTTTCCGATATCCACGAGTCGGGCCTTCCTGACGAAGCGCTAATTCGAAAAGTGGCGGGGCTGATCGAATCAACCCACGTGCGCCATTTCGTCGGCATCGGCCCGGTGCTTGCCTCGTTTCCAAATGAGTTCCCTGCAGGCTCGCAGTTCTTTCCATCTACGGAAGCTTTCCTGCGCGACTTCGACTTCAACAGCTTGCACGACGAAATAATCCTGGTGAAGGGTGCGCGGGTCTTTGCCTTTGAGAAAATCATCAATCACATTCAGCAGAAAGTGCATGGCACCGTCATGGAGATCGACCTCGGTGCGCTCGTTGACAACCTGAACTATTTCAAATCGCAGCTTAAACCATCCACCCGTGTGATGGCCATGGTTAAGGCTTTCGCCTACGGTAGCGGCAGCAACGAGATTGCCAATGTCTTGCAATATCACAAAGTGGATTACCTGGGAGTAGCCTACGCCGACGAGGGCGTAGAGTTGCGCAAAAACAATATCGACTTGCCGATCATGGTGATGAACCCGGCCCAGGAAACATTCGAGACGCTGCTTCGACACAACCTCGAGCCTGAGGTGTACAACTTCCGCACGCTGCACTCATTAAGTGACTACCTTCGCGGCAAACCGTGTCGCGTACACCTGAAACTAGACACCGGCATGCGACGGCTCGGATTTGAAGAGGATCAGATCGAAGGCCTGGTTACGCTATTGCTTGAGCGGCCCAACCTTCAGATCGCTTCGATCTTCAGTCATCTCGCCGGGGCCGACGAACGTGAACACGACGCGTTCTCACGTGAACAGGGCTTGCGTTTCAGAGAGATGGCAGATCGCATTTCACAACGAGTGGGCTATCGTCCGATCTATCACTTGCTAAACTCGTCCGGAATCCTGCGGCTTCCTGAGCTTCAGCTTGATATGGTCCGGCTGGGGATTGGGTTGTACGGCATTGACCCGTCTTCTTCTGGCACACACGATTTGAAACCGGTAGCCTCCTTAAAGACGATCATTTCGCAGATCAAGCACGTGACTGCCGGTGAAACTATTGGATACGGGCGCAAAGGAGTCGCGGAGAAAGATCTCACCATCGCGACCATCGCCATCGGCTACGCAGACGGGTTCAGCCGCGCGTTCGGCAATGGGGTGGGTAGTGTATTTATCAACGGCGTCGCAGCGCCAGTCGTCGGGAACGTATGCATGGATATGACCATGGTTGATATCACGGGTATCCCCGCCCGCGAGGGCGACTCTGTGATTATTTTCGGGAACAATCGCGAAATCGAAGCACTCGCAAACAGCATTCACACGATACCCTACGAAATTCTCACCAGCACGAGTGAGCGCGTAAAACGCGTCTTTGTGGCGGAGAGCATCTGAACGTGGCTATCCACAACCGCCGAGGTTTTTCTTGAGATCTCGCTGGGGCAGTCCGCCGAAGTCCATTGGGTTTTCTTCTTCGACAGGAGCTGGCTTGGGGTCTTCGTCACGCGTCTGTTCGCGGCGAGTCCTGGAAGCCGCGGATTTCTTTCTGGGAGTTTTCTTTTCTTTCATGCGTTCCATCAATCGTGTCCTATAAAACACAATTGTGATGTAAATCATTGCATTCGACTGGAACCCCACATATCTTTGCCTTGTTTAAAATTAATCTAAATAAGCAATGAAGGGGGTTCCTAAGAGCGTGGCGGAGATGAAACCGGGTGATAGTGGGATAATTTCGGGATTTACCGACGACTACCTTTCGGTCAAGCTTATGGAAATGGGTTGCCTTCCGGGCGTTTCCGTCCATTTCAATTTTACAGCCCCCTTTGGCGACCCCGTGTGTATCAGTGTATCAGGCTACGAGCTTTCACTCAGATTGGAGGAAGCGGCAGCCATTTCAATCGTGTATTAATGGCAGGTTCCAAACGGCAGAAAGTCGCGTTGGTTGGCAATCCAAACTCGGGAAAGTCGTCTCTATTCAATCAACTAACAGGACTAAAGCAAAAGATCGGCAATTTCCCAGGAGTCACCGTGGAAAGGCGCTCGGGGTTCACAACGCTGGCGGACGGCGCACCGGTTGAGATCATTGACCTTCCCGGCATTTACAGCATCTATCCGAGAAGCCTCGACGAGCAGATCGTCAGCACATTGCTTCTGGATCACCACTCTCCGTCCACTCCCGACAAGATAGTCGTCGTTGCGGATGCAACGAATCTAAAACGCGGACTCTTGCTGCTGACGCAAATTATGGACATCGGTTTGCCAACGGTGTTGGTCCTCAACATGATGGATCTCGTCGCAAAGGCCGGCATCAGCTACGACCTTCGAAAGCTGGCGCAAAAGCTGGGCATGCGCGCGCTGAGCCGGGCCTGGCAGATT
>JBIQJZ010000068.1:0-15910 GCA_044507115.1 Flammeovirgaceae bacterium | reverse complement strand
AAGGGGATGGAACAAAGTCCCTCTCCCACGGAGAGGGATTTAGGGTGAGGTGATAGGAGAGCGATTTAGGGTGAGGTGAATCAAGAAAGATACTCCGGTAAATTGCGCAGATACAATCCGTAACCGCTCTTCTCAAGCGGTTCCGCTAACGCGAGCAATTGCTCCTTTGATATGAAACCGCGGCGGAATGCGACCTCCTCAATACAACCGATCTTCAACCCCTGGCGCTGCTCTATGACCTGAACAAAATTTGATGCTTGCATAAGCGAATCAAACGTGCCGGTATCAAGCCACGCGGTTCCACGACTCATCGCCGCCACTTTCAATTTGCCCTTCTTAAGATAAGCGTTGTTGACATCCGTAATCTCAAGTTCGCCACGCGCGCTGGGCTTGATACCCTTCGCGATCGACACAACCTCATTGTCGTAAAAATAAAGCCCGGGAACAGCGTAATTCGATTTCGGTTTCGCAGGCTTCTCCTCGATGGAAATCACCTTCTGATCCTTTCCAAACTCCACAACACCGTAACGCTCGGGATCGGTAACGTGATACGCAAATACAACACCACCATCCGGGTCGACATTATTCTCTAGGAGGGACTTAAGTCCGGAACCATAAAAAATGTTGTCACCGAGGATGAGGGCGACTTTGTCGCGACCGACAAACTCTTCCCCGATGATGAACGCCTGAGCGAGGCCCTCGGGCTTCGGCTGCTCCGCGTACTGAAAAGAGCAGCCGAGCTTTTTCCCGTCCCCGAGCAATCGCTGAAACATCGGAAGATCATGCGGTGTCGAGATGATAAGTATCTCCCGGATGCCTGCCATCATCAGCACTGATAATGGGTAATAGATCATCGGTTTATCGTACAAGGGCATCAACTGCTTGCTGACGGCGAGCGTCAATGGATAAAGTCGAGTTCCGGAGCCTCCGGCAAGGATAATTCCTTTCATTGCAAAATGTTAAGATCTCGTATTTAACTTCAACCTCATCTTCCCGAATACATCTGGGAATAATACTGAAGGTATTCACCGGAGGTGACATTCTTAAGCCACTCCTGATTCGTCAGGTACCAATCGATAGTCATTTCGAGTCCTTTCTCAAAAGTCGTCTCGGGACGCCATCCTGTTTCGCCTGCGAGCTTCGAGGCATCAATAGCGTAGCGCAAGTCGTGTCCCGGGCGGTCTTTGACGTAGGTGATGAGTTTCTCTGAGTCTCCGTCCTCGCGACCCAGTTTCTTATCCATCAACCTGCAGAGCAACATCACAAGGTCTATGTTCGTCCATTCGTTGTTGCCACCAATATTGTACACCTCACCGGGTTTGCCTTTGTGGAAGGTCGAGTCGATCGCACTCGCGTGATCTTCGACATACAACCAGTCGCGCACGTTCTCGCCTTTCCCGTATATCGGAAGCGGCTTGCGGTTGATGATGTTGTTTATCATCAGTGGAATCAGCTTTTCAGGGAAGTGGTACGAACCATAATTATTCGAACACCTGCTGATGATGGTTGGTAGTCCGAAGCTGTGGTAGAAGGCGCTGACAAAGTGATCGCTGCTCGCCTTGGATGCCGAGTACGGTGACCGGGGATCGATGCTTGTTTCTTCCGTGAAGTATTCACCCGGAGCAGCGACACCATAAACTTCGTCGGTCGATATATGATAGAAAACCCGGTTACTGTAGTCCGGGTGCCATGTCGCCTGCGCAGCACGAAGCAGGTTTAAGGTGCCGATGATGTTGGTGTTAGCGAATTCCGTCGGGTTGTGCAGTGATCGATCTACATGGGATTCCGCAGCGAGGTGTATGACGCCATCCACGTTGTAGCGCTTAAACAGGTCGAAGAGAAACTCGACATCGAGGATATCTCCCTTTTCGAACTGGTAGTTGGGCTCCTTCTCGATATCCTTTAGGTTTTCGAGATTGCCCGCATAGGTGAGTTTGTCGACGTTGATAATCTTGTAACCGGAATACCGCTTGACAAAACGCCGGACCACATGCGATCCGATAAAGCCGGCTCCACCGGTAATAATGATATTTCTCGTTTTCATACTCAAACTGTTAGTTGCCTCCCGCCGGTATCAGCGGATGTACTGTTCAAAACTCTTGTGTTCACGCTGGTACAGGACATCGCGCGGCAAAGATTTGAAATATTCATATGTGATGCGAAGTCCCTCCGCACGAGACACCTTAGGTTCCCATCCCAGCAATTGTCTTGCCTTGTCAATATTCGGCTGACGTTGCTTCGGGTCATCCTTCGGAAGCGGTTGATAGATGATCTTTTGAGTAGTGCCCGTGAGTTTGACAATTTCTTCGGCAAATTCCAGGATCGTGATTTCGTCGGGGTTGCCGATGTTCACCGGAAGATGGTAGTCCGACATGAGCAATCGGAAGATGCCTTCCACCTCGTCTTCGACATAACAGAATGACCGCGTCTGCGAACCGTCGCCAAATACAGTCAGGTCTTCACCTCGCAACGCCTGGCCGATGAATGCCGGTAATACACGGCCGTCATTGAGTCGCATGCGCGGGCCATACGTGTTGAAGATCCGCACGATCCGCGTATCAACATTGTGGTAGGTGTGATAGGCCATGGTGATGGCCTCCTGAAAGCGTTTTGCCTCGTCATACACTCCCCTCGGGCCAATAGGGTTAACGTTGCCGTAGTACTCTTCTGTTTGGGGGTGCACCAGAGGGTCGCCGTAAACTTCGGACGTCGATGCTACCAGGATGCGCGCCTTTTTGGCGCGCGCAAGGCCTAACAGGTTGTGGGTTCCAAGTGAACCCACCTTCAGTGTCTGGATAGGGATCTTCAGGTAGTCGATAGGACTCGCGGGAGAAGCAAAGTGAAGGATGTACTTCAAGTCACCGGGTACATGGACAAATGACGAGACATCGTGATGGTAAAACTCGAAGCCGCCGTTCTTGAAAAGATGCTCGATGTTTCGCAAATCTCCGGTAATGAGATTGTCCATCGCGATGACGTGAAATCCTTCGCGAAGGAACCGGTCACACAAGTGAGATCCCAGAAATCCTGCGCCACCAGTGATCAATACCCTCTCTTTCTTAGCCATTCACGACCTCCCTTCCAATGCTGTAGTACACGTACCCGTGCTCTTTCATCACGTCCAGTTCATACACATTCCGACCATCGAAAATCACCTTGGATTTCAGGGCGCCAGACAGCTTTTCGAAATCTGGTGTGCGGAACTCAGGCCACTCGGTGGCGATAAGTATTGCGTCAGCACCTTGCGCTGCCTCATAGGGGTTTTCGAAGTATTTGATCTTGTCTCCGAAGATTCTTTTTACGTTTTCCATCGCTTCAGGGTCGTGCGCTCGCACAACTGCACCTTCCTGCAATAAGAGCTCAATGTTGTAAAGGGCCGGGGCCTCCCGGATATCATCGGTATGCGGTTTGAACGCAAGTCCCCATACCGCGATTTGTTTTCCTTTCAAGTCCCCCTTGAAGTACTCCTTGATGCGATCGAACAACTTGGTTTTTTGATATGTGTTAACGTCCATGACGGCTTTCAGTATCCGGAAGTCGTACTTGCTGTCCTCGGCGGACCGGGCGAGCGCCTGGACATCCTTCGGGAAACAACTTCCTCCATACCCGATGCCGGGGAAAAGGAACCGCTTGCCGATACGACTGTCTGTTCCAATACCTTTCCGAACGGAGTCGACATCTGCGCCAAGCAACTCACAGAGATTAGCTACTTCATTCATGAAACTGATCTTCGTCGCGAGGAAGGAGTTGGCGGCGTACTTCGTAAGCTCCGCCGAGCGCTCGTCCATAAATACCAGTGGGTTACCCTGGCGTACAAAGGGCGAGTACAGTGTTTCCATAATCTTGCGTGCCCGCTGCGAACGCGTACCGATCACGACCCGCTCCGGCTTCATGAAATCTTCGACCGCAACCCCTTCCCGAAGAAACTCGGGATTTGAAACGACATCGAATTCTACCTTTGCGTTCTTCGCAATACGCTCCCTTACTTTGTCTGCGGTGCCGACCGGTACCGTACTCTTATCCACGATAACGGTGTATTCCTGAAGAAGAGGCCCGAGATCATCGGCGACTTTGAGAATATATTTAAGGTCCGCCGACCCGTCTTCGCCAGGAGGCGTGGGCAATGCCAGAAAGATGACGTCAGCACCCTTGATGCCGTCCGCCAAGTTTGTCGTAAACAGGAGTCGACTCTGTTTGATGTTGCGTTCGAACAATTGCTCAAGCCCAGGCTCGTAAATAGTAATGCGACCGCTCTGGAGCTTGTTTACTTTATCCTGGTCAATATCAATACACGTAACGGTGTTTCCCGTTTCCGCAAAACAAGTACCGGTTACAAGACCAACGTAACCGGTTCCAACTACAGCAATTCTCATGGGTTCTCTTTATATAACTTTCAGGCTAAAGGTGATCAGGCACCAAGCGACTCGTAAGGTGTTTATTTTCTTCCACACAAAAAAAACTATACCAGCAATATTTCAATATAACCTGGCTGTTTTTCGGGCATAGTCTTATTAAGTATATTTAACTAATTCGAAAGTGACTCCATGCGCGAAATGATAGAAAACTTACCTGAGGTTAACTTTGAGGAGACCGAAAGTCAGAAAATGATTGCGGAGATGGTACGGGACTTCGGTGAGCGAAAGATCCGTCCGCAGATGATGGCCTGGGACGAAAGCCAGGAGTTTCCGATCGACATTTTCCACCAGCTCGGCGACCTGGGATTGATGGGTGTGCTCGTCCCTCAGGAGTACGGCGGCGCGGGATTTGGCTACCTCGAGTACATTACCGCGATCGCAGAACTGGCACGGATCGACGGATCAATCGGCTTGTCAATGGCAGCCCACAATTCACTTTGCACGAACCATATCCTGATGTTCGGCAACGACGATCAGAAGGCTCACTATCTGCCGAAACTCGCTAGTGGGCAGTGGATCGGCGCGTGGGGATTGACCGAACCCGGTACCGGCTCCGACGCCGGCAACATGCAAACCGTGGCAAGGCGCGATGGCGACCACTTCGTTATTAACGGAACCAAGAACTTTATCACACATGGCCGATCGGGCCATGTGGCCGTGGTCATTGTCCGCACCGGCGATCGCGGAGACTCGCGCGGTATGACAGCATTCGTGGTTGAAAAGGGGACGCCGGGATTCTCGTCTGGTAAGAAAGAGAACAAACTAGGGATGCGTGCCTCCGAAACTGCTGAGCTAATCTTTGATGATTGCAGAATCCACGAGTCCCAGGTGCTGGGGCAGGAGGGACATGGCTTCATCCAGGCTATGAAAGTTCTGGATGGCGGGAGGATAAGTATTGCTTCACTGGCGCTCGGAATCGCGATGGGCGCGTTCGAAGCGGCCTTGGCTTACGCGAAAGAGCGCCACCAATTCAACCAGCCTATCGCCGAATTCCAGGGAATCGCATTCAAGCTCGCTGACATGGCCACGCGGATCGAAGCGGCTAAATTGCTGACGTACCGCGCCGGCGACATGAAGAACAAAGGCCAGGAAGTGTCGAAGGAGTCGGCTATGGCGAAACTATTCGCGTCGGAAGTCGCTGTCGAAGCGGCTAATGAATGCGTCCAGATTTTTGGTGGATACGGGTATACAAAGGATTTTCCTGCCGAAAAGTACTATCGCGACGCCAAGCTGTGCACGATCGGAGAGGGCACGTCAGAGATTCAAAAGCTTGTTATTTCCCGCTCAATACTGAAGTAGGGGTTGCTTTTCTTCCAGGGAATATCTATATTTGCAGCCCTAATCAAGAATTATGATCATTGTAAACGTAAAAGAGAACGAATCCATCGACAAGGCTCTGAAGCGCTTCAAGAAGAAGTTTGAAAAGACAGGTGTCCTGAAGGAACTACGCGCCCGGACCGCGTTTGAGAAACCCTCTGTGAGAAGAAGGAATGAGATCATAAAGGCTGCCTACAAGGAAAAGCTCAGACAAGCAGAGAATAGCTAGGCTGGCTACAGCTCCTCAATAGACTTTAATTCCCCTGGAGGCTT
The DNA here is from genome assembly GCA_044507115.1 of Flammeovirgaceae bacterium. Taxonomy (GTDB): domain Bacteria; phylum Bacteroidota; class Bacteroidia; order Cytophagales; family Cyclobacteriaceae; genus Chryseosolibacter. The sequence continues at coordinate 9,905 of JBIQJZ010000068.1, read as the reverse complement.
CCCTTTAGGGGATTATTTTTTTACATTGTATTGAAGTTTGGTGGCCAGCTGAGTGAGCATGATCGAGTCCTTCCTGAAGCACCTTCAGTACGAAAAACGCCTTAGCCGCAATACAGTAGTCGCCTATGAGACTGACTTGCAGCAGCTAAATCAATTCCTTCTCGAAACATATTCTCATACCGACATCAGTACGGCTTCTTACCAGTTCGTACGTTCCTGGATTGTGAGTCTGGTGGAAGCTGGCACCGGTTCCAGTACGGTAAACAGAAAGATTGCCTGCCTGCGCAGCTTTTACAAGTTCATACTGAAGCGCGAACACATCTCGGAAGATCCGATGGCGAAGATTTCGGTGCTGAAGACAAAGAAGCGCCTTCCCAGTTATATCGCTGAAGAGCACATGACGCAACTGCTAGATGGCGAGCAGTTCGATACCACGACATTCGAAGGACAGCGCGATCGTCTCATCCTGGAAATGTTTTACGCCACGGGAATCAGGCTTTCCGAGCTAATCGGACTGCGGGAAGCATCCATCGACTTTGGAAACCGGACCGTGAAAGTCCTGGGCAAACGCAATAAGGAGCGCGTCGTCCCCTTTCCACCCGCAATCATCCCATTGATCCGTGAGTACCTTGTCGTCAGAAACCGTGAAGTTAGCAGAAAAGACCACGGGGCTCTGTTCGTCCGGGCCAATGGAGATGCGTGCTATCCGGCGATGATATACAAAATTGTACGGAAACACCTGGACATCCTTCCGCGGACCGAGAAGCGCAGCCCGCATGTTTTGCGACATACCTATGCTACTCACCTGCTCAACAAGGGGGCTGAACTCAATGCGGTAAAAGACCTGCTTGGCCATACAAGCCTTGCGGCTACGCAGGTATACACACACAATACAACGGAAAAGCTTAAGAAGGTTTTTGATCAGGCTCATCCCAAAGCCTGATCGTCATGCGCTGCGGCGTTATACGATTAGTATCACTTTAAAATCTATCGTTATGAAGCTTCAAGTTCATTCCATCCACTTCCACGCCGATCGGAAACTGGTAAACTACATCCAGAAGAAACTCAACAAGCTCGACACGTTCTACGACCGGCTGGTAGATGGCAACGTATTTCTTCGGCTCAACAACGAAGGGTCCGATAACAAAACGGTGGAGGTAAAACTCAACTTACCGGGTGGTCAATTGTTCGTGGTAGAGAAATCGCGGTCGTTCGAAGCCGCAACAGACGTCGCGGTGGATGCACTTTGTCTGCAGTTAAAGAAATTCAAGGCGAAGTCAAAGCCCAGAAACGGCAACAGAAGAATTCTGCCTGAAGCTATCGCATAAACGTATCGGGGAGGGACGTGGTGCCCTCTCCGTTACTTCAATTTAAATACCTTCCGCACCTTGTCGACGTGGTCGAGTTTCTCCCAAGGGAAAAGTTGGACTTTTACTTTCCGTTCGTTCGCCTTTCCCTTGTTGAAGATCTTCTCCACGGTCCGAGGCTCGCGCCCCATGTGCCCGTAGGCAGCGGTTTCAGAATAGATCGGCGCGCGCAGGTTGAAGCGCTGTTCTATGAAATACGGGCGCATGTCGAATATCTTCTCGACCTTCCGCGCGATTTCGCCGTCGCTCAACTTCACTTTTGATGTGCCGCACGTATTGACGTACAGTCCGACGGGCTTCGCGACGCCGATGGCATAAGCCACCTGTACGATGACCTCGTCACAAAGTCCTGCTGCCACAAGGTTTTTCGCGATATGGCGTGTCGCATACGCAGCGGAACGATCCACTTTCGAAGGATCTTTTCCAGAGAATGCTCCTCCACCGTGCGCACCTTTGCCACCATAGGTATCGACAATGATCTTTCTTCCCGTCAACCCGGTATCGCCGTGTGGGCCTCCAATCACAAATTTTCCAGTAGGGTTTACGTGGTACTTGATATCGGCGCCGAAGAGCTTTTGCACGCGTTTCGGAAGTTTCTTAATCACCCGCGGCATTACGATCTCAATAACATCCTGGCGTATCTGCTTCAGCATCGTCGCATCTTTGGCGAAGTCGTCATGCTGCGTTGATAACACAATGGTATCAACGCGTATCGGGCGATTATCGTCGCTGTATTCGATTGTCACCTGTGACTTCGCATCAGGTCTCAGATATTTCATCACCTTGCCCTCCTTTCGGATTGCAGCCAACTCCCGTAGAAGGGAGTGAGCAATCTCCAGCGGAAGAGGCATGAAGTTATCCGTTTCGTTCGTAGCGTAACCGAACATCATGCCCTGGTCTCCGGCCCCTTGCTCTTCCTTCCTCTTCCGTTCGACGCCTTGGTTGATGTCGGGCGATTGCTCGTGAATGGCAGAGAGAATTCCACAGGAGTTCGCCTCAAACATATACTCACTCTTGGTATATCCAATTCTGCGAATCACTTCACGCGCGATGTCCTGTACGTCGAGATATGCTTTCGATTTCACCTCTCCTGCGAGAACTACCTGTCCCGTCGTAACCAGTGTTTCACAGGCTACTTTTGAACTTGCGTCGTAAGCGAGGAAATAATCGATAAGCGCGTCGGATATCTGATCGGCGATCTTGTCCGGATGTCCTTCCGATACAGACTCTGAAGTAAACAGGTAAGGCATAAATGTGCGTTAAAACGTAAGAGCGCAAATTTAGACGAATTGCGGTAACGAAAAAACGGAAAGCTACCCCGCGAGAAATAAAAAGACAGCTGGCTTTCGGGCGAGCTCTGGGGGTCGCGACCTCCAGCTTGCCACGGGTTGCGTCAGAATGAATTCGTCCTTGCCGGTAACATCCATAGCGACACACAAAGCCGTGTCCGCGCGCAGGCTTTTCAACAGGCTGGCAAGTACACTGTTATTGCGATAGGGCGTTTCAATAAAAATTTGGGTCTGATTCCGAGAGAGAGAGATGCGCTCAAATTCGCGGATGGCCTTCGATGCGTCGGCTTTGTCGACAGGAAGGTAACCATTGAACGCAAATTGCTGACCATTCAGTCCCGAAGCCATCAGCGCGAGAAGAATGGATGACGGACCAACAAGGGGCACCACACGAATACCGTTGCGATGTGCATAGCGCGCAGCCAGCGCCCCGGGATCTGCAACTCCCGGACAACCCGACTCCGACATCACGCCGAGGTGATGGCCTGCCCGAACGGGGCGGAACAATTCTTCGAGTTCCTGTTCACGTGTGTCTTTGTTAAGGACGGAAAATGACAGCGCCTCAATTGTGTCGTAAATCTTGAGGGCACTGAGATACCGCCGCGCACTCCGCACATCCTCCGCGAGAAAATGCCGGATCAGCGGCAAAGTTTGTCCTACTTGCGGCGTCAGAATCAACCCGTTCGTGTCATCGGCAACTGCCGTAGGAATCAAAAACAAACTTCCCTTGTTATCCATGTGTTTTCCCTGCGTTTAATACTTTTGAATATGGGAAAAATACTGATAATCGCCGGGGTTGTGCTGGTTGTGCTTGGCGTGATCCTGCACGTTGGTTCTCGGATCCCGCTGCCCGGCAAGATTCCGGGCGACTTCGTGATCGACCGGGGGAATTTCCGGATCTATATCCCGCTTGGCAGCAGCATCCTCATCAGCATCCTCATATCCGTGATACTTTACTTTCTGAGGACGAAATAACACCCGTTTACGCGCATAACGTTTACTTTTCCGCGTTTCAAGAGACACATAGTTTATTTGGCCAATAATTACGAAATTTCAAGGTTTTTATCTGGTGAAGCAGGTCGCAATCCTCGTCGGTGTACTTTTTCTCTCCCTGGCAAACGTTCAGGCCCAGGGCGACCGCCTTTCCGTGCCCTCCAGTTTCGAAGACAGCGTAAAAGTCGTACTTGAAACTTCGCGCAACGCTGACGCCGCCGGAGTTGCAGCGGCATTCCTGTCGGCGTGGTCACAGATGCCAGTAGACCAACAGCTGGTCGTTCGTAGACAGACATATCTGATGCGAAAACGAAAATTGCCGCTTCGTAATCACATAATCAATTACTTCGGAGCACTTGTCAACGCTGTGTCGGTGGAGAAAGCCGACCGCGCAACGATGGACAGTTACCTGAAGGTGAGTGGACAGGTGATCGAGAAGGCAACTCCCGCGCAGGCGCATCAGTTTTTTGTCAACTGCCGCACGTTCTTCCTGAGGCACGCCCTGCACTACGACAAGGCGTTCAGACTATACACGTGTGACGACAGCTATTATTTCGACTACCTTGAACCCATCCCCGCTGAAACAATGAGCTGGGACGAACCTGCTCCTGTGGATGACACAACTGAGAGCTCAACGCTGTCCTGGGATGCAGAACCCTATACGGAGGAGTACACCGACCCTCCTGCCGATGACAATTTCACGGCAATGGACTTTGCACCTCTTTGGCTGACACCTCCACCGCCCCCTGAACTCGATGGACCGGTAATCAAGTTCGACCGCGTCACCCTGAACATGGTGACGGCTTACGATTCGGCATTCCTACTTGACAGCCGCGGAACGTATTCAATTACGAAAAACTTGTTCGTCGGTGAAGAAGGCACCTTCGATTGGAGTCCTGCCGGTCTTGGCCCGGACTCAGTCACATGCAACATGACCTCGTACTCGTTCAATACCAGAAAGCCGGAACTGTCGGCCGCGCTGGTGAAATTGAACTACAAGGGAAAAACTCCGGGCTTCATTCCCGGCACATTTGAATTCAGATCACCTGCGCGAAAAGATTCTGTGCTTTCGACCTACCCGCGATTCAAATCCTATGAAAGCAATTTTAATATCACGGGACTCGCTGACGCGAACGTTCGCTACCGCGGCGGGTTCTCCTTAACAGGACGTTCGGTATCCAGCGCATCGGTGTCGGGTGATCCGGCCGTAATCGAAGTGTTCAGCCGCGGTGAGAAAAAATTTACAGCGCGGTCCGGCGAGTTCGTCTTCGCGCCAGGGACTATCACTGCGGAGAAAACGAAAATAAATATCCACCAGGGGTATGATTCGATTGTCCACCAGGCGGTTCGAATGAGATACACATACTCCGGTGATAGCACCCAGCACTTGCTCCTTCAAAAAGACAAGGGGGACATGCGCAATGCACCTTACTCGTCAACGTTCTTTAACATCGACTTCGCCGCTGACCAACTCCGCTGGGATCTCTGGGCGGACAGTCTGAATGTGCAGATCGACGGAGCTCGCCACACCGTGCCGGTGATCATCGAATCGGTTGACTATTACGATCCTGAAGATTTCCGTCTGTTGAAAGGCGTGGGTTTCGACTTTCACCCCCTGGGACTGATTGCGAACTATGCACTGCGCAACAACGTGCGTGAATTCTATTCGGGAGATGTTGCCCAATTCACACGACGCAACCCGATTGAAATCAAACAAGCGATCCAGTTCTTGCGTCAAAAGGGATTGGTTACCTACAACGACCGAACCGACCTGGTTCAGGTCAATCAACGGGCGATTGACCTTTTCCGCGCGCACCAGGGTGAAGAAGATTTCGACAACCTGAAAATACACTCCGTTATCGCCGATCACCCAAACGCGACGATAAATTTCGCGAAGCGAACGATGACTGTCCGAGGGGTAGAAGAGTTTAACCTGAGCGATTCCCTGAATGTCAACATCGTCCCTGACAGCAGTGTGATTACAATCCTGCAGAACCGCGACATCCAATTCAACGGTACCGTGTCGGCCGGAAATTTTGAGATCTCCGGAAAGGGTTTCACACTGAAATACGATAGTTTCTTTATTAGTCTCTCCCACATCGATTCCATCAACTTCTATGTCACGGAAAAAAACGCGCGTGGCCAGGAGGTTAGAAGGAAAGTCAACAACTCAATGGTTGGCACAGACTCCACTGCCGCGGCTGCCGCCGGAATGGGAGATACCAACAGTTCTTCGGGAACACTCTTCATTAGCCGTGCCAATAACAAATCGGGGAAGGAGGACATTCCCGGCTATCCACGACTCGATGCAACCAGTGGAGGGGTTATCTACTTTGATCGCGAGGAAGTTCTCGGTGGCGTGTACGATCGGTCGATGTTTTTCGTCGTTCCTCCCTTCAAGCTCGACAGTCTCAATCACGCGGACCCATTGTCGATCAATTTCGACGGCACATTCATTTCCAGTGGTATGCTTCCGAGCATTAAGGAGACACTGCATACAATGCCCGACAAATCGTTGGGCTTCGAACACAGTATCCCCCAACCGGGTTATCAGCTGTATGGAGGTGATGGAAAGTTGAATGGCGTGCTCTCGATGAACAACCGCGGTCTCCGCGCTGTAGGAAATATCGACTTCCTGGCTGCGAGTCTACCCTCACGTGACTTTGTGTTCTATCCCGATTCTGTCGTCGGCCGAGGGCACCGCGCAACTGTACGCGAGGAACAGTTTGGATCCGTCCTGTTCCCGCAAGCATCTCTTCCCGATTTTCAGATGCGATGGCTGCCAAAAGAAGACCGGATGTTACTGAAGAACCTGAAGGCGCCCTTCAATTTCTACGACTCAACAGCGCAGATGCAGGGCGTACTTACCATTTCAACGAAAGGGGTGGCAGGGGCCGGCAAACTCGAAACACGCGGCACCGAACTCATATCCCGGGAGATGAACTTCGCAGGGAAAGACTTCAGCGCCCGACACGCGCGGTTCAAAGTCAAATCCGAAGACCCGAACAAAAACCTGCTGGCCGGTACCGATGTCAGGTTGAAATTCGACCTGGACGAGAACTACGCTGACATAAGCCCCGAGGTCGAGGGAACTGCGGCGATCGAATTTCCCTACGCTCAGTTTAAGACATCTATACCAAGGGCGCGCTGGGATCTCACTTCGCAGAAGATCACCATGAGCAAGGCGCCTGACGTTCCGATTGAGAATTCCTACTTCTACACAACCCGGAAAGATCTTGACTCGCTTCACTTCAATGCCGAGAAGGCCGAATACGACTTGAGCAAACAGGAGCTCAAGGTAAGTGGTATACCCTATATCATTGTCGCGGATGCGCTGATCACTCCGGAAAATAACGAAGTGCTCATCCACGAAAACGCCCGTATCGGCACGCTCAAGAACACGACGATCATCCTCGACACGCTCAATGGCTACCACCGTCTCACAGAAGGTGTCGTCGATATCGTTTCGCGAAAAGAGTTTTCGGGCTACGCGACATACCAGTACGTGAACCTTCTGCAGGACACTTTCGCCATCAAAATGACGGATTTCCACCTCGAGCCAATCGCCGATCAGACGCGGCGTTCGGGAAGGCGGCAATCAATCGCGTCAATGCAGACCGTAGCCCGCGGCGCCGTTACCGAAAAGGAACACCTTGTCCTCGGTGCGGGCATGTTCTATAAAGGCGATATGACCATGTATGCGACGCGACCTGCGCTGGAACTCGACGGTTATATTAAACTGGACATTAAAAATATCAAGAATTACAACACGTGGATAGCCTATCGTCAGAGCGGCGACGAAACCGACATCGTCCTCGACTTCGAAAACGCAACGGATGAAGAAGGCAAGCGGGTGAATGCCGGCCTGCATCTCTCGTCAGCTGACAATAGCCTGTACATTAGTTTTGCGAACGAAAAGAAGTCGGAAGACGATGACGACATCTTCACGCCGCAAGGAAAACTCTTCTACGATGCCGAGAGCGAAGAATACAAGATCGAGGACCCGGAAAAAGCCGCCGGCAATAAGCTGTCCGGCAAAGTGTTCGCCTATAACGACGAGACTCAAAAAATGCGATTTGAAGGTCACGTCAACATCTTCGAAGGAACGAAGAACTTCAGCATCACGTCCACTGCGATTGGCAATGCCGATTTTGCCAGCAATGATGTGCGCATGAACTCTCTACTGATCATGAACACTGATGTTCCCCAAGCTGCCTTCGACCTGATGGCGCGCGTCCTGCAGAACGTCATCAAGAATGAAGGGGCGGACGAAGGTCTCGGGGACCAGACAGAGCTTCTTTACAAGATCGCCAACGTCGTCGGTGAGCGGGCTGTTAAGCAATATGAAACACAGAGCCTCCAGGGTTATGTATCCCTTGGTACGCTCACCGAATTGGCAAAACCCCTCGTATTCTCCGATGTCAAACTGCGTTGGTCACACGAGCATAAAGCGTTCTACAGCGAGGGACGGCTGGGTATATCCAACAGTGGAAGAAACGACATAAACGGCGGCTTCGAAGGCTTCATGGAAGTCCGTCGGACGCTTGATGGAGGATCGGTATTTCACGTGTTCTTCAAAGCATCTCCCGAGTCATGGTACTACTTTGGAATCGAAGACAGCAGGCTATTGGTTCATTCTTCGAATGATGCTTTTAACAGCGTTATAACGAAACGCTCAACGGCAGGCAAAGCAAAAATTGGAGAGGTAGCTTTCGTACCCGGCAGCGAAGAGGAAACGCTGAGCTTTATCAATCGCTTCCGGCGCCAGTATCTCGGGATCAGCGTCCCCTACAGCCTCTACGAAGCACCACCAGTAGAGACAGCACCCAGTATCATCCCAGGCTTGCCGCTCGACAACCGCGCTCCTGTCGAACAACAACAACCGTCGGTTGAACCCGGAATACCTCCGACTCAGACACCACCACCTTCTGACCAGGCACCTCCTCAGCAACAGCCCCCGGCTCAGAAAGAGGAGGATGACGGATTCTAAGTATTGTATTAGTCATCTACGACGACAGCCCACGGTCGTACTAACAACTATTTATTAACTTGCAGGCCCTAATACAGCAGCGACATGAAAGCATACATCACTGAAAACAAAGATCGTTTTATATCGGAGCTTGTCGAGTGGCTGAAGATCCCTTCGATCAGCGCAGACACCAAATACAAAGCAGATGTTCGAAAGGCGGCAGAGTTTCTAAAAGGGAAATTTATCGAAGCCGGTGCCGACAGCGTCGAGATATGCGAAACAAAGGGTCACCCGATCGTGTTCGCTGAAAAAAAAATAGATCCGGAACTGCCAACCGTCCTCGTATATGGACACTACGACGTTCAACCCGCGGACCCGATTGAATTATGGGATTCTCCCCCCTTCGAGCCAGTGATCAAAGATGGCAAACTTTACGCTCGGGGCTCCAGCGACGACAAGGGACAGGTGTATATGCATGTCAAAGCCTTCGAGACGATGGTCCGGAACAACAAGCTCTCATGCAATGTGAAGTTCATGGTGGAAGGTGAAGAGGAAGTGGGATCCGACAACCTTGGAACTTTCGTCCAGAATAATCGCGAAAAACTGAAAGCCGACATCATCCTTATTTCGGATACGGCGCTGATATCACTCGACCACCCGTCCATTACCACCGGATTGCGCGGTCTAAGTTATATGGAGGTTGAAGTTACCGGGCCGAATCGCGACTTACACTCGGGTGTGTATGGTGGCGCAGTCGCAAACCCTATCAACATCCTCTGCAAGATGATTGCATCACTGCACGATGAAGATGGCCGAGTCACAATTCCCGGGTTCTACGACAAGGTAGCCACACTCAGCGATGCAGAACGCAAAGCCATCAATAAGGCGCCATTCGACCTCGCCGCCTACAAGAAGGAACTTGGCATTGACGAAGTGCATGGCGAAAAGGGTTTTACGACACTTGAGCGCACGGGGATCAGGCCTACGCTTGATGTCAATGGAATCTGGGGTGGCTACACTGGCGAAGGAGCAAAGACAGTGCTCCCGTCGAAAGCACATGCGAAGATTTCCATGCGCTTGGTACCAGACCAGGTTAGCGCGGAGATAACAGCGCTGTTTACCGAACACTTCAAGGCGATTGCGCCGAAGAATGTGAAAGTAAAGGTAACTGCTCACCACGGCGGAGAGCCAGCAGTAACGCCGAATGACTCAAAAGCATTCAAGGCTGCAAGCAACGCCTTCGTAGAGGTGTGGGGTAAAGCACCCATCCCGACGCGCGATGGTGGT
>JBIQJZ010000067.1:0-15918 GCA_044507115.1 Flammeovirgaceae bacterium | reverse complement strand
GGATAGTCTTTATACCGATCTAGAATTTCCAATGCAGGCGGAAGCAAAGGAACTCGCGTGGCAGTTTCCGTTTTTTGCCGACTGGTCCAGATCCACTTCTCTCCATCTATGCCGGTCGTGATCTCTTCCCTGGTGAGCTTCTCTACATCCACGTAAGCAAGACCCGTGTAACAACAGAAAATAAAGATATCGCGTACCTGGTTCATGCGTGGCATTAGAAATGTTTTATCAATTATCCTGTTAAGCTCTTCTTCCACCAGGAATGGTCTCTCCACTTCCCGCTTGGTCATCTTGAATCCGGCAAAGGGATTGCGATCGAGCCATCCGTTCTTGATGCAGATGTTCACGATCTTCTTGAAGTTGGATAAATACTTGATGGCGGTATTGTGATCGCACTTGCGCACGGACTTCAACCAGAATTCGTAATTGGTGATGAATTCATAATTGAGTTTCCTTATGTCCATATCCTTTACCTTGTACTTCCACTTCATGAATTCCTCGGTGTGCTTTTTGGAAGTCGTGTACCGCTCGAAAGTGTGGTGCGAAAATTCATGACCGATCAGGGCTTTCATCTGTCTATTGTGCTCTTCAAAAACTTCCATCAGCATCTTCGGCGTCTCGGTCGGAATGCCAAGCCATTTGCTTTTCAATTCTTCGATCGTCAGTGGCTTTCCTTCGTTGATGATTTCGCGCTGGTGGCTGTATGCTTTTGAAAGAAGAGAATCGAGGAAAGTGTTTAGCGATCTTGCTGCGGAGCTATTTCCTTTCACACGGCCGCTATCAGCGGACCAGTGTGCTGGAAGCACTCGCCTCTTTGTACCAAGTTCGAAGCGCTCTCCTTCAATAGTAATCCGCATGTAAATAGGCGCTTCAACATCATCGTTTCCTCTGTTCCTGCGAATGAAGAACAATACACTCATCGTGCTCATAAAAAATTGTTTTGGTGAGAAATGTATTTCTTCGGGAGCCGGAAATCAAGATGTCCAATGATTGAACCAGTTGGCGATCAATTAATTAGCCTCAAAATTCGGGAGTAAACTTCGAGGCTCTTGTCCGGCTCCCGAATCCCCACCTTACGAATGGAAAAAAATGACTCTTTTGGGGTGGTCTGAAAACAAAAAAACCTCGAATCCATTACGAATTCGAGGTTTTCTATTTCTTTGATTGATACTCAGCAGAGGAGGAGGGATTCGAACCCCCGGACCCCGTAAAGGGTCTCCGGTTTTCAAGACCGGTGCAATAAACCACTCTACCACTCCTCTAAATTTCCCGAAATCGCCCAAAAATGGCGCTCAGGGACGCAAAAATAGACTTTTTCGCTGCCTTAGCAAAATACAACCGAAAATTCGCACGCAAAGAATTTCCCGGGGTCGTCGACCGGGCGTCGGCGCAAATCTCCTTCGAAAACAGACTGGTCGATTGGACTAGCTAACCTTCCAGACTATTTTCAGTGCTCAACAGCGTCCTCGGACTCGGCGTTCCTTTTGCCAATCAATTGTAATACCTTCAATGTAGGGCGGCAGCTTCGATACTATGGACAAAATCAAGGATCACTACCAGAATGTCATCTTCGGCTTCGGCAAGGGCGGCAAGACGTTAGCTGCTTTTCTGGCTGCCCAGGGTCAGGAGGTTGCGCTGATTGAGCGCTCAAAGTTCATGTATGGCGGTACTTGCATTAATGTCGCCTGCATTCCGACAAAATCTTTGATCGCAAACGCGGAGAGGGGTGTCGCGTACGGCGAGGCTGTTCAGATCAAGGGGGAGCTCACTTCGCTTCTGAGGGCAAAAAACTATGAAAACCTTGCAGGGAAATCGCAGGTGACGGTCATTACGGGGGAGGCTTCTTTTGTATCCGACCGCACGGTTAGGGTCACGTTTGACGATTCGCGGGAGCAAGTAACCATTAGGGGTGATCGTGTCTTCATTAATGCTGGTACTGAACCGAGGATCCCACCAATTCCGGGTATCAGTAACTCTAGCCGGATCTTCACGAGTGCGTCGCTGATGGAGCAGTCGCGGCTGCCTGAAAAGCTTGTCATCGTCGGGGGCGGTTTTATTGGTCTTGAGTTCGCGGATATGTATGCAAAATTCGGTTCGCAGGTAACGCTGCTGGATCGGGGAAGTAAATTTCTTCCTGAGGAGGATGACGATATCGCGGAGGAAGTGTTCAAGGTGTTGACGTCGAAAGGTATCCGGATCTTATTGGGGGTCGAGGTCCAACAATTTGGGGATACCAAGCGCGGAATCGATGTCCGATTCAATCAGGGTGAGGAAAAGATCGATGTGCTTCAGGCGTCGGCTGTCTTAATCGCTACCGGACGCAAACCGAATACGGTGGGCCTTAATCTCGCTGCTGCGGGTGTCGAAACTGACGAGCGCGGTTTTATCAGGGTTAATGACAGGTTGCAGACGTCTGCACATAACGTCTGGGCTATTGGAGATATCAATGGTGGTCCGCAATTCACCTATATCTCGCTGGACGATTTTCGGATAATAAGGGATCAGCTGTTTGGCGGGGACTACACGTCTGTAACAAAGCGCAAACTTGTGGCTACGTCTGTGTTCATCTCTCCGCCGCTGGCGCACATCGGTTTGCGCGAGAAGGAGGGGCGGGCGCAGGGCTGTCGCATTAAGGTGGCCAGGCTTCCTGCTGCAGCGATTCCCCGAGCGCGGATCCTGAACAATACTGACGGTCTGCTCAAAAGTGTGATCGATGTTGATACGAACAAGATACTCGGTTGCACGCTTTTCTGTGCGGGGGCGAGTGAGATGATCAACACGGTCCAGGTAGCGATGAACGCGGAGCTCGATTATCGCATGGTTGGGAATACAATATTTACGCATCCTTCCATGACAGAGGCGCTGAACAATCTTTATGACGCTGTCTAGTTGTAGCCTAATGATTAATACGGCCTGCGGGAAAAGTAAGAGGGCCTGTCTTTCGCTGCGCGGTTTGACTTGAGGCTTTTCTTCTTCCGCTTCTGATTCTGTTGCTCGGGGGGTTTGAATGATGGGATGGCATGACCATAGGCAGCCTGCGCGGAGGATGAGTACTGCGACTTGTGATGTGCGCACGCGCCGAACATGTATCCGGAGATGATGATGATTGCGATCGATATGTGTCGAATAGTTTTCACGCAGAAGCGGCGGTATCCTTTGTCTAGTACCACACATTAACAACGAAGTCTGGATGGGAAATGATTTGTGCTTCGTCGAGTGCTTCAGCGCCTTACCGCTACGGTAGGACTACTCGTCATTTTCAGAATTAACGCCCTGCTGCTTCAACTTTTCTAAGGCTTCTTTCATTGCTTTGATTTGTTCATCAGTGTGTCGCTTCCAGACAGTGACTTCGCCGACGACTCGGAAGGGTTCTTTGGATCGATACGACATCGAGGGATTTCCTGGGAATCTTTTGTCGGTGAGGTCGGGATCATTTTCTATCGGTCCTGTTGGTTCGACTAAATAGATCCGCTCTCGGTTGTCGCCGGAAGCGAGTTCGGCGCCCCAGACCGCGGCGTCCAGGGTTGACGAGAGAAAGATATACTTGGCATTCTTTCGCTGATCGTAGTTGGAATTAAAGCCAGCCTCGATCAGATCTCCTATTTTCAGGTCGGCTTTGGTTCCGTGGAAATACGTCTGTGCGAAGGGTGTTGCCGCTCCGGATTTCGATTGGTCGCTATTGTGGGTGTTTGCCATTCTTCAAAGTTGGATGAGTTATTATTTGGTATCTGTGGTCAGACGGGTGTCCGATAGTGCAACGCTATGCTTCCTGATGCAAACATTCGCGAGTTGACAAGTTCCAATTTCTTCTGTTCGAAACTGGTCGTGTCGAGTAAACGTCTTCCTTCGCCGGCGATGACAGGATGATAGACAACGTAGTATTCGTCGATGAGGTCAAGCGCAATGAGCTGGGAGGGAATATCCACGCCGCCTGTCAGGATGTCTTTGCCGCCCTGGCTTTTCAGCTTCATGATTTCTTCGCGAAGCCCTGAGCGGACGATGCTTGCCTTTGCTTGTGGAACGCTGTTGAGCGAACGGGAGAATACAACGATCTTGCTGACGGCTTCAAATGCCTGAGCGAAGTTGCTCATCGCGTTCGTAGTACCGTGGTTGGATTTTGCGATGTCGGGCCAAAACGGGACCATCAATTCATACGTCTTACGGCCATAGACAAATGTATCAGTCTCTCGGAGGAGTTGCGCATAAAACTCATGTAGCTCTTCGTCGGCGATTCCTTTGGTATGATCGCAACATCCGTCCAGCGTCAGGTTGATTGCATAGATTAACTTTCTCATGGTTGTTTCTTGTTGACGTTCGGTCAAGGGCTGTCGTGGACCTTGATCACGCACAAATATCATGATCTTGTTGGAATTGAACAGGGACTACTACGGCGTGGGAGGGGGGAGGTTGCGACAAAGTGAGATTTGCGAGCCGGTGGCTAGTCTTTCTTCTTGTCCTTTTTCTCGAAAATCCGTTCGAGAAAATTCTTTTTCTCTTCCTCCGGCTCTTCCACGGCGCTCAGGTCGATTTCCTCGTCGATGGCAGGCTGTATCGCGCGGATGAAGGCGTTTTGCAGGACGCGGATGATGGTTTCCCAAACACCGGTATTGGGGTCCTCGAGTTCGCCTTCGAATGGGATCTTGGTTGCGACCTGGTCTCTTGGCTGATTTTCAAATAGCTCCCCGACCCCTCCGGCAATCGCTTCCCACATCTTCCGCAAGACGTTGTCGTCGCGGTCTTCCTCGCCGAGTATGTCCAGGTCTTTGATTAATGGCTTCGCGTAGCCTGCGAATTTGCCTTCTTTTGCCGCGGCTTCTGCATAGAGGTTGAAGGTGCCTTTGTTGACGTCGACTTTCGCGTATGCCTTGAAGAAGTCGTTAAGCTTTACCAGGTTGGTATCGTCTACGGTGAGGTTCAGATCGAACGTGGGCTGCTCGGCAAGAGGATTTAGTTTTACACCGAGCTTCATCGTCCCTTCATAAACGTTGGCGGCGACATCGATGCTGGCGGGAAGTACGGCGCCGGAGTCGTAGCTGTTGCGCAGGTTCAATGCCAGCGCGCTGACGTTTGTCAACGAGACATCCACGGGAGGCGTTGACGATTCGTCTTTGTAATTGATCGTTCCTTCCCTGATCTCCACGCGGTTGATCCGCAACGGCATCAGATCGTTTTTCAGATCTTTGAAGCTCGAGGAGTCTTGCTGTACGCCTTTCGGCTCGACTTTGTCTTTCGTAAACGTGATCATTGGTTTATCAAGGATGATTTCACCGACGATCGAGCCTTTGAATAGTGATTTCCATTCTACCGAGAGATCGACCTTTGAAGCGGAGAAGAATGGTGTCTGATCTCCGCTGGTGGAATCCTGTTTGTTGATGTAGATGCTGTCCAGTTGGTAGGCGCCGCGAAGGAGCGCAATGTCGATATCTGCGACGTGGCCGTAATAGCCGGGCATCTCCGCCAGTCGGTTGTTGACTAGCCGCAGTACGATTTGAGGAAGAAACAGCCGGAGTACGAGGATTAAAGCGACTATCGATGCGAGGATGATTCCAATCTTTTTTCTGGTAGTTGCCATTCGATCACCGTTTAAGCGGAATGTGGGGCGACGTGGTTAGGGTTCGAATTGCTTGATTTCTAAAAGATCATGCCGACAATAGTCGTCCAACCCCAGGGTTTTGCCATTCCGGCCCGGATGACTATTTTTCCCGCTCATGCACGATTCTAAAGTTGCAGCGATCACAGAGGCGGCGCGGAAGCGATTCGCCCATTATGGTCTGTCGAAGACGACGATGAACGAAATCGCCGCTGACATCGGTATGTCAAAGGCTGCACTCTATTACTACTTCCCCGATAAGGAGCGAATCTTCATCGCCGTCGTCGAGGAGGAAATGGACGAATTCGTAAAGGCAATCGAGCAGCTGATCGAACGCACGAGTAAACCTTCCTTTAAGCTTAAGAAATTCGTCGCGTTGCGAAATCAGCTCCTGTCCCGGATGGGAAACCTCGGCAACATCGAAAGCCCCCGTCCGGAAGAATATTTCAATCCCGTTTTTGATGACCTCCGGGCGACCTATACGGAGCGGGAAAAGGGTTTGGTACAGCGCATTCTCCAGCGTGGCATCGATGAAGGCGAATTCACGAAGTTTCCGGTAGTGCCGTACACCGATCTCTTTCTGGCCGCCTTGTCGGGTATCCGCTTGCAGTATATGATCCGTGGAAAAGCGGCCACCGCTACTGACAACGCGAACACGGAGGAACAAACCCGGCTGCTGGTTGATATCTTCCTGCGTTCGATCGCCGCCGAGTCGTATTCCTGAGTCCCGACTATCTGACTTATTTGGTCCAATGGTCAGATAAAAACCCTCTAAAACGACTCAAAATAACGTTTTCGTAAATTTTTCTGAAAAATTTATCTGCATTTCGCAAACTAAATTCTAATCTTGCCGTTATGGAAACCAAGGAAACTATTTGGGAACTCGGAGTTTCCATTGAAAGGGTGAGGTTATGGATGACAAGGATATTAAGACGAGAATACTGAACGGCGCAGGGGGTCTGTTCGCGAAATACGGGTTTCGAAGTGTTTCGATGGATGACATCGCTCACAACCTGGGTATCTCCAAGAAGACGATCTACCAGCATTTTACGGACAAGGACCAAATCGTCAATCTGGCGGTTGCGCACCATTTGGCGGATGCCAAGGCGCAACTACAGGAGATCAGTGAATTTGCTGCCGATGCTATCGACTTTCTGATAAAAGCCAACCAGCGACTGATGCTGAGCCTCCGGGAGACCACGTCGGGTCTCATGCTTGACCTGCGCAAGTATCACCGCGCTGCCTGGAAACAGGTTGAGGATTTCAGAAAGTCATTCTTGTTTCAGCTTCTGCTGCGCAATATCCGGCAAGGTACACGCGAAGGTCTGTTCCGCGATGACGTCAATGCAGAGGTGCTCGCGCGCCTCAGACTGGAGGAAGCTACAATGACGCTGGATCCTGAAATTTTCCCGCGTCAAACATTCGACCGGACGGTCGTGTCGCAGGTTATCCTCGATCACTTTGTCGCTGGTATCTCGACGGACGCCGGGATGCAATTGTATCAGCAATACAAGGCGAACCTAACAAAAGAGAATTCATTAAATACGATTCTATAACGTTATGAAACTTAAACTAACTGTGTTCTTTCTGGTCGGCGTAATGATGGCGGGTACCGTAGATGCGCAGCAACAGAAAGGACCTTACACGCTGAAGGAAGTGCTTCAAATAGCACTTGATGCAAACAATAGCATTATCAAGGCGAAGTATGATTTTGAAGAGGGAGCTGCAAAAACCCGTCAGGTAAAATCCGCTGCACTGCCGCAGATCAATGTCAACGCTGACCTTTCGGATAATGTGATCCGCCAGGCGTTTGTTTTCCCGATGGCAATTTCAGATCCCGCCGCGGGTCCAGATGACTACATTGTATTGCGGGCTGGGATGCAGTACGGCCTGAGCACTACCGTACAGGCTACTCAGCAATTATTTAATAAGAGCGTTTTGACCGGCATCAAAGCCGCGAAGGCCAGCGAAGAATTCTACCAAAACAATATTGTCCGCACGGAGGAAGAGGTGATCCTTCAAACGAGCAACCTGTTCTACCAGGCGGCTTCGCTGGAAGCGCAGCGAAAAGTGATCGAATCAAACCTCGAACAAACGAATCGGAATCTGGACATCACATCAAACCGGTTTCAAAACGGGCTGGCCAGAAAGTTGGATGTCGACCGCTTGAAAGTGAACGCGGCGAATCTGCAGACACAACTTCGGACGATTGACGACTCGTATTCCAACGTGCTCAACCAACTCAAGCTCTCGATGGGCATGGATGTCAACGCTCCGCTTCAGATTGAAGAGCCGATCATCGCGAACTCCTCAGACTATGAGCCGGGTTTGCTGACGACAAACGACTGGTCTTTTGAGAACCGAATCGAATACAAGCAATTGAACAACCAGCTTAACCTTTACGATCTCGAGCGTCAGAACTACGCCGCTGGATATTTTCCAACCGTATCAGCATACGCGAACTACACATACAATGGTCAAAGCAACCGGTTCTTCCTTTCGCCCGAGTCCAATCCGATCTGGTTTGATATCGCCTCGGTGGGACTGAAGCTGACGATTCCCATCTTCGACGGGATGAACAAGTCGGCGCAGATCCAGCAATCGAAGATCAGGAAGATGAAGGTGGAGCGCGACTTTGCCTTCACGAAACAGCAGGCGAACATGGAATACCTGAATGCGGTCAAGAGCCTGGAGACGAGTCTTGAAAGTTACCAGGCGCAGAAGGAGAATGTCGGACTTGCGAACAGTGTGTACGACGTCACCCTGCAGAACTACAACGAAGGGGTGAGCCCCCTCACCGATCTTCTGCAGGCCGAGACTTCCCGGATACAGGCGCAAAGTCAGTTGATCGAATCACTACTAAAAGTTAAGCAGGCAGAGGTGGCCTTGCTGAAATCTCAGGGCGACATCAAGAATCTATTGAACTAATAATTTTTCACAACAAAATGAAACGGACCATAATTACCACCACCATCCTTGTCGTCGCAGTTGCAGGTGCGGCCTTTATTCTGAAGGGCAACAAGGAGGAAATGCAGCAACAAACCGAACTGGCGAAAAAGGTGAACGCCACGATACCGGTGCAAATTGCGGAAGTGAGAAGTGAAGGTGCGGCAAGCTCTTTTACGGCTACCGGTACTTTCTCGCCTTCGAAAGAGATCGTTGTCGTGACCGAAGTTGCCGGTAAGGTGATCGATCTCCTGGCCAACGAAGGGCAATATGTGAAGAAGGGACAACTGTTGGCCCGGATCGACTTCGCAACCATTGAGGCCGATCTCCGTTCTGCGGAGGCAAACCTGCAAAAGGTAAAGACGGACAAAGAGCGCTATGAACGCCTCGTAGCAGGTGGTGGTGTCACGCAAGCTCAACTCGACGACATCAATTTGAATTTTGTCAATTCCGAGGCGCGGGTGATTACGGCGCGGAAGAAGTTGGCTGATACGCATATCCGGGCGCCTTTTGCGGGCTATGTCAACAAACGGTTTATCGAAGAAGGCGCATACGTAGCGGCGGGGAGAGAGGCATTTGAGATCGTTGAAACAAGCAAGCTGACCATGGATGTCAAGGTCTCCGAAGCGCAAGTCCTTTCCGTTGCGAATGCGAAGACGGTATTGGTTACTGCCGATGTATATCCAGGCACTACCTATCCGGCTAAGGTGAAGTTTATTGCTGCGAAGGCGGATGCGAACCTCAACTTCCCCGTAGAACTCGAAATCGTGAACATCAAGGACAAACCGCTGCGCGCAGGGATGTACGGCAGAGCTGCGTTTGAGATCGCAAATGAACGTGAGGCGCTTGTCATTCCAAGAGCTGCCTTACTGGGAAGCATCAACGACGCGGCGGTATATGTGGTAGATGGCGATGCGGTCCAATTGAAAAAGATTGTAGCAGCATCTCACCTGGCAAATACCGTCGAGGTAGTGGAAGGACTGTCTGCCGGCGAGCGGGTCGTGACAAATGGCCAGATCAATCTGACGGATGGTGCGCGGGTAACGATATTAAACTAAGAGCGGGATTTCGATCCTTACTAAAATGAAAATCACAGAAATTTCAATTAAGCGTCCGTCCATCATCTTGGTGTTGTTTATCATACTCACCTTCCTTGGACTGACCAGCTACAAACAGTTGAGCTACGAACTGTTGCCGAAGTTCAGTGCTCCTATCGTCAGTATTACGGCGGTTTATCCCGGGGCCTCGCCAAACGAGGTCGAGAACACTGTTACGAAGGAACTGGAAGACGCAATCTCTTCAATGGAGAACGTTGATAAGATCACGGCGACGTCCTACGAAGGACTGTCGGTCGTAGTGGTGCAACTACGCGCGGAAGCCGACGTCGACCTCGCGTTACAGGATGCACAGCGGAAAGTAAATGCCATACTGGGTAATCTTCCCGAGGATGTGAAAAGTCCGTCCCTTGGAAAATTCTCGATTGATGACTTGCCGATCATGCGACTTGGTGTCAGCGCGGATATGAACGGAACGGATCTTTATGACCTTGTCAAGCAGCGGATACAACCAAACCTGGCCAAGATTCCAGGTGTTGCCCAAACGAATCTGATTGGTGGGGAGGAACGGGAGATCCGCGTGAATGTCGACAATCAAAAGATGCAGGCGTACAGACTGTCGTTGCCTCAGCTCGTCAATCTGATTGAAACCTCGAACCTCGATTTTCCTACCGGGAAGATCAAAACTCAGGAGGAACAAGTCCTTATTCGGCTTGCCGGTAAGTATGGCAGCCTCGATGACCTTCGGAATCTCGTCGTGGCTTACGACAACAACGGAGGACCCGTGCGGCTTTCCAACGTTGCTGAAGTACAGGACACCCAAAAGGAAGTGGAACTGATCAACCGGATCAATCTCCGCAACTCGATTGGTATCTCTATTCAGAAGCAATCGGATGCGAACGCCGTTTCCGTGAGTGAACTGGTCAGAAGCGAGCTTGCTAAGCTGGAAAGTACATACGGACAGGAGAATCTCAAATTTGAAATTGCACAGGACTCCTCGGAGTATACACTTGAGTCGGCGGATGCTGTCATTCACGACCTTGTGCTCGCGATAATCCTGGTGGCGGCTATCATGCTGTTGTTTCTGCATTCTCTGCGCAACTCGATTATCGTGATGATTGCCGTTCCGTTGTCGCTGATCGCGACATTTATCGGCATGTCGATGTTTGGGTTTACGCTCAACCTGATGACGCTGCTCGGTCTGTCGCTGGTGGTGGGTATTGTAGTCGATGACGCGATTGTTGTGATCGAAAACATCTACCGACATATGGAGATGGGAAAAAGCAAAGTGCAGGCGGCGTACGACGGTGCCAAGGAGATCGGGTTCACCGTAGTGTCGATTACGATGGTGATCGTCGTGGTGTTCCTCCCGATTGCGCTGACTTCCGGACTCATTTCCAATATCATGCGCCAGTTTTCGATCGTCGTTGTTATCGCGACGCTGCTATCGCTGTTGGTTTCATTTACGATGGTTCCGTTTCTGTACTCGCGCTTTGGAAAGCTTGGACACATTTCGTCGAAGAATGTCTTTGGTAAGATGGTCCTGGGCTTCGAGAGGTTGCTCGATCGTTTCACAGACTGGATCCAGGGACTATTGCGGTGGGCGCTCGGGCATCGGGCAATTACTATTGTGGGTGCTATCGCGTTGTTCATCGGATCACTCGCACTGGTTGGCGCCG
Organism: Flammeovirgaceae bacterium; assembly: GCA_044507115.1. Lineage (GTDB taxonomy): Bacteria > Bacteroidota > Bacteroidia > Cytophagales > Cyclobacteriaceae > Chryseosolibacter. The sequence goes on along the minus strand of JBIQJZ010000067.1, from coordinate 4,648 downwards.
GTTTTATCGGATCTGAATTTGTGGCGCAGGGCGACCGAAGTGAGTTTATCCTCGTGCTTGAGTATCCGAAGAAGACGTCTGTTGAACAGAACAACGTGACGACGATGAAGATCGAGGAGTACATTTCATCAAAGCCCGAGGTTGTCTCAATTTTCACTTCGGTCGGACAGACCAGCGAGAGCGGTATGGGAAGTTCCCAGGCGACGGCATACAAATCGGAGGTTAACGTGAAGCTGGTGCCGGCGGAAAAACGGGAGGAGAGCTCGGATGTCTACGGGGTACTACTCCGGAACGAACTCATGGAGCGCTTCCCAGGGGTAAAAGTAAAGTCGACACCGATCTCGATTCTCGGGACGGCGAACCAGGCACCAATCCAGCTGATTGTCACGGGGCCTGCGTACGATACCGTGATGCAGTACGCGAACCAACTTATGGAGCGTGTAAAAGAAGTGGAAGGTACGCAGGAAGTGAAGCTGTCGGTCGAGAGTGGTAATCCGGAGGTTGTGGTAACGACTGACCGCCGCAAGATGGCGGAGCTCGGACTTGATCTGCAGAACGTGGGAGCCACGATGCAGTTTGCCTTCAGCGGAAATACGGACGCGAAATTCCGTCAGGGTGAATATGAATACGATATCAATATCCGTTTTGATGAGTACGACCGGCGCAGTGTTGAAGACATCAAGGCGTTGACGTTCATGAACAAGTTCGGACAACCGGTTCGGCTCGACCAGTTCGCGGATGTCGCAGAGAGTTCAGGTCCCTCGCGTTTGGAACGCTACAACCGGATAACATCTGTGAACGTGAACTCGCAGCTGCTCGGTCGTCCGTCCGGTGCTGTAACCGAAGAGATCAAGACGATTATCGCCGGCATGGATATGCCGTCGGGAGTAGCTGTGACGTTCGGAGGCAATCAGCAGAACCAGGACGAGTCGTTCGCTTCGCTGGCCTTTGCGTTCCTCACCTCGATCCTGCTGGTGTACCTCATCATGGTTGCGTTGTATGACAACTTCGTGTACCCGTTCGTCGTGTTGTTCTCCATTCCGCTGGCGATGGTCGGTGCGTTGTGGGCGCTCGCGCTCACGGCCAACACACTGAGCATTTTCACCATCCTCGGTATCATCATGCTGCTCCGGTTGGGCGCTAAGAATGCAATTCTTGTCGTCGACTTTACCAACCAGTTGAAGGCGACGGGTTTGTCGACGAACGACGCACTGCTCGAAGCGACAAAGGCGCGTCTGCGTCCCATATTGATGACGACCATTGCGATGGTGGTCGGGATGTTGCCCGTGGCGTTGGCGACGGGCGCAGGAGCCGCATGGAAGAACGGGCTCGCGTGGTCAATTATCGGCGGCCTCACCAGTTCAATGTTCCTCACCCTCGTCGTCGTGCCAGTGGTCTACCAGCTCGTCGACCGTCTCCTCGACAGGACAGGGCTGGCAAATAAAGAAAAAGCCATGCAGTACAAAGCGTTTCAGGTTTAGGGGGGATTCGCGGTACTGTGGTGGCTAGCCCGTCGTCTTCGGACGGCGGGCTTCTTTTTTGTTGGTGGGATATCTTTTGTGCTTCCTTTGCTTGGACCTACTATGGCTTCAGGAACCCCCCAAGCCTAATTACATTATTCCAATCTTCACACCTCCGTTGATGACAAACCCGTCTACCGGTGCGTAGATGTCTCGGAATACGGGGTTGCTGATCGGCCCTGTAAATATTGTATCGAAACGAGTCTGGCGCACGTCCAGGAAGTTCTCAAAGTTTATGAATAGCGAAAACTTCTCCCAGATCTTTTCGACCATCACCCCGCATATCCAGTACTCTTTTCCAAAGGCACCATCCGTAAGACGCTGTTTGCTGAAATAATATGCCTCCAGTCCCACCTTCCACTTCTCTTCCACTTCGTACATCAGGACGTTGTTCAGGCGATGCTTTGCGGTAAGCGGATTCTGCACGCTTGTTCCGTTATCATGGATCCGCGTGTCGGTAAATGTGTATCCAATGAACAGTTTGAAGTCGCTGAATTCAAGCTTTACGTTGGTCTCGGTTCCTTTGCTACTTATATGCCCTTTCAGGTTTGAGAACTGGTAGTGTCCGTCGCCTACAGGGGACAACACCAAAGGGTCGTTGAGAAAGGTGTAGAAGAACAGATGATTGGCGCTGAAGCCAACGTCGCCAATCTCGGTCCGGTAGTTTACGTCCCAGTTTGCGCCATAGCTTTTTTCCAGTGCGTTTTGCTCCGACGAAATCGGCAGGACGTTTTGGTATTGCATACGCTCACTCTCCTCGGTGAAAATAGTGGGAGCTTTGTATCCGAATCCGCCGCCGATGCGCGAGGTGAATTCAGTTTGCGGGTTGTAAAGCAGCGATATCCTCGGCAAGAACGCGAAGCCATAGTCGACGACATAGTCGCCCCGGATCCCCGACTCCAGAATGATCCGCTCGGAGATCGAAACTGTATTTTGGACGAAGGCGCCGAACGTTGTCTGATCATAGTTGCGGACAGGCATGTCGGTTGTCTGTACTTCGGAAAATTTGTCCGTCCACAGGTTCAATCCAGCGATCCATTCCGTTTGCTCATCGCTGGTGCTATAGTTCAATTCGCTAAAGCTGCTGGTCTGAACGCCGTCAAAAATGTATCCGGGTATCGCGATCGAACGGTCAAATTGATTGATGCTGTTCCGGAAGTTCCACGAGGAGTTGTAGCTTGTCTTTTTGGTGAACGACAGCTGCGTGGACAAACGTCTTGATGCATTGTCTTCGAAATATTGATGTATAGCGTCTCCGTTGCCCCGGATGTATTCGATATCTCCACCGATGCGATCTTCCGTCGTGTAGTTGAAGCCAACGTTTAGAGTCGTTTTCTCATCGAAATCGACAAACAACTTAGGATTGATGGTGTATCGCTCAAACTTCGGGATGGCCGTCAGGTCGATGTTCGCTGGGTCATAAGGCTCATTTGAGTTCCGCGACGCGAACACAGTAACTCCGGCCTTTCCAAACTTCTCGCTGTAGAAGCCACTCAGGTCAAGGCCCTGTGCACTTGTGCCGTTGACCAGGAACCTAAGCTGTTGTTGTTCCGTCGGAACACGGCTGACGAGGTTGACCATTCCGGCGATAGCGCCGCCGCCATACAGCGTGGAAGACGATCCCTTGATCACCTCGACCTGCTTCAGATCGAGCGGTGGAGTCTGCAACAGTCCCAGTCCACCTGAAAATCCCGCGTATACTGGGAAGCCGTCTTTCAGGATTTGCGTATACCTCCCGTCAAGACCCTGAATCCGGATCGATGCGTTTCCCGACGTTGCCGATGTCTGCTGGGTCTGGATGCCGGTGCTTTCGTTGAGAAGCATTCGTATGTCGCCCGGCTTCATGTTGCCTTTTTCGTCGAGTTCTTCCCCGGCAATGAATTCTACCCGTGTTGGAATGTCAGCTATTGTCCGGCTACTTCGCGTGGACGTGACGGCAATTTCCTCAAGCTCCTCGTGATCCGGATACAACAGTACTTCGTAGGGAGTTGAAGGATCGATGGGAAATCGCAGTGCAATTCTCCTGGATTGAAATCCGACGAATGAGTATTCGATGGTATGTTCTCCGGGGGGTACGTGCTCCAGCCGCACGACCCCGTATTCATTCGCGCTACCACCAACTCCAAGTGCCTTGATAAAGGCGGCAGCACCGGGCAACGGCTCTCCATTTTCAGCGTTTCTGACGACGGACTCGAATATCGACTGCGCCTGCACACCGAGTGCCATAAAGGAAATAGACGCAACGAACAACACGAATCGCATGACAGTACGAAGAATTTAGAAGAACGGTCTGCAGAAAGGCTGCTTTCCTTATGCTTTGCGAACGTATATCGACTTCAGGGCCATTGCACCAAAGCCGTCTACTTTGCAGTCGATATCGTGATCGCCCTCGACGAGTCTGATATTTTTCACCTTGGTGCCGGCCTTGATGGGTTTGGGAGCACCTTTTACCGGCAAATCTTTGATGAGCACAACGGTATCGCCATCCTGCAGGACGTTGCCGTTAGCATCTTTCACGACTAGTGTATCCGCGTCAGCAGCAGTGTTCTCGGTTGCGGCATTCTCTTCAGGGTTCCATTCGTGGCCACATTCCGGACACATCATCGATGTGCCGGTTGGATATCCGTAGGGTGACTGACATTTGGGACAGTGTATCGAATCAGGCATGATATATTTTTGCGGCAAAGATACGAAACTTCTGCCTGACCAGAAGACCGGTGTGCCTACTGCCGCGGGCTGCGGACATCGAACCGTGGATTCCACTGCAGCGCCACAAGGTCGGACTTCACTTCGTTGATGATAGCTTTCATTGATGGAATGGTCGACCTCGACGGTCGCGTCCCTTCGCTAACAAGTTACCTCTTCTCGCTGCAATTGAACATCCAGTTCACGCCAAACTTATCTGTGCACGAGCCGAAGTAGTCGCCCCAGAACATGTCCTGCAGCTCCATGCCTACTTTACCTCCTTCCGCGAGTGCCTTGAACAATCGCTCGGTCTCCTTACGGGTATCGGGACTCACGTTAATGTAGACGTTGTTGCCTTTGTTGAGCTTGAATCCCATCGACTCGGGCGCATCCGTTCCCATCAGGGAATGGCCCCCGAGAATGCGAAGCTCGACGTGCATGAC
>JBIQJZ010000066.1:0-15992 GCA_044507115.1 Flammeovirgaceae bacterium | reverse complement strand
AACCGCGTGTGCCAGTCATGTACAACGGTGTGGGTACCCGTGTAGGCGCGGTCCAACGATCGACGGAAGCAAGCGCGACTTTGATTTCGTTCAGCACATGAAAGATCTCCGTCGCGTCGGTTTCCATCGACGGCTTGCGAAAATCGTCGTGCAATGCCTGGTGAATGCGATTGCGGTTCCGGTGTATCCAGTCGCGCAACGCGGTAAGGCGCTTCTTCCGCTCGGTGACAGCTTCGGCACGACGGGCCGGAACAGCGCTGTAGCAGGTTTCGAATAGTTGGCGAATAGTGTCTTGAGCAGTCACGACGCGAGCAAATAGGCTTTCATTTGAAAACGGAATGGCCCGGGCCGTGCAGGCCTAGTTGTCGAGGATCCGAACCTCCACCCTACGGTTGAGACGGTGGGCCTCCGGCGTATTATCTCGCGAGAGCGGTTGCGACCCTCCATAGGCCTTGGTCCGGATCCGGGTCCGGGATATACCTTTTCCTGCCAGGTAGTTGCGTACCGCGTCGACACGTTGTTGTGAGAGCCGCATGTTCGCCCGGGGATCACCGAGGTAGTCAGTGTGTCCCTCCAACTGGATGGCAATGGTCGTGTTCTCTCTCAGCAAGCTTACCAGCAAGTCTAGTTCGGCGTATGACTCGGGTTCAATCCGCGCCTTACCCACCTCGAAGATGAGATTGTCAAGTCGCATGACTTTGCCAGCGACGGGGACGGCCTTCGACCCCGTTGAAAGTTGGACGTCTCTCACGACCTGATTGTTTTCGTTGGCGGCGGTGGGATCCAGTAGATATTTCGCGGGGGCAAAGCCATCAGCCTCGACAACGATGCTGTAATGCTCCCGGTCAAACATCGGAAACGAAAACGAAGTGCTATTAATGATCCCGACGCGGTTCCCATAGGGCAGACTCTCATACCGAATCCGAGCGGTAACGGGATCTCCGGTCTCAGCATTGGTGATCTTTCCAACCGCGTGGACTAGTGTGTCGGGTGCTTCGTTCTGACCAAATACGGCCAGGGGGGTCATCACCAGACCGACCATTAGCGAACGCATTCTCATGGTTTAGAGCTTTAAGATTTTGAACTCTACGCGGCGGTTTTGTTTCCGTCCCTCGACTGTCGTATTGGGTGCGAGCGGTTTGGCTTCGCCGTGGAAGACGACCGACATACGACTGTTGCTGATTCCTTGTTTGGTCAGGTACTGCACAACGGCCTTCGCACGGCGCTCGGATAGCTGCAGGTTGTAGCGCTCCGGACCGGTCGCGTCTGTGTGTCCCGCAATTTCGATTTGCATCGTCGACCGTTCTTTTAACAGCTTGACAATCCTATTCAACTCGGGGAACGACTCAGTCTTAAGGGTGGCCTGGTCGAAATCAAAGAAGACGTTGTTAAGAGTGATCGTAACGTTCTCTTCAACAGCGGCCAGTTGGATCGGATCCAGGTTGAAGTCCTTGCCTTCTATCACCTGATCGTTCTGGACGCCAGACAGGTCAAGATTTTGGCTCTCGGATATCTTATCCGGAGCTTCGGCACGAATGCCGTACCGGCTTCCGCCAGGGAGCCGTATTTCGTATTCCCCGGTGGCAGGATTAGACTGCGCTATACCAAGTTCGGCTCCGTCGGGAAGCCGTTCGTAGATAATCTTTGCACCCAGTCCCTTGCCGGTAGTTCCATCAATGATCTTACCTTTTACAGTAACCCACGGATCGGGGCTCCGAAGGATCGGGAGTTTGACCCGGTAGATGTCCATGTTGTTTTCAGAGACACCACGCGAGTAATAAGCGTAATCGCTGGTCACGGGAATATTGAAGAAGAGATCTTCCAATGGCGAATTGATCTCGGGCCCGAGGTTCTCAGGCTCCGACCAGTTGGTCCAGGTGTCATCCAGTCGTGTGGTTGCGTAAATGTCGTTTCCGCCGTAACCGCTGAAGCCGTTCGACGAGAAATAGAGTGTCCGGTTGTCTGACGCAAGGAATGGCGCAGACTCCTCGTTTGCGGAGTTAACGACATTTCCCAGATTAAGGGGCTCCGTCCAGACACTATCGTCGCGCATAAACGAGACGTACAAATCGCGGTCGCCGTACGAGTCATCACGTTCGACCGACATGATCAGCGTCCGGCGGTTGTCGGTCAGAAAGTAATTAGCCTTTTCGTTGAAGTTATAATCGTTCTCAATCTTGAGGGGTACCGGTTTCGACCAGCCCCCACCAACGTTACTGCTAATAGAAACGCCGGCTTGCATCTTGCCGTTTGGAAGATACTTGTTTCCAAGAAGCATTACCGCAGATCGTCCATCAGGGGTGACGGATTGAATGCTGTTGATAAAATTGGGTTGTGCGTTATTAAATGTGGTTCCCATGTTCTTGGCCAACGACCAGTGCCCGCTTGAGTCGAGCTCCGAATACCAGATATCTTCCATGTCGCTGGTACCACCGATGTTTTGCGGGTGATTCTTTCTACTGAAGTACAGGGTTTTTCCGTCGGGGGAAAGGAGCGGATTCAATTCGCTGTAGTCACTGTTAACATTCTTGTCCAGCGCTTCGACAACCAACCCTGATGCGAGTAGTTGGAGTTTTGGAATATCGGCAATGATTGGATAGTTGACATCGGAGATTCCGATCGCATCTATGCCAAAATAATCGGGGAGCGCAGCGCCGTCGAACTCGACCTTGACTGCGGCGACTTTGTAAGGAGTTTGCTCCATGAAGAGGTTGAGCATCCTACCCTTAAGGGGAACGGCGTGTGGATTGAGCGTGTTGACCACGTATTCACGGTCTGCTTCGTCATACACGAGCACGCGGAAGATCGCACTTGGATTGTACGACTCAGCGATCGCAATCTGGCGGATGCTTATTGGCCGCGCAAATCCGACTTTGAGAAATTCTTTTCTTTTCGGCTTATCGGGCGCCCACGCGTTGGGACTCTGGCCCCCGGATGGCAGGACGTTCGGCTTGCCGAGGACCTGCTGCGCGGAGTACTGAACCGGAGTGAGTTCGGAGGAAAATGCGATTACTTTCGTGGCCCATTGCACTTCCTGGGCATTCGCGCCCAACGACATACCAATCAGGATAACACAGGTGAGTAGCGATCGTTTCATTTTTGACCCGATGAGGTTATTTTGAAGGATAAACTTAAGAAAAAATCTCACAATGCCAGTAGGCCGAATGGCAATTATATCGGCCGTACCGGGGTGGATCATTAGTCGAGTGAATGTTTGTTGTGAAGCAGGAAGCCGACATGCAGCAAGACACCGAGCTGGTTCTGCCGGTCGTCGTAATAATTTACGCTTAAAGAGATCGGCCCCAGGGGTGAGTGCATGACCAGCCCCGCCGTGCTGGCAAAGTACACGGAGCGCACGTCATCGGCGAGCACGGCCTCCTGATTCAGACCCTGCTGGAGGTATTCCAAGGGTCTGAACACAAAGGCCTCAAGTCGGAAGTCAAGGCGATTGCGGAGGGTGAATACATTGCGAAAACCACCAGCTGCGTAGTTGAATGCGCGAAAATTCTCCAGCAACAAGGTCGGGCTATCCTGGAAGGGGCTGAAGCCGGGCGCGTTGATCATCGTGCCGTAATAATTCTGAAAAAAGGGCTGATTCGACAACACTACTTGGGCCAGATAGCCTGGTCGATACCAGCCTGCCTTAAAGTATTGCTCGGCGCTCGCTCTGAGACGGAACCATTGGTGGTCAGTCTTGACCGCCACCGGGCTGACGGAAGTATTGCCCGGCCGATAATCTTCGGTCAGATTGAAGTATTGAGCAGCGAAGCTGAAAGACTTGCCGGCATTCGCGTACTGCTTGCGATTCAGCGTGTTTGTCGTAAATAACAACTCACCTTTAAACCCGGCCGTCCCCAGGGCATCAAGTGTGTCAGAACTGACAAATACGGGTTCGTTGACATAGTTGTCGCGATTTCGGAAGACTTCCGCTTTGATCACACCTTTGAATTGGTTGCCAAGTGGCCAGCCGATATTAAGACCTACTTTTCGATTGATTCGACGAAGAACCGTTGGTGAGCCCGCATCGTATAACAAATCGTTGCTTTGAAGATAATCCCAGTTTACAAAGCCCACGTAGGGTTCCAGGTAGAATTGAAACGGATAATCTATACGTGTCTTGAGGTCCGCGGCCCGGTAGAAGTTGCCGGTCTGAAAACCGGTATGAACGTGAACGAGTTGCCGGTTAAATGAGTAAAAATTGAGGCCGAGATAGATGCTGCTGATATTTCTTGTCGCTACTACGCCGCCGAAGCCGACCTGAAAATTCTTTTGTGGGCGGCGGGTGAGCCTTAGCTGAAATGTCTGGCGGGCAGTGTCAAAAAGAATGTTCGGGTAAACATTGCTGAAATAATCTTCCGACACCAGGCGGAAGTATCCGCGTTTGGCCGCGGTGTAATAAAACGACTTACGGTGCTTGTCACTGTACTTGAAGATCCGGCGTATGTAGCGAGACTGGTTGCGATTGAAACCTTCAAAGACAAGTTCATCAAATTCCATCATTGGCGCGCGCAGGTTGTATGCGTTCCGTCTTTCGGTTACTTCTTCGCAACTAACGCGTCGGGCTATCTTGCTCTTGAGCTCCCCGATCTGACGGAGAGTTTGCACGTATCCACTGTCGATCAGGCTTTTTGCGCTGGCAAAATCAAACGACGTGTACCCGGTTACGTTGGGTTGTATATAGACACCATCGCTGGGGACACTTGCGGGATCGGACTTGTCGAGCAAGAGGAACAGCAATGAGTTGGCGATGAGCTTCTCGTCGAGACTGTAGGGATAATCATTAAATATTTTGGACGACACATTGGAACCTATGATGACGTCGGGCGCGAATTCCTTCTGAGCGACGTCAACGGGAAAGTTGTTGTAGACTCCGCCATCGAAGAGATATTTTCCGTCGACGCGGATGGGATTGTAAAAGAAGGGCACAGTTTGCGTTGCACGTATGGCATCGCTCAGGATACCCCTTGAGAGGATAACCTCGTTCTGAGTGAAGATATCCGCGGCCACTACCCTCAGGGGGACGAAAAGACTGTCGAAGTTGTTGTTGCTGATTGCCGCGGCCTGAGAAAACATGTCGGCCAGTGCAAAGTTGAGCGATACGTCACTCGCAATGCTGGTATTCAGCTGGAGGTTGAGGATGGAATCGAGCGAGAGGTTGAGTTTAAGAAAGTGCGGGTTGTCTTCGCCCTGGTGGTAGAAGGAGTTGAATCCTTTCTCGGGCGTTCCATTGACGAGCCGGAGAAACTCTTCTGACAAGGCCATGCTTTCGATCTGATCGGGGCTCATCCCGGCGGCGTAACAACCAGCGATGATCCCGCCCATTGACGTGCCGACGATGTAATCAATGGGGATTTGGTTCTCCTCAAGCGCTTTTAGCACGCCCACATGGGCAAGTCCTTTGGCAGCCCCTCCGCTCAGGACGAGACCGACCTTTTGCTGGCCCGCGACGGCAAAACACAGCAGGGAACAAAAGAAGGTGAGGTGGACTCGTTTCATGGAGGATCTTGACTGCTCTTCCTTAACAAAAAAAGTCAAAGAAAATTGCCGATCCTAACCGGCCCTTATTCAAAAATTCTCACGAGCAGAGGCAAAAGCTTCGCCTTCCGGTTCCGGAAACGGAATGTGGTTTAATCTCTCAATGAGGGCCGAGCTAGCGGTATTGAATGACGCTATGTGGTCTTCCCGGATCGGCTGCGAAGGTGGTAACTCAACGCTAAGCGCATCGACTTGTACCCCATTCTTCCAGAAACGGTAGCAGAGATGGGGGCCCGTAGCAAGCCCGGTGCTACCAACGAAACCGATAACCTGCTCCTGCTTCACTTTCACGCCGGGGCGTATGCCAGGAGCGATCTTTGACATGTGCAGGTACTGCGTTGTATAGGTAGCGTTGTGACGAATCTTCACATAGTTGCCGTTGTTTGATCTGAAAGTGGCCTCTTCGACGATACCATCGCCAACGGATCGGATGGGCGTACCAGTCGGCGCCGCGAAATCCGTTCCAAGGTGCGCTTTCCACCGCTTTTGCACGGGATGGAAGCGGTTCTTGTTGTATCGTGAGCTGATCCGCGTGAACTGGATTGGATATTTTAACAGTGCTTTGCGCAGGCTCTTTCCGTCTTCGTCGAAATAGTCGACGCCGTCGCCCTGGTCATAGGGAAACGCATAGTAGGGTTGATCAAAATGTTCGAAGTAGATGCCGTTGATGCGGCCGATACCGATTGTGGTGCCTTCAACCTGTTGTTCCTCGTAGATCAGCTTGAACTTGTCGCCTGCCTGCAGTCTTTGGAAATCGACCTGCCATCCGAATATATCTACGAACTTGTTCGTCAGGTCGGCGGGCATACCGAGCTTTTCCATTGTTACCGAAAGACTGGAGTAGATTACGCCGCTCACGGTCTTTTCAACAGTTGTCACTTCCCGCTGCCTTACGTCGACTGAGAGTGAGTCGCCGAACCGAAACACGATGTAGTCGATCGGATTAGGTTCATAGACAAACGCCTTTGCTTTTGTGATCGAATCCTGGTTGCAAATGAGTGTGTATTTTGAGTTCGGCGTGATCTTGCGCGGGTCGAACACCGCGCGTGACAACTGCGACACTTCGTGAATGAGTTTGGCGGGTACGTTATACTCCTGCAGAATATCGCCGAGGAACTGGTTGCGTTTGATTTTGTCTTCGATGATTACGTGGTTGTCTTCCAGGATCATCCCGTAAAGCATCTTGGGTTCTTTGACTTCTTCTACCTCCGAATTGAGGGAGTCAATGACAGCCTCCGGCGTTATCGCCGATTCTGCGGGGTGATAATTTTGTCTGATCAGGAATACGCTGCCAGCAAGCGCGAGGAATACGATAAATCCAAAAAATCTCTTTGCCATCTCCGCGTGAAAAGATTAAAAAATTGCGAGTGCGTCAAATATAGGCAGTTTCAAAGAAACTAGGCTCATCCCGATATTGGAAAGAGCTCTGTTTCAAAGATATATCTAAACCTAATTAAACGAAAATGACCGCCGGTTCACCCTAAAATTGGCTCAGAAAAGGCTAATTGAATGGATTTGAACTTTGGTTCAGGTACAACTTATTGTAAGTTTTTTTACCTGTTTCTAGAAAATCCACGAAGTCTTCGACGTCTTTATTGTAGCCGTAGGGCCAGGCGAGCACGCGTTCGTCGGGCCCGAGGATCACATAGAAGGGCTGGGCGTTGTTGTTAAGACGCCTGATCTGCAGGTCGGCGTTCTGCCTGCCGATTGTCTTCTTGACCTTGTTGTCGTACGAGGAGGTGTACCAATCGGTCTCTGGAAGGACGGTCTTGTCGTCGACATATAAGGCGACTACCACAAAATCATTGCGCAGACGTTCCAGCACGGCGGGATCAGCCCAGACGTTCGCCTCCATCTCACGGCAGTTTGTACAGCCGTGGCCGGTGAAGTCGATGAAAAGGGGTTTGTTCTGCTGCCGCGCGCAGACAAGGGCCTGATCATAGTCAAAGTATCCATCGAGGCCATGCGGAAGGTGCAAGAGCTCGCTGTATTTCGGCTCTTCGCATATTTCATTTCCCTGTTGTACACGGTTCATCGCCACCAGATCAAAATCGTGGGTGTGCATCGGTGGGAGGTAGCCGGCCAGCGCCTTTAACGGAGCACCCCAAAGGCCGGGGACGAGATATACCACGAATGTAAATGTCAGGATCGCTAGTATCAGGCGCGGAACGGATACCTTTTCGATGACAGAATCTCCGGGCATCCGAATCTTTCCAAGCAGGTAGAATCCGAGGACGCTAAAGATCACGATCCAGAGCGCGATGTTGAGATCGCGGTCGAGGATTCCCCAATGGTATGTTTGGTCAGCGATGCTCAGGAATTTCAGTGCCAGCGCGAGTTCCAATAGCCCGAGCGTTACCTTGACGGAATTGAGCCAGCCGCCGGACTTCGGCATTCCTTTGAGCCATTCCGGAAACGTGGCAAACAAGGTGAATGGTATTGCGAACGCGAGAGAGTACGCAAGCATACCCAGTACCGGCTTGACAACCTGACCGCCTGCGGACAGTACAAGCACGTTTCCGACGATCGGAATTGTGCACGAAAACGAGACGAGAACGAGTGTAGCCGACATAAAGAAGATACCCGCGATGCCGCCTTTTTCGGAGGCGCGGTCAGCCTGATTCACAAGTTTGTACGGCGCGTTGATATCGAACAACCCCAGGAAGGAAAGGGCGAAGAAAATGAAAATGAAAAACACAAAGAGATTCGGTATCCAGTGTGTGGCCAGCGCGTTCAGTCCTTCCGCTCCGAAGATCAGCGCGAACAACGTACCGGCTATTGTATAGATGATAATGATAGACAAACCGAAGAAAACAGCCTTCCGGATTCCCTCTTGCTTGCTCTGGTTGTCCTTGAGAAAGAAGGTGACGGTCATAGGGATCATCGGAAAAACACATGGCGTCAGCAAGGAGGCGAGTCCAAGCAGGAAGGCAAGGAGCATGTAGCCTGCGATTGAACTCGAATTATCGGAGGCTTCACCTTCGAGAATGGAAGGATCGAGAATAGGACCTTCGTTAGCGCCGAAACCGGATACGCTCGGCCCCGTAGTTTTGTCCTGTGGTTCTTGCGCAGGTGTAGGTGTAACGGGTTCGGATGTCGCGGCAGGCTGGGTAGTGGTCTTGCTCCGCCCTGCTTTGATACCCAGATTTGCAAAGGAGAAGTCCTCTTCGAACGTAATGCACTTGCCATCGACTTCAGTACACACCTGGCCCTCAATCGCACCGGCCAGGGTCAGCGGGCTTGCCAGTACTTTGATCCGCTGGCGGAATTCGGCATTCTTCTTGAAAACCTTTACGTCGCAGTCAAAAATTTCGTCGTGCTTGTCTTCGGATCCGATAGCCTTCAATCTACCGACAACTTCGAAGTTGGTGGTGTTTTCGAAATTTACTTCCGTAGGGATGGGTCCGCAGTCAGGATCGAAGTCGTTCGCGTACAGATACCACGCCGGGTCGATCGTTCCGGCGAAGATGATCTCAATTTCGTCACCGGCAGCAGGATTTGCTTCCGATAGCCGGATATTCCACGTGACCGGCTTCAGTATCTGACCGTACGAAGTCGCAGCGAAATACAGAACAAACAGTATAGTCAGGACTAGGCGGCCAGGCTTCATAGAGTTCTAAAATGTGGTTAAACGGACTAAATCACCTTTTCGGCCGGCTCAAAGGTCGACTTCGATCTGATGACGTAGCAAGTCCTCAAATTGTTCCCGCTCCCTGATCAGTCTGGCCTGACCGTTGAGTAAGAGTACTTCGGCCGGGCGCAGCCGCGAATTGTAGTTGGAGGCCATCGAGTAACCGTACGCGCCGGCGTTCTTGATCGCAAGGATATCACCTTCGCGTACTTCGTGCAACTTGCGATCCGATCCAAATGTGTCAGTCTCGCAAATATACCCCACGATGGTGTAGAGTTTCATGGGACCCGTTGTGTTGGAGATGTTGACGATGTCGTGATATGCATCGTACATCATTGGACGCAACAGGTGATTCAAGCCGGAATTTACGCCGACGAACGTGAGTGAAGGCGTGGATTTCACCACATTCACTTTTACTAGCAATACACCTGCTTCGCTCACGATAAATTTTCCAGGTTCAAAGTGAAGCTCGAGTTTTCGACCATAACTCTGGCAAAATTCATTGAACGACTTCGTGAGCTTGAGGCCAAGATCATATACGTTGGTCACAATATCACCTTCCTTATAGGCGACCTTAAATCCACTACCAAAGTCGAGAAAGCGCAAATCGGGAAAATCCCGGGCAACACCGAAGAGAATTTCCGCCATCTTGAGAAAGACTTCACTTTCGGTGATGTCAGATCCGGTATGAATATGCAGTCCGTTGATACGCATATTATGACGCTTAACAACGTCGTGTATCTCTGGGAGCTGGTATATTGAAATACCAAACTTGGAGTTGCTATGACCAGTAGAGATTTTGTAGTTGCCCCCGGCCATTATGTGGGGATTTAGCCGGATGCTGACTGGATAAGTGCCTTTATATTTCTGCCCGAATTTTCCGAGCATCGAAAGATTGTCCAGATTGACAGTGACGTTGAGTTTAACACCTTCTTCGATCTCACTAAAGTCGACACCGCTGGGTGTGTACATTATTTGAGACGGTTTGAAGCCGGCCTTCAATGCAAGGTGCACCTCTTGGATTGATACAGTGTCAACATCCGAGCCGTACGTCCTCAAAAGTTTCAGGATGGATATGTTCGACAGCGCTTTTGCGGCGTACTTGATCTTTACATCAGATCCCGAGAATGCCATGGTCAGCGTCCTCAGTTGATGAACGATTTTTTCGGCGTCATAAACATACAGGGGCGTGCCGAACTCGTTCGCAAGCGCAACCAAATCTATCTCTTGAATCCGGTAGTTTCCCATGACAAGCTCCATCGGTAAGGACGGTTAAAATAAAAGGCTTAAATATAAAGCGATTTGAAGATAATAGCAGAACGCCTCAAAGATTCTTCTTCTAATTGCGTTAGTTTTACCGGACCAGCGATATTACTCAAGGCACCATGGAACTTTTTTACAGAGAATTGGGAGAAGGGCGACCGATTGTGATGCTGCACGGCATTTTCGGGTCATCAGATAACTGGCTTACACCTTCGCGCTTGCTCTCCGACGGCTTTCGGACGTTCGCGGTAGATCTGCGCAATCACGGCCGATCGCCTCACGATCGGGTGTTCGATTTCCCGGCAATGGTTAATGATGTGGAGGAATTTATAGATGCTCATAACCTTGTCGACCCCGTCGTTATCGGGCATTCAATGGGTGGTAAAGTCGCCATGAATTTCGCTCTTGCCCATCCAGCGAAGCTGCAGAAACTGATCGTTGTCGACATCGCTCCGAAGCCCTACAACATGGAAAACTATGTCGTGTTGAAGGGCCTGAACGCAGTTCCTATTACCGAGGTGAAATCTCGCCAGGAAGCGGACGAGGCGCTGGGAGCATATGTGGACGAGGCTGACACTCGCCAGTTTCTTCTGAAAAACCTGCAGCGCAAGGCGGACGGGGGATTCGAGTGGAAATTGAACCTGCCGGCTATTACCGAAAACATATTAAAGATGGGGTTGCCGCTTCAATACGAGGGTACTTTTGACAAGCCCGCCTTATTCATTCGTGGTGCGCGTTCAAACTATATACGCGACCACGACTTTGAACGGATCAGGAAGATCTTCCCTGCAGCTGAGTTCGAGACACTGGATGCCGGGCACTGGGTGCCCGCTGAGAAACCTCAGGAATTCGCGGAGCTTGTCAGAAAGTTTGTTGGCTAGTCAGGTGTCTTCTCCAAAGTGAGCGCAGCCCACCCCTCGCGCTCGTCCCGATGGCGTTCTGTCAGAGCAAGAGTGGAGGCTTCACGCAGCAGGTCGGGAATGTCAGAAGTAAAGAAACCACTTAACAGCAATGTACCTCCACTCTGGAGAAATGAAGCGTAATGTCTCATCTCTTCAAGCAATACGTTCTTGTTGATGTTTGCGAGAATGATATCGAACGATCCGCTCAGCGATATTTCAGTAATTTTTCCCTGCTGGATGCGAATATTCCCGCAGCTGTTGATTGCGGTGTTTTCGTTGCCGTTTTCAACGCTCCACTCGTCGATGTCAAAGGCCTCGACCTCCCTTGCTCCGCGTTTCGAAGCGAGGATGGAGAGAATAGCAGTTCCGCAACCGGCATCCATCACCCGCTTTCCGGCGTGATCGATTGACAACATGTTTCGAACCATCAACCACGTGGTCTGATGATGGCCCGTGCCAAACGACATCTTGGGAGTGATGATGATTTCGTATGGATACTGCTTGTCGACGTGATGGAACGACGCGCGGATCAAACACTGATCATCGACGACGATAGGAGAAAAGCTTCGCTCCCACTCCGCGTTCCAATTTTTCTTTTCGACCCTGGAAAACGTAAAGGTTATCGAAGCATCATGTTCATACTTCTTGCGGATTTCTTCCACGCGCGAAGCATTGAAGTTTTCACCTTCCGCATACGTTTCGAATCCATTGTCGTTTTCGAGGAAGGAGTCGAATTCAGCGAGTGCGAGCTCAGCGATTAGGATCTCGGTGTACGTCGGGTCGCAGGTGACGGTGAGGCGGGTGTGAAACATGGATGTCTACGCCATCGCTTTGACGATGTCTGTAAAATCGCGTGATTTCAGAGAGGCTCCTCCAACGAGGCCTCCGTCAACGTCGGGATTAGCGAACAGCTCGGCCGCGTTGCCGGCGTTTACACTCCCGCCATAAAGAATGGAGATGGCATCGGCGGTAGAAGAACCGTACTTCGCGGCGATGCGCTGCCGGATAACAGCGTGCATTTCCTGGGCTTGTTGTGCCGATGCTGTTTTGCCTGTACCAATAGCCCACACGGGTTCGTAAGCAATCACCACTTTCTCGATGGCGCTGGCATCGAGATGGAAGAGTGCTTCTTCAACTTGCTCCCGGACGAGCTTCTCGTGCTCGCCACGTTCCCGAACCTCGAGTTGCTCGCCGCAACAAAAGATCGGAGACAATCCGTACTTCAGCGCGATGTCAACCTTTCGCGCCAATAACTTGCCATCCTCGCCAAAGTATTGGCGGCGTTCGCTGTGGCCGAGGATAACATAAGGCACACTGATCGAACGCAACATTGCCGCCGAGACTTCGCCGGTGTAGGCACCTGCCTCGTGTTCGCTGCAATTCTGCGCGCCAACTTCAATGCGGGTGTTTTTTCCCAGTTGATTCCTGACCGCCACCAGGTAAGGAAACGGAACACACAGCACAACCCTGACATTTCCTTTTGCTTCGTCTTCCACCATGCCCATGACTTCAGAAACGAGTGTACTCGCTTCTTCGAAGGTCTTGTTCATTTTCCAGTTGCCGGCAACAATCTTTTTTCGCATATCGATCTTTTTGAAGGGCCAAATATAGTACTTGTCGCCAGTGCGTTCAAACTCGGGGTTGATGAAATGTGCCTGTCATTATCGCATCTGCGGCTTGTAGTTCGCCTTGCGGAAAATGGCCTGTGCATCGTCGGTAGCCATTAACTCAGGAAGCGAAACACCTGGATTCTTTTCCATGTACGCCTTCACGATCTGCCAGCCGACCCACTGGCCGATCCTGCCCGGACACTTTTCTCCTACCTGGATGGTGACAGGCCTGTCACCGAGAAAGTTCTTCTTATCCATAGCGCTGGTAGAGAAGAGTATTTTGTCTTCAAGGAAGCGGGCCCAGATGAGATCTTGATTTGAGTTCGCTCCTCTGATTTCTTCGCTGGTGTACCATATCAGCACGCTGTCGGGAACACAAGGCAACATGTGTTTGGCGAAGTAAAAAGACTTGCCGTAAGCGACCATGTCGGCGAGCACTGTGCGGTCCTTCAGGTTAGTTTTGTTATACTCAGGACTGATACCGTAGATCAGCATACAGGATGGGACAATATCGTCCGGATCGTATCGCCGCATCAGGTAGTCATATGTTTTTGGACGATACTTGGCCCCCGGGCCGAGGTAGAAGTCCAGACCGACGAGTATCACGGTGTCGCTGACGAACAGGTCTGTGTCGAGGCCGGTGATCAGCGTCTTCACCTTCGGTGGGACGAAGGAGGGATAATAGTACTGCAGGTTCGCAAAAGCCTGCCGGAATTCTGCTTCCAACGCCGCACCATCGCCAAAGATCTTTTTTGTTTCGCGAAGCAGGGTGTCGATTCCCGGGTTGGTGAATCGCTTGAACATCTCGTCGATGAAAATGGAGTCGTTGGGATAATCCGCCCGGCGGAGCATCTCGTCGCGAATGAGCGGCCGACGGGTGAGGAAAGCTACCAATTCTTCTTTTGTTTGGATGGCAGCGATGGAATCTTCGAGCCGTTCATAATCAAGTGCGACGTCCGCGGTGGAAACGTTTGGAGTAAAAACGCATTTTTCTTCTTGCGATCCACATTTCCACAGAAGGAAAGCGAGGAAGATCAGAGGCAGTTTTTTCATAGCGGGCAAAACTAGGGATTAGCATGCATCTATCAAACGCTGCAACGGCCGCTGGCGTATAACGCGGCATGGGGTAGCTACTAAGTCGGGCTCTTGGGTTATCTTGCGGGCTGGTTCGAGTGCCGTCAAAGCGGCAGTGGTTTGGCTTGGCGCGCACTCAGTAAATTAATTGTACAAATTATGGCGCGTATTCTGTTACCACTACTTTGCTTCTTTGTCACGGCTGCAATGGCGCAGACACCCGGGTGGCAGGGAAAATTCGAACAACTCGGGACCCTTCTACCAACACCAAATGAATATCGAACCGGGTCAGGAGCTCCGGGACCCCGATACTGGCAACAACAAGCTGATTATGACATCAGTATCGAACTCCACGATGATCGCCAGAGTATTACGGGTACGGAGACAATAACCTACCACAATAACTCACCGGATAACTTGTCCTATCTATGGCTGCAATTGGATCAGAACATTCTTTCGCATCACAATTCACTTCACAGTACGGTTACCGATAAGGTGGAGGATTCTGTAGCTGCGAAGACCTTCGCCACGCGTGTATCGGACTTCAAAGCGGGATTCGATATTAAAGGCGTGAAGGAAGTGTCGGGGAAAGCGCTTCCCTTCCTGATCAACAACACCATGATGCGGGTGTCCCTGCCGAAACCTCTTAAGAGTGGCGAGCAGGTTTCGTTTGTAGTTGACTGGTCCTTCAACATTGTCGACCGAAGTATTTTCGGTCAGCGCAGCGGAATGGAGTATTTTCCGGCGGACGGTAATTATTTGTATTCCATCGCGCAGTTCTTCCCGCGCATGTGTGTATACAATGATTACGACGGATGGCAAAACAAACAGTTTCTCGGCACTGGCGAATTCACGTTGCCATTTGGTGACTATAAGGTCAAAATAACGGTGCCCGCAGATCACTTGGTCGCGGCTACAGGAACGTTGAAGAATCCACAGGACGTTCTGTCGAAGACCGAGCAGGAGCGTCTGGAAAAGGCGAAGACTTCATTTAACAAACCCGTGCTGATCGTAACAGAGAAAGAAGCGCGGGAAAGAGAAAAGAAACGCTCGAAAGAAAAGAAGACATGGGAGTTTCACGCGGAGAACGTTCGCGATTTTGCCTTCGCGAGTTCCAGAAAATTTATCTGGGATGCTCAGGCTGTGAAACTCGGTGACAAGACGCCACTGGCGATGTCTTTCTATCCTAAAGAAGGGAATCCGCTTTGGGAACGCGAATCCACGAAAGCTGTCAAGAATGCCTTGGAAGTGTATTCACGGATGACGCTTGACTACCCTTATCCGGTTGCGATCTCGGTTCACACAGCGAATAATGGTATGGAGTATCCGATGATCAGCTTCAACTATGGGAGGCCGAAACCCGATGGCTCCTATTCACAACAGCTTCGGCAGGGGATGATTGGTGTGATAATCCACGAGATTGGGCACAACTTCTTTCCCATGATCGTCAACAGCGACGAGCGACAGAATCCCTGGATGGATGAAGGCATCAATTCATTTCTTCAACTCATGACGCAGGAGGAGCGTTATCCGGATCTCAACTGGACACGCGGGAAGCCGTCGAATTTGATCAATTACATGAAGAGCGATCCGGCACAGAAACGTCCGCTGATGACCAATCCTGAGCAGATCGTCTTACTCGGAGCGGAGCAATACGCAAAGTTTGCAACGGGCCTTAATATTCTTCGCAACACAGTTATGGGCCCAGAGTTGTTTGACATGGCCTTCAAGGAATACGCGGAACGATGGGCGTTTAAGCATCCGACACCAGCGGATTTTTTCAGAACCATGGAGGATGCTTCTGCGGTCGACCTGGATTGGTTCTGGAGAGGTTGGTTCTACACAACCGACGCTAACGATCAGGTGCTTGAAGATGTAAAATGGTATCGACTGGCGACGGAGAAGGCCAAGATGGAAAACCGGAACTTCCAGGCCAGCAAAGGTGATCTCACCGGCGGCCAGGGGAAGAACACCGAC
>JBIQJZ010000065.1:10038-16054 GCA_044507115.1 Flammeovirgaceae bacterium | reverse complement strand
TGCTGAATACCGAAATCCGTGATAACAACGATATCATTCAGGTTCTTGATGACGACCTGAAAAATTTAAAAAAGGAGTACGCAGCCATGTTGTTTGCTGCACAGAAAGCGAGCAACAGTACCACCCGTCTGACCTTCCTTTTTTCTTCCAAATCATTTGATCAACTCGTGATGCGTCTTCGCTATATGGAGCAGTATGGAGAAGCGCGGAAACTACAAGCCGAACTTATCTCCCAGGTACAAGCGGAGCTCGGGGACCAGGTTAAGAAAATTGAAACTCGGCGAGAAGAAAAAAACAAGCTACTGAAGGACGGGGAACATGAAAACGCCAATCTCGCCGCGCTTCGGAAAAAGCAGTCGAATATGGTGAAAGCGCTGGAGAAAGAAGACAAGAAGCTAAGGCGCGACCTGGAAGAGACGAGAAAGGCCGTCGCGGTTCTCGATCGGAAGATCAATGACATTATCAAGGAAGAGATGGAGCGTGAAGCGCTTGCGCTAAAGGGAAATAAAGCCGTGTCGGTCGCGCTCTCTTCCTCATTTGAAGAGAACAAGAATAAACTGCCCTGGCCGGTATCCACCGGATTCATCTCCCAACGCTTTGGCCGACAGAATCACCCGGTGTTAAAAGGTATCGTTTTGCAAAACGATGGTGTGAACATCCAGACGAAGCAAAACGAAAAGGTAAAAAGCATATTTGACGGCGAAGTGCGAAGCGTAGCCTTCATCCCCACATTCGGCCGAACCGTGATCATCAATCACGGAGAATACTATTCCGTCTACACCGGCCTGAAGGAGGTGTATGTCAAGTCAGGTCAGAAAGTATCCACCAATCAGGAAATCGGGCAAATAATTTCGAATAATGAGGGTATTTCGGAACTGCGTTTCCAAATCCTCAAGAAATTCACCCCTCTCGACCCGCAGGCATGGCTCGCGAACATGTAGAAAACGCGACAGAAGGCCGGATGCATCCGTGAGCGGTCACAAAAGAAATCAGCCTCGATTCTTTCAAATTCTCGGTTTTTTTACCCTATTTTTGTGATTACCTGCCAACATTTTTGCGTTTAACCGGAGCGGCAGGAAGCTTCGGACATCGTCTCGCTGAACTTTAATAATTTTCATATGAAAGCGGTATTGTTGTTTTTAGGAAACCTGGGGATGCAGGAAATTATCCTCATCGGGTTGTTTGTTCTGATCTTCTTCGGAGCAAAAAAAATCCCTGAATTCATGAAGGGGCTTGGTAAAGGTGTTCGCGAATTCAAAGATTCCATTAAAGATGTGAAGAAGGACATCGAGGACGCTGGTGCCGCCGCCAAAATTGAAGAAGGTAAGTAATATTGAAAGCATACGGTTCATTCCGGGAGATCCGGAACGATCTTCGGAACGGTGCAGTCTCTTGCCGTGACTTAGTCACACACCATCTTTCAAATATCCGGGAGAAAGCCCACCTCAATGTTTTTCTGAGCGTGTTCGAGGAAGAAGCGCTCAATCGGGCCTACGAAATTGATCAGAAATTGCGCTCGAATACGGCCGGTAGGCTCGCAGGGCTGGTTGTCGGAATAAAAGATGTCCTAGCATACCAGGATCACCCCCTCCAGGCTTCGAGTAGAATCCTCGAAGGATTCACTTCCCAATACACCGCAACGGCAGTACAACGTCTGCTGGACGAAGACGCAATCATTATTGGCCGACAAAACTGCGACGAGTTCGCAATGGGGTCATCCAACGAGAACTCAGCGTTTGGCCCCGTACTGCACGCCACCGATCCTTCGCGGGTACCTGGTGGATCATCCGGCGGTTCGGCCGTAGGGGTTATGGCCGACCTCTGTCATATTTCCCTGGGATCAGACACAGGCGGATCTGTGAGGCAACCCGCCGGTTTCTGCGGCGTAGTGGGGCTCAAACCCACATACTCGCGGATTTCTAGACACGGATTGATTGCGTACGGTTCGTCGTTCGATTGCATCGGTATACTCGGGAAATGTGTTGAAGACGTGGCGCTCGTCCTGGAAATAATCTCCGGTAAGGATGAGTACGACAGCACGGTGTCTCGACAGCCGGTTCCGGCTTATTCCGACGCCATCAGCCAAGCACCTCAGCGCTATAGAGTTGCTTACTTGCGGGAATTTGACAATTCCGAAGGCATCCAGCCTGAGATACGCGAAAATGTCGGAAAAAAAATCAATGCACTGAAAGCGGCGGGTTACGATGTTGAAGCAGTTGACTTTCCCTTGATGGAATACATCTTGCCAACATATTACATTCTCGCCACTGCTGAAGCGAGTTCCAACCTGTCACGTTTTGATGGCGTACGGTATGGATACAGGAGTAAGGCAACTACAGACCTTCACTCCATGTACAAGAAGAGCCGATCAGAAGGATTTGGTAAAGAAGTACAGAGAAGGATATTACTGGGCACATTCGTGCTGAGTGCGAGCTACTATGATGCGTACTACACGAAAGCTCAGAAGGTGCGACGTATTATCAGAGAAAGAACCAAGGATTTGTTCAAACACTACGATTTCATCCTGATGCCGATCACGCCGACCACAGCATTTAAACTTGGTGAGCACACGAATAATCCGCTCGAGATGTACCTTGGAGATCTTTTTTCCGTTCAGGCTAACGTGGTGGGTGTTCCCGCCATCTCAATTCCGTGCGGAACAGACAATCAGGGTTTGCCAATCGGACTACAGATCATCGCGGACGACTTTGAAGAGTCGAAACTTCTGCATTTTTCGGATTTTTTAATGCACATGAATTGACATGGGGAAGGTATCGTTGTTTTTTCTGTTCATGTTTTTTTCGACGGTCTTGTTAGCGCAGCAGTTGCCTGACGCAACTTTCACGCTTCCAGACTCGCTCACGGCAGCCGATTCGCCGACGGTGATCGACTCACTTGAAGTCGCCGAGGCGGAAGAAGAGATATTGTTCAAAGAAGACACATCAGACTACGTTTTCTTTGCCCTACCCAGGGAGTTGGAATACATCCCCGGCGATGATGACCCGATCTTGATCAATGACCGTCTGACGTGTATCCAACGCGACATCCCACTCGTTTACAACGATAAAATACACGCCTTCATCAACTACTTCACGGTAAAAGACCGCGAATACACCCGCCTGATGATGAGGCGAAAGAACCTGTACTTTCCCTTATTTGAAAGACACCTCGCACAGTACGGTCTTCCAGACGAACTTAAATACTTGGCCATCATTGAATCAGGACTAAATCCGAAGGCCGTGTCGCGCGCGCGTGCTGTCGGCCTGTGGCAATTTATGTCAGCAACCGGGCGCTACTACGGACTTCACAACAACTGGTACATCGACGAACGCATGGATCCAGAAAAATCCACGGACGCCGCGTGTCGCTATCTTCGCGACCTTTACCGGATGTTCAACGATTGGGAACTCGCGCTTGCCGCCTACAACACCGGACCAGGTAACGTGAGAAAAGCAATCCGGAGATCGGGCTACAAGAAGTCCTTCTGGGAGATCTATCCGTTCCTTCCAAGAGAGACACGCTCGTATGTACCCCAGTTTGTTGCGATGATCTATACGATGAATCACCTGGAGGAGCACAATTTCTTTGACGAAGGCGAAGAAATGCTCGTCCGGTCCGATACCCTGCACGTCCGGAAGTTCCTCAATTTCGAAACACTGGCGAACCTCACCGGCACCTGCGTGGAGGACCTGCAAAAACTTAATCCGTCCATTCAGCACAATGCCATTCCCGACATGGAGAAGACATGGGTGATGCGGATACCGTCGACAGCGAAGGAGCAGCTCGCCGGAGACAGGGTTGCCATCCTGGACTCCGCGTCGAGGACCGGACGTAAAGAACTGGAAGCTTTGGCGAAAGCAATGCAAGGTGGAACATACGGCCGCGAACGCATCGTGTACAAGGTCCGCAGCGGTGATGTACTTGGATCCATCGCCATGCGCCACAAGGTTAAAGTATCTGACATTAAGAAATGGAATAACCTCAACAGCGATATCATCCGCACTGGACAACGACTCAATATCTGGGTGAAGGGAAGCTCCGGTCTCGCGGTTACGACAGCACCGGCGACGTCCCATCCGGCGACCGCCACCACTAACGTTCAGGGTCAAAAGACATACACCGTTCAGCCAGGCGACACGCTGTGGGATATCTCACGCAAATTCGACGGTCTTACGATAGAAAAAATCAAATCGCTGAACAAACTCCCGGATAACAAGATCCGCGCGGGCCAAATGCTTGTCGTGAGCAGCGAATAGGTCGTGACTTATCCCTCACGACCCATGATTCACGATTCCCGGTTCACGTTTCCAACGTAATCCATATCTTTGCGAACCACAAGCGAAACCAACCTGTATGTCAATCAAGATACGCAAACAGGATGCCCTGAATTATCACATGCAAGGGCAGCCTGGAAAAATTGAAGTTGTTCCGACAAAAGTATTGAGTTCTCAACTCGACCTGGCGCTCGCCTACTCTCCCGGAGTTGCGGAGCCGTGCAAGGAGATTCAGGCTAACCCGGACGATGTGTACAAATACACCTCAAAGGGGAATCTCGTCGCGGTTATCTCCAATGGTACGGCCGTCCTCGGACTTGGCGATATCGGGCCGGAAGCCGCCAAACCCGTCATGGAAGGGAAAGCAGTCCTCTTCAAGAAATACGCTGGCATCGACAGCTTTGACATCGAAATCGATGAGAAAGATCCCGACGCCTTTATCAAGATTGTCAAAGCTCTGGAGCCCACTTTTGGAGGTGTCAATCTGGAGGACATAAAAGCTCCGGAGTGTTTCAAGATTGAAACAATGCTCCGTGAGAAAATGAATATCCCGATCATGCACGACGACCAGCACGGCACAGCTATTATTTCAGCAGCCGCCCTGATCAACGCGTTGTCAATCGTTGGAAAGAAGATCGAAGAGGTCCTGATTGTCGTCAACGGGGCCGGTGCCGCAGCTGTCAGTTGCACGAAGCTTTATCTTGCATTAGGCGCTAAGCGGGAGAATATTATTATGTGCGATAGCAAAGGTCCCTTGACGAAGAAGAGAACAAATCTGGACGAGATCAAAAGTCAATTCGTCACCGACCGCGATGTAAGTACGCTGGAAGAAGCCGTAAAAGGATCGGATGTATTTGTAGGGCTTTCAATCGCCAATGCACTTTCCCCTGAAGCGCTGCTCAGCATGGCTGATCAGCCCATAGTCTTCGCGTTAGCAAATCCCGACCCGGAGATTGACTACGAACTCGCGCGGAAAACACGGCCTGACGCGCTTCTCGCCACCGGTCGCTCCGATCATCCGAACCAAGTGAACAATGTCCTCGGGTTCCCCTATATATTCCGGGGCGCGCTTGACGTGCGAGCTACGGAGATTAATGAAGAAATGAAACTCGCGGCTGTGCATGCGCTCGCGAATCTCACACGGCAGTCTGTCCCAGACCTGGTGGTCAAGGCGTACGGAACTGACAAACTCAAGTTCGGACCCGAGTACCTCATTCCGAAGCCACTGGATCCGAGGCTCATCACAACGGTGTCACCGGCGGTGGCGAAAGCCGCCATGGATTCCGGTATTGCCCGCAAGCCAATTGCGGATTGGGGAGCATACGAGCACGAGTTGCTCAGTCGGATCGGCATCGATCACAAATTGATGTCGCGTGTGATCGATCGCGCGAAGAGCAATCCCAAGCGAGTCGTTTTTGCGGAAGCTACACATCCGAAGATCTTGAAAGCTGCGCAGGTACTGAAGGATGAAGGCATAGCAAAACCGATACTCCTGGGGAACCGGAAGGAGATATTGGAAATGATCAAGCATTATGACCTCGACCTCGAGGATTGCCCGATCATCTACCCGCGCGATCAAGCGGAGAACGTCGAACGGTACGCGCAAGTACTTTACCAAAAGCGCCAGCGCAAGGGAACGACTTACCAGGATTGCCTCCGGTTGATGCGCGAGCGCAACTACTATGGAAGTATGATGGTGGAGCTCGGCGCGCTGCATCCCGAATACGGTTTCGAGCGTCACA
>JBIQJZ010000065.1:0-10028 GCA_044507115.1 Flammeovirgaceae bacterium | reverse complement strand
GGTGGAGCTCGGCGACGCCGATGCGCTGGTGTCGGGGCTGACGAAAGACTATCCCAAGACAATCCTGCCGGCACTTCATGTCATTGGAGTAGCAGACGGCGTGAGTCGCGTGGCAGGCATGTACATCATCACAAACAAGCGCGGTACTTTCTTCTTTTCAGATACAACCGTCAACCTCGATCCGACGGCAGAAGAACTCGCTCAGATCATCGAACTGACATCCCGGGGCGTGCGCTTCTTCGACATCGAGCCACGGGTAGCTGTACTTTCCTACTCAAACTTCGGCTCATCAAAAGGGGAGTTGCCCGAGAAGGCCCGCAAAGCTGTTCAGATCGCCAAGCAGAAGAATCCCAAGCTCATTGTCGAAGGAGAAATTCAGGCGAACGTTGCACTAAACACGGAAATCCAGCAGGAAACATATCCGTTCAGTGAATTGTCGAAGGAAGGAGCCAACACGCTGATTTTCCCGAACCTCGCGTCCGGAAACATCGCGTACAAGCTCGTCATGGAAATTGGCGGAGCGGAGGCCATCGGGCCTATCTTGCTCGGAATGAAGAAACCCGTTCACATTCTTCAGCTAGGTAGTTCCATACGGGAAATCGTGAACATGGCTGCTATCGCAGTCGTGGATGCGCAACGGCACGAACAAGTCAAGGGTTCCGCCCCTGCAGACGCTGGGAAGCAATAGGTCAACCGGGATGATTGCGTTTCTGAAAGGCAGATTGGTCTACAAAGATCCCACACACATTGTGGTAGATGTGGGCGGCGTAGGCTATACGCTAAACATCTCTTTGGCGACGTATTCCGAAATTAAAGACCAGGAGAACGTCATGGTTCATACGCACCTCGCGATCCGCGAGGATGCGCATATCCTTTACGGCTTCAGCCGCGAAGCGGAAAAGAAACTTTTCCAGCAGTTGATTACCGTCAATGGTGTAGGCCCGAGTACGGCCATTGTGATGCTGTCCTACATGGATAGTGCCGAATTGAAAGCCGCGATTATCCAGGAAAACACCGCCGCCCTCCAATCAATAAAGGGCATAGGCGCAAAAACCGCTCAGCGTGTGATCATCGATCTGCGCGACAAGTTGAAGAAGGAAAGCTGGGACGACTCCCAGCCGCAGGTTTCGCCGCTAGCACACAATACGGTGCGCAGCGAGGCGTTATCAGCTTTGCTCACGCTCGGTCTTCCCAAAGCGGCAGCCGAGAAAAGTGTCGACACCGTCCTGAAAAAATCAGGAAATACCATTACTTTAGAAGATTTAGTAAAGCAAGCACTTAAGAATGCGTGAGGTTGGGGACGCACCGATTTCTGTTGAAGAACGCATTCCTGGGGGAAAATTGTCGATGAGCCGCTGTGCGGACTATAAATTGGCTGGATTGTTTGCCTAAACCTTCCTTCCGGGCCAATTTGCTCGCTGGCCATCGTGTAAATTGGCAAATAAGACTTGGCTCCTGTTACCTGTAAGCACTGCGCCGCGTATTCCGTCAGCCTGTTACTGGCTTGGCTTTGCCTTGTTTTTCCGTCGAGCGTGTTTGCACAACGCACCGACACCGCCAGGGTGACCCCATCCGATACGATCCCCGAACCTTACCAACCCAGCCGACGACCTACTGTAGTCCCGATCGATCGCTACGGTGACCCGTTTTCCAATACTACCAGTGAATCTCCTTTTTTCCTCAAGGACCCCAACCTGCTCAAACTAGACGTCGAGATTGATACCGGCTTCAACTATACCATCTACGAAAAAATCGGGGACCTCAATTACCGCCCGACGACGAGCATGTCCTTCGACGAGTTCAAAAAGTATCAGGATCGACAGATCCTGAAAAACTATTGGAAAACACGCTCGCGAGCGCTGGATGGGGAGAGTGCCGTGAGCGGACGCGGCTTTACTCCAAAGATATTCGTCAGCCCCGTACTCGATCGCATATTCGGCGGCAGCTATGTTGAACTCGTTCCACGCGGTTTCGTTACACTTGACTTCGGTGGTTCGTTTCAAAAGATCAGCAACCCGTCGATTCCGATTCGCCAGCAGCGCAACGGCGGATTTGAGTTCGACCAGCAGATTAATATGAGTGTCGTCGGTAAGGTCGGCGAGAAACTCGCAGTCACGGCCAACTTCGACAATAACAACTCTTTCGACTTTCAGAATAATATGAAAGTCGAATACACCGGATACAAAGAAGACATCCTGCAAAAACTCGAGATAGGTAACGTCAGCCTGCCGCTGAACAATACACTGATTCAGGGTGCACAAAACCTTTTCGGGGTAAAGGCTCAAATGCAGTTTGGGAAACTCAATGTCACAACCATCGCGTCGACTCAACGCGGCAAAGTTGAGTCGATAGAAATCCCGAGTGGCGCGAGCGGTCAGGGGCGACCCTTTGAGATCATCGCATCAAACTACGATGAAAATCGCCACTTCTTCCTCGGGCATTACTTTCGCGACAACTACCGACGATGGATACAGAACCTGCCACAAGTCACATCCGGGGTCAACATCACACGTGTTGAAGTCTACATCGTCAATCGCAACAACGACACCCAAACACTTCGCAACGTTGTCGGACTGATGGATCTCGGAGAGAGTAGCCGGATCTACAACTCAAGTGTCACGGGTATCGGAGGCAATCGTCCAACCGCCAACAATGCCAATGATCTTTTTGCAACTGTTACCTCCAGTATTCCCCGAAATCCGGACGAGGTAAACATGGCCCTCGAAAACTATTTCGCCGGAGACAAGAACAACGGTACAGACTTCGAAAAGATTACTGCAGCGCGCAAGCTAAGTCCCACGGAATTTACGTTTCACCCGCAACTCGGCTATATCTCCCTTACCCGGAAACTTCAGAACGATGAAGCAATAGCCGTTGCGTATGAATATACAGCAGGAACCGGTCGATATCGGGTCGGCGAGTTGACAGATGACATCGACGGGCAGAAAAACGAAAACGTAATCTTCCTGAAACTCCTGCGACCCCGAAAGGTGAGTATCCGGGACCAGAACGACCGAGTCATTCCAACCTGGGATCTCATGATGAAGAATATCTACTGGTTGAATGTAAACCAGTTGTCGAGGGATGGATTTCAACTCCGCGTAATCTATCGCGACGACCGGACCGGTATCGACAACCCCCAACTGCAGGAAGGAAGCAGTACCCTGCGCGAACGGCAGTTGATCGAAGTATTCGGCCTTGACAAACTAAATCCAGTCAACGACCCTCAGCGAGACGGAAACTTCGACTTCGTCGAAGGAATTACCATTGACACGCGGAATGGCCTCATCATCTTCCCATACCTCGAGCCTTTCAGCGCCGCACTTCGCGAAGCATTCAGGGGTCAGCCGAACGAGGACTTCCTGATTCAGAAATACGCGTATGACACGCTGTACCGAACAACAAAGGCCGACGCAGAACTCTTTGCGACGAAGAACAAGTTCTTTCTCGTGGGTCAATACAGTGCAGGGTCAGGCTCCGCCAGGGAAATTCTCATTCCCGGATTTGGTATTTCACAAGGATCCGTCCGCATTTTCGCCGGCGGCGTTCCACTAATGGAAGGAACTGACTACACGGTAGATTATACATTCGGAAAAGTTATTATCAACAACGAAGGTATTCTCAGTTCCGGGAAGAACATCAGCATACAATATGAGCAATCCGATCCATTCGCTTTTCAGACGCGAAGCCTGATCGGTACCCGCTTCGATTACCAGGTAAACGAAGATGTCAATCTTGGCTCGACATTCCTGTATTATAACGAGCGGCCATTGGTCAGTCGAAACCAGATCGGTACAGAACCCGCGCGAAATATGCAGTACGGGCTGGACTTCAATATTCATAAGGATAGCCGCCTTCTTACGAAGTTAGTCGACGCCATCCCGATCCTGCAAACAAAGGAGACCTCCTCCATTAACTTCACCGGTGAGTTCGCCCAGCTGATCCCCGGGACGTCAAATATTATCGATGGAGAGGGGACTGCGTACGTAGATGATTTTGAAAACACTGCCACTCCATTTTCCCTGATGTCCCCGCAGGCCTGGAGCCTGGCGGCCACGCCCGTTGGCGACCCGCGGTTCGATCCCAGCGGCGGACAGCCGTTTGATCTCCGCGCGGGATTCAAGCGTGCAAAACTCGCGTGGTACACGATTGACAATCAATTCTATCGCGAATCGGGAAGGTTCAAGCCCAGCAACGTCACCGAGGCAGACGTCAACAAATTTCACTACCAGCGCGCTATCCAACTCGATGAAATCTATCACCAGCTGCAGCCCCAACAAGGGCAGGCCTGGCAGACGACCCTGGACCTCGCATACTACCCGAGCGAGCGCGGTCCGTACAACTACAACCCAGGTCTTACTAACGCGGGCCTTCTCTCCGATAACCCGAGAACGAACTGGGGCGGTATCACAACCGCGATCAGGAGCGAAGTGGATTTCGACAAAGCAAACATTGAGTATGTAGAGTTCTGGTTGCTCGACCCTTTCCTTCCTGGGGAGGGTGGACAAATCTTGCTCAACCAACGGGAAGGGATCAATAACACGACGGGAGGAAAGGTTATCTTACAGTTAGGAAGTATCTCCGAGGACGTTATCCGCGACTCCAAGCACGCCTTTGAGAATGGTCTGCCAGCCGATGGCATTCTCGATGGCGTGGCAGTTCGCAACGAGTGGGGTTTCGTCACCAGTCAGCAATTCCTAACAGACGCCTTCAACATTGATCCGGGGGCGCGGGCTAATCAGGATGTGGGTCTCGATGGGTTGCCCACCCAAAAGGAAGTGGAGTTTTTCCAGGATTTTATCAACGCGCTGAACCCCGGCGCGCGGGAGGTAGTTATTCAGGACCCATCCGCTGACGATTACCGACACTACTTCGACCCGGAATTCGACCGACGCAATGCCCAGATAATGGAGCGCTATAAAGACTACAATGGCCAGGATGGTAACTCGCCAATCACAACTGCATCTGATGATATCGCGCGATCTGCGACCCAGACGCCGGACAACGAAGACCTCAATGAAGACAACACGCTGAGTGAACTCGAGGAGTACTACGAGTACGACATTGACCTGAGACCGGGACAACTCTTCGTCGGAGCGGAATACATCGTGGATAAAGTTCAGGCGAAGAAAGGAGAGAGAGGTTTCCACGAAGGCGTATACTGGTATCTGTTCCGGATTCCAGTGCGCGACTTCGAAAGTAAGTTCGGCAATATCAGCGGGTTCAAGTCGATTCGATATATGCGACTGCTCTTAACCGATTTTCAGCAACCGGTTGTACTTCGCATGTCGAACTTCAGGATGATCGGGAGTCGCTGGCGCCGGTATCAGGCTGACCTTCGCGGAGGCGGCTTCCAAGGTGACAAAGAACCCGACTTCAACGACTTCCGGGTATCTGTTGTAAACCTCGAGGAGAACAGCGCGTGGGAACCTCCGACTCCGGGCAGCACACCCAAGTCACCATACGTAATACCACCCGGAGTCGAGCGAGATCGCGACGTGACCTCAGCTGTCTCGCGCCAGCTTAACGAGCAATCTGTTCAAATCTGTGTAGACGATCTCGAAGACGGGGATGCGCGCGCGATCTTCAAGAACGTTGGCGTCGACCTTTTCAACTACGGCCGCATCAAGATGTACTTACACGCAGACAGCCGTTCACAGGATGACGAGCTGCATGCTTTTCTACGACTCGGGACGGATTTTGATCAGAACTACTACGAAATCGAAATTCCTTTGAAGATCTCCAATGCGGAGATCCAGCATCCGAGCGCCCGCGATGTATGGCCGGAGGAGAACGAGATTGACCTCGCCCTCAACGAGCTCTATGCGTTAAAGGCGGCTCGCGACCGGGAGCGATTTCCAACCGGCGAGAGTTATCCGCGCGCAGGCGGCAAACAGGTGGGGCGTCATCTGATTCGAATGGTTGGGCGTCCAGATCTCAGCAGTGTACAAGTCATGATGATCGGCGTGCGAAATCCGCGATCACCCGACAGGAGGTCACACTCGGCCTGCGTATGGGCGAACGAATTGCGTGTCACAGATTTCGATACGACACCAGGATGGGCTGTCAGCACGACGTTGAGCGCCAAGCTCGCCGATTTCGCGACAATCACCGGCGCATTGCGACACACAACATTTGGATTCGGAAGCGTTAGCTCAAAAATTGGCGAGCGAGCGCGCGATGAGACAACGGCATACGATGTTTCCGCAAGTGTTAATGTCGACAAACTTCTTCCTGGGAACACCGGAATTCGAATACCGATGTTTGTCAGCTACGAAAACACGACGATCAATCCGAATTACGACCCCGCGAACCCCGACATGAAAGTCGATGCTGCGTTGAAATCCTTCTCCGATCCGCTTGACCGGGAAAATTTCAAGGAGCTTATACGCGATCGTACCACCCGGCGAAGTCTGAACTTCGTCAACGTGCGAAAGACCAAAGTCAAACAGGATGCAAACCCCCACCTGTGGGATATCGAGAACCTATCGTTTAGCTACTCGTACAGCGAAATGCAGCAAACAAACTTCTTCACAAAGGAATCACTGTTGCGGCAATACAGGGGCTCTGTGGCATATAACTTTGCGCCAAAATCAACAGGCATAGAACCCTTCAAAGAGGTAAAAGCATTTACCTCACCCTATCTCAAATTTCTTCGGGATTTCAATTTCAATCTTCTGCCGTCGAATATGTCGGTCCGGGCGGACCTCGACCGGTCTTTTGGCAAGAAAATATACCGGAACTCAGCCGGCTCTTACGGGACATACAGTTACTCCGCTCCCAATTATCTCAAGTACTTCACGTTCAATCGTCAATACAACTTGCGTTGGGATATTTCGAGAAGCCTGGGCTTTGAGTACTCGGCGCGCACCAATGCAGTCATCGACGAACCCGAAGGAGATATTAACACACCGGAAAAACGCGACAGCGTACTGACGAACCTGAAGAACTTCGGGAGAATGAAAGATTTCGATCAAACGTTCACAGTGAATTACCGATTGCCTCTGGACAAGTTCCCCGTGACGGACTGGCTGAGCGCAGACTATCGCTACCAAGCCGGCTTCAACTGGCGCGCCGGTCCTGTCAACATCCCGGACGCGATTGCGATCGAGAAAAACCTCCAGGACCTCCCGGATAGCCTCGACTTCAAACACACCATTCAAAACTCGCGCGACAACAGTGTGAGTGGCAAGGTGGATCTTGTAAAGCTGTACAACAAGGTGAAATTCCTAAAGGAACTCAACACACCCCCGCGACCACCCGCCAGGCAACCCACTGCCCGACCCGGGGCGCCACCACCGCGGGTTCCGGCTCGGCAACCGCAGCCCGACACAGTCAAGACTACTCCTGGGCTGGTGAAAGGAATCGCGCGTTTGCTGATGTCTGTGCGGTCGTTGAATGCCACCTATTCGCTCACCGAAGGAACGATCCTACCCGGGTTCAACGAAACGCCGCGGTTTTTTGGGATGGACAAAGACTGGCAGGCGCCTGGTTGGGGTTTTATTACCGGCAGCCAGGACCCAACTATTCGCTTAGACGCCGCGCGTAAGCAATGGTTGATCAAATCGTCTTCACTGACATTACCCTTCGCACAAACACGCAACGAGGATATCAAGCTGCGTGCAAATGTTGAACCGTCGACCGATCTGAAAATACAACTCGACGTTTCAAAATCGAATACGAGTTCCTATCAGGAGATCTTCCGATACGATGAGCCCCAGGATGCCTTCGTCACTATTAACCCCAGCCGCGGAGGAAACTACAAAGTATCGTTCCTGAGTATACGCACAGCCTTCAATCCGACCAACGGAGAAATCGAGTCCGATGTCTTTAAGGAATTCGAAGACAACCTGATCGTTATCAAGAACAGATTCCAGTCCTTCCACGGGGCGGAGTTCGACACAACTTCACAAGACGTGGTGATTCCCGCCTTTATCGCAGCTTACAGCGGGGCGGATCCGAATGGGATAAGCCTTTCACCTTTTCCGAATACACCGCTGCCGAACTGGCGGGTAGACTACACCGGACTCGGAAAGATCGGTTTCTTCCAGGACCTGTTCCAATCGGTAACGATCTCCCACGCATATCAATCCGCGTACTCCGTGCTAAACTATTCCAACTCTCTGGAGGCGGACGATCCGTCGCTCGTCAGTATGGATCTTCCGATCGAGGAATACAACCGATCGTACTTTGGGATAGTTAACGATCAAAATCAATATGTTCCGCTTTATGTGATCAGCCAGGTCCTGATATCCGAACAGTTCGCCCCGCTGATCGGGATCAACGTCCGCACCAAGAGTCGGCTGACCGCTCGCGCCGAGTATAAGACGAAACGCGACCTGGCCCTAAACATCTCCAACGCCCAGGTTACCGAACTCAACAGTCGCGACATCACGTGCGAAATCGGCCTGACCAAGAACAACATGAAACTACCGTTCAAGTCGCAGGGTCGCACAATCGTCCTGAAAAACGATGTCACTTTCCGCATGAATTTCTCCATAGGAGAGACGCAAACGATACAGCGAAAAGTGGAAGATCTCAGCACTGTCACAAACGGTAATATCAACTTCCAGCTGAGACCAAATATCAGCTACGTTGTTAATCAGAAACTTACAGTGCAGGGTTACTTCGAACGCACGATCAACGAGCCGTTGGTTACCAACTCCTTTCCTCGAGCGACCACCCGGTTCGGAGTGCAGGTGCGTTTTAGCCTGGCGCAATAACACTTCGGGACCTTTCGAAAAAATCGCTATTTTTGGCCAAAGTTTAACCAACCATGAATATTCCTGACGGACTGCAGTACACCAAAGATCACGAGTGGATCAAAATTGAAGGCAAGCATGCAACTATCGGCATTACCGATTTTGCGCAAAGCGAGCTGGGCGACATCGTTTACATAGACATTACCAGTCTTGGACAGGATGTAGCTGCAAATGAAATTTTTGGATCGGTCGAGGCGGTCAAAACCGTTTCGGATCTGTATATGCCTGCGTCGGGAAAGGTTTTGGAAGTTAACGCTATCCTGGAAGGCAGCCCGGAAAAGGTCAATGAAGACCCTTACGGAGAAGGCTGGATGATCAAAGTGGAACTTTCAGGCCCGGTGGACTCACTATTGACCGCTGACCAGTACAAGGAATTGATCGGCAAGTAGGCAGGAAATAACAAACGAGAATTCCGCAAACCAAACGGCGCGGATTTTTGTTTTGATCGGGACACTCCCGATGAATAGGCACATCCCATGATCGAACTACCCGTTATATCCAAAGACGACTCGCGAAGAAAGAAACCAGATTGGTTGCGGGTAAAACTCCCCGTTGGCCCCGACTATGCGCGAGTTCGCCGTTTAGTCGACAACTATAAACTCCACACAATTTGCGAGAGTGGAAACTGTCCTAACATGGGCGAGTGTTGGGGCGCCGGCACGGCGACGTTCATGATACTAGGAAACATCTGCACACGCAGTTGCACATTCTGCGCGGTTGCGACCGGCCGACCTACCGAATATGACAAGGATGAACCTCGGCGCGTAGCGGAAGCAATTAAGCTCATGCAAGTGAAGCACGCGGTGATTACTTCGGTCAACCGCGACGAACTCAAGGATCGAGGGGCAGAGATCTGGTATCAAACGGTTATCGAAACTAAGAAAGCGAGTCCCGAGACAACGATCGAGACACTGATCCCCGACACCAAGGGCAACTGGGACGCCTTGCATCGCATGATTGAAGGGGGGCAAGAAGTTGTGTCTCACAATATGGAGACCGTTAGCAGACTCTACCGGGCGGTGCGCCCGCAGGCGCGTTATGAAAGGAGCCTTGAGCAAATCCGCCGAATACGCGAAGCAGGAAAACGTACGAAGTCCGGTATCATGCTTGGCCTCGGCGAAACACGCGATGAGGTGCTTAAAGCGATGGACGATCTTGTGGAAAACGGCCTGCTCATTCTCACGCTAGGTCAGTATCTGCAGCCGACGAAGCACCATCATGAGGTCATCGAGTTTATTCATCCCGATACATTTGCGTTCTACCGTG
>JBIQJZ010000064.1:11664-16124 GCA_044507115.1 Flammeovirgaceae bacterium | reverse complement strand
ATACGCACACCAGATCCCCCAGGGACCCTGAAGGGGTCCAATATGAAACAACGCCAGACCCGTCCCTCCCCTTATCGTCTACACGCAAATAAATACCTCTAAAACATTTTTTAGAGTTATCTAAACTTTTATTTTTGCATATCGTTATTAAGGGAAGGATGCTCAGTTTTACGGAAGAAAATTACCTAAAAGCCATTTACCGCCTCTCGGAGGGTGGTCAGAAGGCTGTGTCTACCAACGAGATCGCAGAGAGCATGAGCACAAAAGCGGCTTCGGTGACGGACATGATCAAGAAGCTTTCGAACAAAGACCTAATCTCGTACGAGAAGTACTATGGCGCCAAGATCACCAAACACGGCGAATCGGAAGCGCTATCCGTCATCCGCAAGCACCGCCTGTGGGAGACATTCCTGGTCGAAAAACTCAATTTCACCTGGGATGAAGTCCACGATGTCGCTGAACAGCTTGAGCATATTCAGTCGCCGTTACTAATCGAGAAGCTTGATGAGTTTCTCGGATACCCGACGGCGGATCCACATGGTCATCCGATTCCCGACAAGCACGGCAAGATTCAGGAACTGCGTCTCCTGCCCCTGTCAGATGCGACGACTAACTCGAAGTCAGTCGTCCGTTCAGTGAAGGATGGATCGCCCGCCTTCCTGCAATACCTGAGCAAGATCGGCATCTACATCGGCGCAAAAGTAACTATCCTCGAAAAGATCGAGTTCGATGGCTCGCTGGAGGTGCTGATCGATGGCAAGACCAAAGTTTTTATCTCGCGGGATGCGGCGATGAATTTGTTGGTGAGGGGGTGAGGGTCGTGAATCGTGAGTCGGCAGTGGTGAGTGGTGAGTGGTGAGTGGTGAGTGGGGGGACGTGATTAATGGGAACTAATAGTTTATAGTTTTTTATGAGGATGAAGTT
This sequence comes from Flammeovirgaceae bacterium, assembly GCA_044507115.1. Classification (GTDB taxonomy): domain Bacteria; phylum Bacteroidota; class Bacteroidia; order Cytophagales; family Cyclobacteriaceae; genus Chryseosolibacter. The sequence goes on along the minus strand of JBIQJZ010000064.1, from coordinate 15,200 downwards.
TACGTTCTGGTTGATTTTGTCGGGGGTGGTGTTTGCTGGTTGTAAGCCGGAGGAGCGCGGTGGGCGAAGGTCAACAGATCGGATCAAGATCGTGGCGACTACGGGAATGATCGCGGACGCGGCGGTGAACATCGCGGGTGATCATGCTGACGTCGTGGCGATCATGGGCCCGGGCGTTGATCCCCATCTCTACAAGGCTACGCATGGTGATCTTGAACGCCTGACAGGAGCGGATATCATTTTCTACAACGGTCTGCGTCTGGAGGGAAAAATGGGCGAAGTATTCGCAAAACTCAGCAGAATCAAACCAGTCATCGCGCTGGGTGAAGGGATCCCCAAGGAGCAACTGCGCAGCATGCAAGGGTATGCGTCCACGTACGACCCGCACATCTGGTTCGATGTGAAACTCTGGCAGCAGGCAGTGGCCGGCATCAGCGAATTCCTACAGGAGTACGACTCTGCGCATCGAGACGAGTATAAACAAAACGCCCAAATATACCTCCGCAGGCTCGACTCGCTTCACCAGGCAGTCGCGTCATCTATTGAACAGATTCCCGCGATGCAACGGGTACTGATCACCGCACATGACGCATTCGGATATTTCGGAGACGCGTACGGAATCGAAGTACGTGGATTGCAGGGAATATCTACTGTATCGGAATTCGGTTTGCGCGATGTTACAGAACTTGTCGACTTCATTATCGAGCGCAAGGTCAAAGCAATCTTCGTCGAGTCGTCGGTGTCGCCGAAATCTATTGAGGCGGTTGTGGAAGGATGTCGAAAAAGAGGGTGGAATGTGCGCATCGGAGGAAATCTGTTCTCCGATGCAATGGGTGCCGCCGGCACTCCTGAAGGCAACTACATTGGAATGTTCAACGCAAATGTTCGGACGATCGTGGAGTCGTTGAAGTAATATGCTACGTCTGATCATCATCGGAATACTTGCAACGTGTGGTTTGCTTGCCAATGCCCAGCAGAACAGCTTGTCGGGATCGGTACGCGACGCCGATACGCGCGAGGCCCTGGCTTATGCGTCGGTGCTCGTCCTGCCTTCATCGGCCGGCGTGACGACGGACCACCAAGGCAACTTTTTCATTCCGCTCCCGGCCGATGCTAACCCAAAGAGGCTGGTAGTCTCATTTGTTGGATACCGCAGCGACACCGTTGAAGTGCGTCGGGGCCAAGCGCGGTATACGATCTTTCTCAGTCCCGATCCGAGTTCACTGAAGGAGGTAGTTGTGGTATCCGGAACGATGAAAGAAGTTACCCGGATGAACTCGCCGATACCGGTGGAAGTTTACTCCCCTGCCCTGTTCATGAAAAATCCGGCGCCGAGCATATTCGAGTCGCTCGGCATGATCAACGGCGTGCAGCCGCAACTAAACTGCAATGTGTGTAACACTGGTGACATCCACATCAATGGGATGGAGGGCCCCTATACAATGGTACTGCTCGATGGTATGCCAATCGTCAGCAGCCTGGCAACGGTGTACGGCCTTGCCGGAATCCCCAACAGTCTGGTGAAACGAATCGAAGTCGTGAAAGGTCCGGCATCTACTCTCTACGGATCGGAGGCGGTCGGTGGCCTGGTCAACATCATTACGAAAGACCCGCTCTCCTCGCCCGCACTGAATATCGACCTCTCCGCAACAACTGTAGCTGAATACAACGCTGACCTGGCGACCAAACTCAGACTTAATAAGACCCACGCGCTCGTCGGGCTCAACTATTTCAACTTCGACAATCCGATGGATGTGAATGACGACAACTTTACGGATGTCACGCAACAACAACGGATCTCGCTATTCAGCAAACTGGATTTTGAGCGTCGTGAAGCAAGAATAGCGTCACTCGCACTGCGTTACGTGTACGAAGACCGTTGGGGCGGAGAACTGCAATGGAAGAAAGGCCTCAGGGGAAGTGACCAGGTTTATGGTGAAAGCATCTACACGAACCGCGTCGAGGTGATCGGCAACTACCAACTCCCGGTTGCGAACGAGAAAGTAACCCTCGACTACTCGTATAATTACCACCTGCAGGATTCGTATTACGGGATATACAAGTACCTCGCGGACCAGCACGTCGCTTTCACCCAACTCCGGTGGGACAAGAAGATAGGCCGGCATGACCTGCTGGCAGGGATACCGTTTCGCTTTACCTACTACGACGACAACACACCCGGCACCCGCACCGGAGGTGACGCAAGTACTCAGAACTCCCCGATGCGAATGTTTCTTCCCGGGTTCTTCCTGCAAGATGAGTTGACCTTCAGCGATCACCTCACCGTGCTCGGGGGGGTTCGGTACGATCACCACAGTCACCATGGCAACATCTTTTCGCCAAGGCTGAGCCTTAAGTTCTCGCCCGATAAGAACCATACGTTCCGCCTAAGCAGCGGCAATGGGTTCCGGGTAGTCAATCTGTTCACGGAAGACCACGCAGCCCTCACCGGCGCACGATCGGTTGTGATACAAAATGCGCTTAAGCCGGAGCAATCATGGAATGTCAACCTCAACTACGCCGCCCAGTTCACACACGATACCGGGTACATCGGTTTTGACGTGAGCACGTTCTACACGTACTTCACCAATAAGATCGTTGGTGATTTCCTCACTGACCCAGACCTAATCCTGTACGACAACCTCGAAGGACACGCGGTGTCCAAAGGCATCACGCTGAACGCTGACCTGGCATTCGCAAGCAGCTTCAAAGTTCTCGCCGGCGTAACGGTTATGGATGTTTACCAGGTGTCAGGCCCCGAGGGTGAAAAAATTCCACAGCTGTTTGCTCCGAAAGTATCTGGCACGTACGCGTTCAGCTACGCAATGGATCGCGCGGGACTGACCTTCGACCTGACAGGAAGATTCACGGGGCCGATGGACCTGCCTGTCGGACCACCCGATATCGACCCGCGCCCAAGTCAGTCGCCATGGTTTACGATCATGAACTTCCAGGTCGGCAAGAAATTCAGCAACGGACTGGAGTTGTACGCCGGCGTGAAGAACATGCTGAACTTCTTTCCGGAGAACCCATTGCTTGAACCGGATAACCCTTTTGGAAGGAATTTTGACACGAGCTATAACTACGCATCGATACAAGGAGCGAAAGGATTCCTTGGAGTGCGATTCAGCGTGTGGTGAAGAGCAGTGCTAATACGTTGGAGAATACTAAAGTCAACAAAGAATAATGAACAACGATACGACGATACAACCCTCACTCGAAATACATGATCTGACCGTCGCGTTCGATCGAAAGCCCGTCCTATGGAATGTCGATCTCACCCTTCCACAGGGAAAGCTGATCGGTATAATCGGCCCCAATGGCGCGGGGAAGTCTACGCTGATCAAAGCGGTGATGGGGATACTGCCCCTGAGCAGTGGCTACGTAAAAGTGTTTGACCAGGACATAGACGATGTCCGGGCCCGCATCAGCTATGTCCCACAGCGCGAATCCGTCGACTGGGATTTTCCCGCCTCCGTTCTCGACGTGGTCCTGATGGGGCGTTATGGAAAGCTCGGCCTGTTCAAACGCCCGCG
>JBIQJZ010000064.1:10440-11654 GCA_044507115.1 Flammeovirgaceae bacterium | reverse complement strand
CATGGATAGCCTCAAGAAAGTCGGAATGGAAGCATTCGCCAGCCGCCAGATCTCGCAGCTCTCCGGTGGACAGCAACAGCGTACATTCCTTGCGCGCGCCCTCGCCCAACAAGCGGATATCTACTTCATGGATGAACCCTTCGCCGGCGTAGATGCTGCCACGGAAAAGACGATCATCGAATTACTGAAAGGGATGACGCACGCGGGAAAGACCGTCATCGTTGTACACCACGACCTGCACTCTGTGTCGCAGTATTTCGACTGGGTCATCATGTTGAACACACGGCTGATCGCTTGCGGTCCTACGAAGACAACTTTTACCCAGGCAAACTTGCACGACACCTATGGAGGAAAATTGACGATACTGGCGGATGTTGCCGACCTGTTGCGACGCGAAAGTTTTCCCAGCCGTGAAACGAAATAAACGAAATAATGGAATCGCTGATTGAATTTTTTTCGTTCACTGACCCGAATATCCGGTTTGTCGTCATCGGCTCCGTGTTGTTGACTGCGAGCTCCGCCATAGTAGGATCGTTTACGTTTCTCAACAAACGCGCGCTGGTCGGCGACGCCATATCCCACGCGGTGCTGCCAGGTATCTGCCTCGGGTTTCTAATGTCCGGCACCAAGAACCCGATCTTCCTGGTTGCCGGGGCCTTCGCAACAGGATGGCTATCGCTCGTCGTTGTGGATATGATCGTCCGCAGGACCCGGATTAAGGAAGACACCGCCATTGGCCTCGTGCTGTCGGTATTCTTCGGCGTCGGCATCGTGCTGCTGACCGTCATACAGAAATCCGGCAACGCAGCGCAATCCGGCCTCGACCATTTTCTCTTTGGAAAAGCTGCAGCGTTAGTGGGCGAAGACCTGTACGTATTCGCAGTCGTAGCAGTCGCGCTTCTCATAGCCGTGTTCCTGCTCTTCAAAGAGTTTACCATGGTCGCATTCAACAAAGAGTACGCCGAGTCCATCGGTATGCCAGTGCGCAGGATTGAACTGATTCTCACGTCCCTGATTGTACTCGCCGTTGTTATTGGCATCCAGGCTGTCGGCGTCGTATTGATGGCCGCTATTCTGATCACGCCGGCTGCGGCTGCCCGTTTCTGGACCGATCGCCTCCGCGTGATGTTCCTGCTCGCGAGTATCTTTGGCGCTTTCAGCGGACTCGCCGGCGCGTACATCTCATACGTTGCACCCGCGATGCCAACCGGCCC
>JBIQJZ010000064.1:0-10430 GCA_044507115.1 Flammeovirgaceae bacterium | reverse complement strand
GATCGTGATCGTGATTTCCACGATCGCCTTCATATCGTTCTTCTTCGCGCCAAGACGCGGTATCTTCAGCAGACTGCTGAAACAAACCCGAATCAGGAAGACGATCAACGATGAAAACGTTTTGAAAGCATTGTACCAGCTCGGCGAAGAGAGCAAGAACTTCTACCTACAGCGGTCCGTCGACGAGATTACGCGGCGACGTCAGTTTGAACGAGAAAATCTCGTGAAAGTACTGCGGCGACTGCGAAACCAAGGGTACCTCGAACAAACGGGCAGTCTCTGGGGATTGACGGACGCCGGAAAAGACCGTGGTCAGCGCGTGGTGAAGATGCATCGACTGTGGGAACTGTACCTAACGACGCATCTGAACATTGCACCTGATCACGTACACGAAGACGCCGATACGATTGAACACTTGTTGACACCCGAACTCGAAGCCGAGCTCGAGCGCGTGTTGAATTATCCGAAATCCGATCCCCACCGATCGGAGATACCGTATTAGTCCACGGTCGGCGACCGGGAGGACTATCGGAAAGAAAAACTCAGGTGGGAAGATGTAATATTAACAAATTAAGAAAAACGGTCCATAGTCGACGATCTCAGCTCAAGAGCCGTGGACTGTAGACGATGGACCGTGGACCAGAACATGAACGACTTCTATATCATCGCAACAGCATCACTCGTATCAATGAGTTGCGCTTTGCTAGGCTGCTACCTCATATTGCGGAAGATGGCAATGGTAGGCGATGCAATCTCCCACGCCGTCCTTCCCGGAATTGTCATCGCTTTCCTGATATCGGGTTCGCGGGACTCCTTCACGATGCTGATTGGCGCAGGCCTCATCGGTATCGCCACCACATTCCTGATCGAGTTTTTCCACAAGAAAGCGCGACTTCAGACAGATGCTTCAATTGGCGTCACCTTTACGTGGCTGTTCGCCGTCGGCGTTGTGTTGATATCGCTGTTCGCCGGGAAAGTCGACATCGACCAGGACTGCGTTCTGTACGGCGAGATCGCCTATGTACCTCTCGACTTGTGGATCACTGCCGATGGCACAATTATGGGACCGCGCGCACTCTATACCACAGCAGCGATCTTATTGCTCGTACTCGGCTTCATCGGCTTTGGTTACAAGGAATTGTTTCTTACGACCTTTGACCCCGCGTATGCGAGCAGCATCGGCATTTCGACAGCACTGTGGCACTATTTGCTGATGGGCGCCGTATCAGCCACGACAGTCGCGTCATTCGAACAAGTCGGGGCCATTCTCGTCGTCGCCCTTCTCATCGCCCCCGCCGCCACCGCCTACCTGCTCACGGACGAACTTAAGTGGATGCTCGTGCTCGCGTGCATCTTCGGCGTGGCCGCGTCCTTCACTGGATACTGGCTTGCAGTCTGGATTGACTGCTCCATCGCCGGCGCCATTGCGACGATGGCGGGCGTGCTGTTTGCCGGCGCCCTCTCCTACAACCTGTGGCAGCGCAAGCATCCCGTCGCGCCTCAGCCGGAAGTCGTATAGGAACTGGGAAAGATTCTGTTTCTCCCGCTAGTACAGCGGAAAGCACTATTTTTGCGCCATGACACAAGACACCATTGTCGCGCTGGCCACGGCACCTGGTATATCCGCGATTGCCGTCATCCGGCTGTCCGGACCAGAATCAATCGCAATCACCGACCGCGTCTTCCGCGGCAAGCGACTTGCCGAGCAAGCGACACACACAATACACTTCGGAAGCCTTCGCGACCACGAAAAGACCATCGACGAAGTCCTGGTCTCAATCTTTCGCGCACCCAACTCCTTCACACGAGAAGACAGCATCGAGATTTCCTGTCACGGGTCTCCCCTCATCGCCAAGGAAATCATCCGCGTGCTGCTCCGTGAGGGCGCGCGGCTCGCCGAGCCAGGCGAGTTTACGAAACGCGCATTTCTGCACGGGCGCTTTGACCTCGCTCAGGCGGAGGCTGTGGCCGACCTCATCAACGCCGAAACCGACAACGCGCGGCAAGCCGCCCTCAACCAGATGCGCGGCGGATTCTCGCGCCAGATCAACGAGCTACGCGAAGAGCTCATTCATTTTGCATCGCTGATCGAACTGGAACTCGACTTTGGCGAAGAAGACGTTGAGTTTGCCAAACGCGACGACCTCACTGCCCTGATCGTGAAGATCCAGTCGTATTTGAAGAACCTGATGGACTCCTTCGATCAAGGCAACGTAATCAAGAACGGAGTCCCGACCGTGATCGCCGGAAAGCCAAATGCGGGAAAGTCGACGCTCCTGAACATACTGTTAAACGAAGACCGCGCCATAGTATCCGACATACCCGGTACCACACGCGACGTCATCGAAGATGAGATTATCCTGGGCGGCATCAACTTCCGCTTCATCGACACCGCCGGGCTGCGCGAGACCGAAGACATCATCGAAGCCATGGGCGTCGCGCGCACGCGGGAGCACATGAAGAAAGCGTCCCTGATCATCTACTTGTTCGACCTCTCCAATACCACATATGACGACATTGTGCGCGAGGAAGAGCAGTTGCGCAGCCTCGGCGTTCCGTACATAAAAGTCGGCAACAAGATCGACCGCGCCGACAGCGATCTGGTTTCCAAACTTGAACGCGACGACTTCGTCTTCATATCCGCAGCCAACCGCACCAACATCGACGTCCTGAAAGAGAAGATCCTCGCCTTGTTCCAAGTGCGCGGTATCCGTACCGGTGACGTTATTGTGACCAACGCACGGCACTACCACAACCTTTCGCAAACCTACGACGCGCTACAACGCGTCCTCGAAGGAATGGACAACGAAATCACCGGCGACTTCCTCGCAATGGACATACGCCAGGCCTTGCATTACCTGGGAGAGATCACCGGAACAATCACCACCGAGGACCTGCTTGGGAATATATTTGGGAAGTTTTGTATCGGGAAGTGATGTCCCCAACCTGCGTCGGTTCTCCAAAAATTCTGAACTCTGAACTCATCACTCAGATACCTCAAGATCTTGCACTCAAAGTTCGAACCTCAGAGCCGGAGTGCAGAGTGATGAGCGCAGAGTGCAGAGTTATGAGCGAGGCACTAAGTTCTCAACACGGATTCACCGCCCGGTCGCGCCGAGGCTCGCGCTCTGAACAATAAAAAAAAAGCCGTCCACATGGACGGCTTTTTTTATCTCTTGAGGGCAATTAGTAGCCATCATTCTGGTCAACGAGCGGTAACTGTTGCACATCACCGTTTGGCAACGGGAAGTAAACGTTATGCGCTTCAAACTTTGTCCCCACCTGAACTGAATAAAACTCCTGATCCTCCAGATCGATTTTGATAATCGGGTCTGCCGCAAGATGCCTGCGCCTGAGATCGAACCAGCGTGTTCCATGCTCGAATGCGAATTCGAGCCTTCTTTCCTCGAATATCCATTGAAGGACGGTTGCCTTATCTCCTACAGACGGGTGGTCTGCGGGTTCCAGCGCGGGTACACCATCGTCAGTCGACGCACGCGCGCGTTCTCTAACCTCATTGATGAGGCCGATGGCCTCATCCAGGTCACCACCTGACATGGCAATAGCCTCAGCTTTTAGCAGGAGGGCCTCGGCGTAGCGGAGTATACGCGGGTTATTGGCATTCAGTCCACTTCCGCCCGGGGGTACGTTGCCCGGAAGCCATGCGCCTCTTTCAACATATTTCACAATGTTAGGCGTGGTGCCTGTGAAAGCGGGTGCGTCTTTGAAGATATGACCCACTCGCGGATCTCCCGTGGGGTATGCATTGTACAGATCTTCAGTGGCCGTATGAAATCGGTCACCAATCCACGAAGGCATCTGATTGTAGTAGCCGACGTAGTGCGATATCTCACCGATGGCGGCGAAGTCGTCCGGCGGCAAAGCCGCATTGGCGTTTCCAATGGACCGGTTAGCCTGGTATTCAAACAGCGACTCACTGTTGTTTTCAAATGATGCGTCGAAGTTCTTGGCATAGTTGTCCATCAGCGACCTGCCAGCAATACTGTTGATATCGGCAATTGCGCTGGCATAGTCGGCGGTCGAACCGCTAACCGTCGCGCGGAACACGAGTGCTTTTGCGCGAAGACCGTAAGCTGAATTCTGTGTTGCCCGACCCAAGGTGGGTAGGTTAAGCAATGTCGCAGGCCAGGCTTGCGGCAAAAGCGTAGCAGCCTCTTCAAGGTCGTTGATCGCCTGATCCAGCAGCTCAGTGCCAGTCGAGTTCTTCATCTCGTTGGCTTCCTCAACGGACTTGATCCGGGTGTTTACGACGGGTGCGGTGCCAAAGACGTTCCACAACATAAAGTTGACATACGATCTAAGGAACAACGCTTCGCCCTTATGCCAGTTCTTCAATTCGGGGTTTACCGTATAGACGTCACCCCGTTGTTCAATCTGTTCGAGCAACGTGTTTGCGCGTTGTATCGCCTGATAGGATGCGTTGTAAAACCGCGATATGCGATCATTCGCGCCGTTCAATCCGATGAAGTTCTCCTCAGCAAACCCGCCATTTCTCGTGGTTAAATCATCATCAGGAAGCATGAAGAGGCAGGCGATCACCCGCCCGGGATCATTCTGAAAAGCAAAGTAAATTCCAATTTTCATATAGATACCCTTTGCTGCCCAATCAAATTCCTGTTCACTGGAAAAGAATCCAGCTTCCGTGTATCCTATCGGTTTAAGTTCTACGGTATCCTTGTTACAGGATATCGATGTTAGGATCGAGACCGCAATAAAAGCTGATACAAATATTTTTTTCATATGCTGAATCATTTTGAATTAGAACCCGAAGTTTAGACCCAGTATAAAATTCGTCGGAGTCGTAATGTTCTCCGGATCCAGATCAGGGTATGGCGAAATCACGAACAGGTTCGTACCGGTTGCCGTTATGCGGGCGGTAGCCAAACCAATCTTTGACACCGTCGAGGAAGGAATGGTATATCCAAGTTGTACGTTTTGCAGACGGAAAAAGCCCGCATCGTGAACAAACCGATCAGAGAATCTTCCGTTTCCGGATGGGTCGCCCTGAATTGCGCGCGGAATGGTATTCGAAGGACTGTCCTCCCTCCATCGATTGCGGTAGTCGGCGACATAATTTCCGCCGGCGCCGCCTACGGAGAGGAGTCCCAGAGATGTAGCCTTGTTCACATCACCGACTCCCCTGAAGAATACTGTGAGATCGAAGTTACCGAACGTCGCACCGAGGTTGATGCCGTAGTAGTAGCCAGGGATCGTCTTGCCAATGACCGTTTGATCGTAAGGATTAACAATGCCATCAGCTCCGATGGACTGAAATACGGAAGCGTGTGCACCGTCCGGTGGTGCGCCTGCGAAATCGACATAGCGAACATCTCCAGGGGCTTTGAATGTCACATAACTCTGGTCGTTCGTATTAGCAAGGTAGTCGTCCACTTCTTGCTGTGTCTGAAATATGCCCGCAGTTCTGTACCCGTAAATAGAATTCATCGATTCACCAATTTGAATCCTGCCACTACCGCTACCGTAAGGCACTTCATTGTAGAGCTTTAACACTCGGTTACGCACCGAAGTAAAATTAAATCCTAGATTGAATAGGACGCCACCGAATTGTTGATTGAATTCGCCTTCAAACTCGAAACCTCTGTTGCTCACCTGAGCGAGGTTGACCACAGGACTACTGGTGAATCCGATAAGTGCAGGGATGGGGTACGCTTGCAGAATATCGTCTGCAAGACGGCTATAGTATTCCACAGAGAACCGGAGCTTCCCCTGAAGAAATTCGCCGTCGAACCCTATATTAAATGTTGTGTGCGTTTCCCAGGTTAATTCAGGTGTGGCGAAGTTTGCAAGGGCAGCGGCATCTCCGATCACGCCATTACCCAGCTCTGTACCGCTACCGAAGGCTGCCTTCGGATTCGCATTGATCCGGGAAACAAATGCATACTCTTCGGTATCCTGGTTTCCAACTTTGCCGTAGCCAGCCCGCAGCTTAAGATCGCTGATGAAATCCAAGTCACTCATAAACGACTCACTGGATATCCGCCACGCCGCTGCCATTGAAGGGAATGTTCCCCAGTTCAGACCAGGCGCGAAACGGGACGTCCCATCGCGTCTGATGGTCGCGTCAACGTAGTATCGCTGATCAAAGTTATAGCTGATTCTCCCCATATATCCTTGCAGTCCATATTGAACACGCTCATAGAACAAACCTTTGTCGCCAGGGGCCCAGCCCTCCTCGATGCGACGTTGCTCCCAGCTCGGAACAGGTGAACGCTGCGTCATGGACATCTGTGTATTGTTCCAGTACATCCGCTGGTCCATCGCATTCAGAACTACGTCAACGTTGTTTTTGCCAAAGGACTGGTTGTATCCAATAAGGAATTCGCCCACCAGGTTTAAATTTTCATTGATTCGTCGGTTATAGGGGTTGCCCGAATTGGTATTAATGACACCGCCCGTGTGATTATACAATGTATACCGTTGGTCATCGTAGGTCTCGCGAATGTTATTGGATTGATCGACCGAGTAGGTACCCCGAATACGTAAACCCTTAAAAGGTTTCAATTCCGCATACAGCGAACCGATATTGCGGATCATGTCTCGCTCATTCGTCCGCAGACCGCCGAGTCCCTTAAAATTTGTCATACTACCAGTACCGTACCGGTTGGCGCGGAAGGTGTTATTTACCGAGCCGCCAGGTTTCGCATATCCAAGAGGATCGGACTCATCATAGAAAGGCTGCCACGGTGCTACGAACGACACATCAAAGCCCGGCCGCGCTCCCGCGGTCGCATTCTGACCGTACACTACCCGAATCGTCTCGCCAAGCGTTAACCAGGAAGTTATCTTATGGTCAGAATTAACGAAAAGGGAATAGCGCTTGAATCGGTCTGCCCACACGGCGTCCTCTTGATCAGAGATGCCTACACCGACCGCGTAGTTGGTAACCTGATTCCCTCCCGAGACTGATAAATTGTAATCCTGAATCATCGCATTCTTTACGAACGCATTTTCTATCCAGTCTTTGCTGTAATTTTTGCTGTTACCCAGGTAATCAGCATGGTTCGGATCAAACAAGTACAAGTCAGGTGCACCTGGAGTATAACCCGCTCTGTTTTGCCACGCTTCCCGTGTGATGTCTACATATTCGTCGACACCTAACACATCATAACGCTTGTTTATGTTTTGGACGCCGATGCTGGAGCTGAAATTAACACGTGGCCTTCCCTCCTTTCCGCGTTTCGTGGTGATGAGAATGACACCGTTAGCGGCACGTACACCATAGATCGCAGTGGCCGAAGCATCTTTCAGGACAGAGATCGATTCGATGTCATTCGGATTAATGAGCGCAAAAACATTCACAGGTCCTCGCAAATCGGAACGCCGATCATTTGCGCCTGCTGTACCGGCAGTCCTTGCAGCACCGCCTTCAAAAAGCGGAATACCGTCAATAACATATAACGGATCGTTGTTATTCAACGTACCGACTCCCCGTATCCGGATTTCCGGACGAGCCGTTGGACCGCTTCCCGGATTGCTGACATACACGCCAGACATCCGGCCTTGCATCGCCATCTCCGGCGACATGGAAACCTGCTTCTGGATTGTTTCAGAAGATATCTGCGCGACGGCACCGGTCAGGTCTTTCTTCTCGCGCTGTCCATAACCGATGACAACAATCTCTTCCAAAGCCGTGAGTTCCGCAACCAAATTCACGTCGATCACAGCCCGACTATTGATCACAACCTCCTGTGTCTGATACCCGATAAACGAAAATATAAGAGTAGTGGCTTCATCAGGGACATTGAGCGTGTACCTACCCTGAGCATCAGTAGTCGTTCCATTGGCAGTTCCCTTTACAATAATGTTAACAGCTGGCAACGGCTCCTGGGTAGCTGCGTCTTTTACGGTTCCGGTAATGGAGAAAAGAAAAACCTCTCGTATATCCAAGGCTTCGGAGGGCGTATCGGTGCTCTGCCCATTGGCAGTTTTCGAAATCTCGAAAACGAGTACAGCTTTACCGTTAACCTTGTATGAAAGAGGCTTTCCATTCAATACGTTGTCGAGCACTTCTCTTACACTCCGATTCGATGCGCGAATTGTGACGTCGTGATAGTGGTCTATTTCATCGTCGTTGTAAATGAAAGAAAGTCCTGTTTTCCGATGAAGGAGCTTGAACAGGTTCTCCAACTTTTGGTCCTTCATTTCCACGGTGACCTTGGTATCAAGCCCCTGGCCAAACGTATCATGAGCTTGCACCAGAGCAATACTGCAGGTTACTATCAGGATATAAATAAAGCTCACTTTCATATAAAACCTGATCTTGTCGGAGTTCTTTAGCCGGTAAAGGCACAGGAGTCCCCTTCCTTTAAGTAAAGAAAAATTCATATCTTGCAATGTTTTAATTGTTCACCAATAATTAAGACTCCAAACCATCCGCAGGGCCAACCGCGGGTGGTTTTCTTATTCGTGGTTTTAGCTGTCGTCTATTCTGTTGTGATTTGGCATAGGGTTTAGTTTTAGAGTTCAGATATCGATTTATCACGGTTCTTCAATTGCATGCCTTACCGCCACTAATGTTTATGACATCTCCAGAGATACTATACTGTGCCTGCCGGACAGTACTGATATTCTCAATGATCTGTTCAAGATTTTCATGATTAGTAAAGTAAGCGCTGATCACGCAAGGAAGCATTTCTCTGTTTTGCACAATTACCTCAACGTTAAACTTTTTCTCTATCAGGGCAACAGCTTCCTCGATGGATACGCGGTCCAGGATAAAATAATCCTCCTTCCATTGAACGGCCGTTTGAGAATCAACCTGCGATTTCACAAACTCGTTCGTGACGGTATTCACGGCGATCTGTTCGTTTGGCTGTATTGTTCCGTACGTATGTGCATCGTCACCAACCGAGACTTTACCGCGTGTTACAGTTACAGTGACCAGTTCGCCGGAAGCTGCATCAATGTTGAAGGCCGTCCCAAGCACTGTAGTGACGACTTTCCCGGTATGAACCCTGAAGGGGCGCGCGGAATCGTGGGCAACATCGAAAAACGCCTGGCCCGTCAACTCGACCTCACGTTGTAAAAACGCCTTCCGGTACGTAAGTTTTGCGCCAAGCTGGAGTGTAACCGTTGTGCCGTCAGGCAAGTGAATAAAGTCATTTCCTACAACAGAACGCGTATCTTCGGAATAGGTCTCTTCGCTTTGAGCAAGCTCAACAGCCTGTTCTCCTGTCCCCTGGTACGATAAATAGAAGATCGTCGCGGCAATCATTAGAGATGCAGCCGCATACCAGATACGGCGGCTACTGGATCGCCTTTGCTTCCCCGCAGCGAGAATGTCGCGGACGATCTCGTGCTGCCTTTCAATTTTGTAGTCTACAGCCCTTAATGCGATCTCGTCATAGGCCCTTTTCAGCCCTTCGACGTTCCCCCGTCCCTCCCGGTATAAACGGAACATCTCTTCGATATCGCTTTCAGAGGCTTTATCGTCTAAACACAATTGTACTAATTCGTCGAATCTGGTCATAAGCTCTTGTGCCCCGGACTAGGAGCTGTGAGTCCATGTAGATAAGACGAGACAGAATACCGGGATAGCCCAGCTAGGGTAAAATTTATTTTGATTCTCCGGAAAGAATGGGTCTAAAAATCTTTCAAAATTTGAAGCAAAAGGGGAATAAGGGTGAATCCGATGTGAGGTTTCAAATCCTCCCGGATCGACTTTGTAGCCGCCTTGATCAGGTTATTAACCCGGTTTGCGCTGATGTTGAGTTTCGCCGCAATGTCGCGGTGGCTAAGCCCTTCCACCCGCGACAACTCGTATGCAGTCCTCTCGCGCGGCGTCAGGCGACTGATGGCCTGCTGCAGAAGTTGCTCTAATTCACCTTCAATAATTACGCTTTCAGTCGTATTTTCCGAAGACTGCTGCCTGCTAGCGTATTTGTAGGCACGTTCGACATCCCTGTTTCTCTTTCTGAAAAGTTCGATCGTAAGATTTCTTCCACATGTGACAACGAAAGCTTCAAGGTTTTTTACATCGGCAAAGGCAATTCGGCGGGACCAAACCTTCAAAAACACTTCCTGAACAACTTCCTCCGCAAACTCCCGGGACTTTAGTATCCTGAAAGCGGCCGCATAAATTCTACCGTGATAACGCTCAAAGATTTTGGCAAAAGCATATTCGCTTCCTGTAGCCAGGAGTCGGACCATCTTCTCTTCATCGAACTCGATAGTTGCTTTCAACTTTCGCTAATTGTGCGTTATCAATCCAACCCGGGAGACGTAACCATTTTTCATGCCATCCTTTCTACACTTAAAACTAAGGTACAAAATATTCACGAATAATAAATATGATGAAGCATTCCGGACTTGCAAAATAACGAAGTTACTCATCGTTCACCCATAATATTGGCTGCGATGAGCCCCCCCCTAAATTCCGAACTCTAAAC
>JBIQJZ010000063.1:0-16176 GCA_044507115.1 Flammeovirgaceae bacterium | reverse complement strand
GGCAACTTTGTTTTTACGGCAAAAGATCCGCTGGCAGTTATTCGCGATCTCAAAGCCGGATGAGATTATTGAAAACCGGCAGGGTTTTTGACTTTCAAACACAAAAAAATCGTATGAAGCGACTCAGTTTGATTTTCCTGGTCGTCCTGGTAGCTGGTTGCCAGGCCCGAAAAGTGACCCGCATCGACCCGGCTACGGAAATCGACCTAAGCGGACGTTGGAATGATACCGACTCCCGTAAAGTAGCTGACCAGATGATTTACGACCTTTTTGATTCGGCGCCATTCAAACAGTATGCAAAGAACAAGCAGGCCAAACCAGTTATTGTTGTGGGCACTATACGCAATAAGACTTCAGAGCACATTGACGCCGATAATTTTGTCAAGAAGTTTGAAGTTGTGATTCACAATTCGGGTGTTGCTGACCTCGTAGAATCCAGCGATTTTCGCGATCAACTCCGGGTAGAGCGCCTTGAACAACAGGAGTTTGCTGATCCGGCCACCATTAAGAGAATGGGCATGGAACTCGGTGCGGATCTCATGCTGTTCGGTGAGATAACGTCTGAGGTCGACACATACGGCAAACGGCGTGTTGTTAATTATGTCACGACACTCTTTCTGACTGATATCGAATCGAACAGGCGCGTGTGGTACGGTCAGAATGAGATTAAGAAGTATGTAAAGAACTGACCCGCGAACGACGAATGCCCGAAATCGTGCGAATGCGTCGCCACTTCACTATATTTTGTCTGATCATTCTATTCCTCGGGGTTTCAGCATGCGCTACCTACTACCAAAAGCACTACGCTTTTAATTCCGAGTTTGAAAAGGGGGACCTCTCCGGCGCCCTGGACATCCTTCGGAAGAATGGATCGCTGGCTAACAGCAAGACCAAGTTTCTGTATTTTGTCAATCATGGACTGCTGCTTTCTATCCTGGGAAAGTACGAAGAGAGCAATGGCTTTCTCGAAAAGGCGTATCTCTTCGGCGAAGACCATCGTATCAACTATTTTCACGAGGCGGCGGGCTATTTCACCAACCCCAATGTATCGGTGTACCGCGGCGAAGATCACGAGCATCTGATGCTCCTTTACTTCAAGGCAATTAACTATCTGAAACTCGGTGATCATGAAAAGGCATTGGTGGAATGCCGCCGACTGAACATTCGCCTTAATCAGCTCAGCGATAAGTATGAATCGGAAAGAAAGTACAAACGAGATGCCTTCATCCACAACCTGATGGGCATCATCTACCAAGCCTCCGGTGACTACAACAATGCATTCATTGCCTACCGGAATGCCCTGGACATCTATGACGAAGACTATGCGTCTCTTTTTTCTGTGACCGCGCCGCTGCAGTTGAAGAAAGATCTCTTGAATACCGCGTGGTGGACGGGTTTCATCGAAGAGTTTCAAAGTTACCAGGAGCGTTTCGGAATGCCGGACTATGTACCTGAAAAACCGGAAGCTGAGCTAGTGTTCTTTTGGCATAACGGGCTTGCACCGGTGAAGAGCGAGTGGAGTATCAATTTCGTTATTGACCAAGGCTCCGCCAACATGGTGGTTTTTACGAATGAACAGCTTGGAATCTCGTTCCCCTTCGAGGTGGAAGAAAAAAAGGATCGATCGGACTTGCGACAACTCGGTATCTTTCGGGCAGCATTTCCGAAATACGTGGAGCGCCCGGAGTATTACAAAGAAGCCAGCATCGAGGCGGGCGGCGTCACGATACCGATGGAGTTGACGCAAGACATCAGCAAGATTGCGTTTTACTCTCTGAAGGAGCGGATGGTGCTTGAGTTTAGCAAAGGACTGTTACGCGCGGCACTGAAGAAAGCAACTGAGCTCAGTATCAAGAAAGAGGATGAAGGGTTGGCTGCCCTCATCGGCGTGGTGAATGCTCTCACAGAAAAGGCCGATACCCGCAACTGGCAAACCCTGCCCCATAGTATCTACTACGCACGTGCGCCCCTCGCCGTCGGCGATAACAATGTTACCTTCCGCCTGAACGCACATCGAGACGCCGCCCACTATGAATTCACCTACCGCGCCACCCCTGGGCAGACACTATTCCATACGTTTTCGTCGTTGGAGACGGGGGGATGGAGCGAGTGGTGAGTACTCACTTCATCCCCATTTCCTTTTCTCCCTCCAAACGCGTAATTTTAAAGTTGTCAAATTCAAAGCATACTGATCTGAAGCGTTTTCCCGCGATAATCTGCCTGACAATCGCCTTTCTCTCGGGTTTGCAGCCTGTATTCGGCCAGTATGAACGGGAAGAGGACGCGACGATCCCGTTGGAACATTTTTATATCAAGCGGCAGAAAAGCGCACTGCGAGCGTTGCTGAGCAAGCTCTATTTCAGTCTGGGAACGGGCTATGCATCGACTCCCTTCCGGCACGACCTGGATGGCTTTGGTATTATCCAACAGGGTGATGACCAGCCACTTATATTCAATAGCACCAATATTGCGGAACGGTACTCGAATTGGACCACGGACGTCATATCCTCCAACGCGGGTCTGACACCGGATCCGTTCATGGTCAACTCCGACACGACGGATCTGGGGTTCCGGAGCCGGACCTTTAGTATCCCCCTGAAAGCATCCGTGCACGTTGAGTTCGACCGGTATCGACTCGGGGGAGGATTCTCGATGGACTACACCCGGATCGGGGAGTTCCAACCGACTCGCTACGGAGAAGATATCCGGTCGTACGAATTGGAGCGCTCCAACATGTTTGTGAAACACTACTTTGCGATGCTGGGTGCAATGGTGTACCGCTACTACGAGTACGCCCTCGTGGTCGACGCAAATATCGGTGGTTATGGCCTTGGAAAGGACTTTGCGAAAAACATCATGAAGAAGAGTGCATATTTCAACCTCGGCGTCCGGGCGGAGCGGGAGTTCTCGGAATATTTCCGCGTGTATGTGCGTCCGTCCTACGAGTTGAAGTCGTACAAGCTGACGATTCCCGAGACAAGTCAGACCATTCAGCATCGTCTGAATGGTTTGTATCTCAACGTGGGCGTTACGTATCGAATTCCTGAATTGCGGCGGTGCTTTCTAAAGACCTGTCATGCGCAGATCAACCATGCTCACGGCAACCGGGAGTACCGCAGTCGGCGCCATGCGATCTGGAAGAAACAGAATCCTCATTACGGGGAAAACTATCCGGAGCTCATCCGGTACAAAGGGAAGAACAAGCGGCGACTTAGTCCGTACTGAGCCCGCGATCTCACCTTGTTTTGTCGTGTTTTAACTTGCGTTTTTCCCCGTTAAACTGGCAACTTTTTGCTATCTTGCACGGCTGAAAAAAGACGACCCCTGGTCGATACAAAAACGAAAGTAAATGGCAGAAGAAACCGGTGGTTTGCCTCCTGCAAGGCAAAGCATAATTCCGATAAACATTGAGGATGAGATGAGAGGTGCCTACATCGATTATTCGATGTCGGTGATTGTTTCCAGGGCGTTGCCCGACGTGCGCGACGGCCTCAAGCCAGTGCATCGCCGCGTGTTGTACGGCATGCAGGAACTCGGAGTGAACTACAACAAGCCCTACAAGAAGTCGGCGAGGATTGTCGGGGAAGTACTGGGTAAATACCACCCGCACGGCGACTCGTCCGTTTATGACACGATGGTTCGCATGGCCCAGGACTGGTCCCTGCGCTACACGCTCGTCGACGGGCAAGGAAACTTCGGTTCCATCGACGGCGACTCGCCCGCTGCCATGCGGTATACGGAAGCAAGACTGAGACGTGTTGCTGAGGAGTTGTTAGCGGATATCAATAAAGATACCGTCGATTATCAGCCGAACTTCGATGATTCCCTGACGGAACCAACCGTGCTTCCCGGGAAGCTTCCCAACCTGCTCGTGAACGGTTCATCGGGGATCGCTGTGGGTATGGCCACGAATATGGCGCCGCACAACCTTCGCGAAGTCGTGGATGGAATTGTCGCCTATATCGACAACAACGAGATATCCATCCCGGACCTGATGAAGTACATTACTGCTCCCGACTTTCCGACGGGTGGTATCATCTATGGTATTAGTGGCGTGCAGGAGGGGTACCTCACGGGCCGTGGGCGCATTGTCGTGCGCGGTCGGGCGGAGATTGTAACAAATCCTGGTGGCAAGGACCAGATCATCGTGACCGAAATTCCCTACATGGTGAACAAGGCAATGATGATCGAGAAGACTGCGGCGCTTATCAACGACAAGAAGATTGAAGGCATCTCCGACATTCGGGACGAGTCGGACCGAGATGGATACCGCGTCGTCTACGACCTCAAGCGCGACGCAATCCCAAATATTGTACTCAACAACCTTTACAAATACACCCCGCTTCAGTCGTCTTTTGGAATGAACAACGTCGCGCTCGTAAAGGGCCGGCCGCAGACGCTGAACCTGAAAGACCTTATCCGGTATTTCGTCGACCATCGTCATGAGGTGGTGATCCGGCGTACCAAGTTCGAGTTGGCGGAAGCAGAAAAGCGCGCGCATATCCTGGAGGGTTACCTGATTGCGCTAGACAACCTCGATGAAGTTATCGCCTTGATCCGTGCATCAAGTGATCCGGACGCGGCACGCGAAGGACTAATGACTCGCTTTGGACTGTCTGAAATCCAGTCGAAGGCTATCCTCGACATGCGCTTGCAGCGGTTGACCGGCCTTGAACGCGACAAGATTCAGCAAGAGTACAAAGAGGTGAAGGAATTGATCGAGCGACTGAATGAACTACTCGAAAGCGAGCCGAAACGAATGCAGGTTATCAAGGATGAACTCGCAGAATTGCGTGATCGCTACGGAGATGACCGCCGGACTGAAATAGTACCGAGTGACGAGGACTTCACGATGGAGGATATGATCCCGAATGAAGATATGGTCATCACCATCTCGAATCAGGGTTATATCAAACGCACCTCCCTCTCCGAATACCGCACGCAAGGGCGCGGCGGCGTCGGATCTCGCGGCGTATCGACGAAGGATGATGATTTTACCGAGCACCTTTTTATCGCACAGGCACATAACTACCTGTTGATATTCACCGATCAGGGGAAGGTGTACTGGAAAAAGGCGTATGAGATTCCCGAAGGGAACAAGGTATCAAAAGGTCGCGCGATCCAAAACCTGATCAATATTGAACCTGGTGACAACATTCGGGCGATCATCACAGTTACCAACCTCCAGGACGAAAATTATATCAACGACAATTTTGTTATACTTTGTACAGAGAAGGGTATTATCAAGAAGACATCGCTCGAAGCGTATTCCCGACCGCGCGCCGGAGGTATCAACGCCATTACGATACACGAAGGCGACCGCCTGATCAATGCTTCGCTGACGAATGGAAACAACCATATCGTTATCGCGAAGAGCGAGGGTAAGGCAGTTCATTTCCACGAGCGGCAGGTGCGACCTATGGGGCGGACAGCGGCGGGTGTGCGCGGTGTTACGCTCGATTCGGAATCCGACAAAGTGATCGGCATGGTGTGTATTTCGCGGGAAGATGCTAACTTATTAGTGGTTTCCGAGAATGGATATGGCAAGCGTTCCGAGATCGCTGACTACCGGATCACCAACCGGGGAGGCAAGGGCGTCAAGACCGTCAACATAACGGAGAAAACTGGCAAACTTGTTGCGATCAAGGAGGTAGTGGATGAGGATGAACTGATGATTATCAACCGATCGGGCATTACAATCCGGATCCCGGTAAGTGATCTTCGCGTTATGGGACGCGCGACACAGGGTGTACGGCTGATCAAGCTCAACGACGACGATCGCATCTCATCTGTTGAAAAGATTCAGAAAATTGAAGAAGAAAACTAAACTCAGTCAACAATAAATTAAATCGAACATGAAAAGAATATTCTTTCTGATGTTGATGCTTGTTTCGGTGGCGGCTTTCGCGCAGAAGAAACAAAAGCCTAACTTAAACAGGGCACTGAAGTACCTTCAGGATGGTCAGTTGGCTGAAGCAAAGAACATGATCGACGAAGCAACGACGTACGAAAAAACCATGAACGATGGTAAGACTTGGTACTACCGCGGACTGATTTATGCTTCGTTAGACACGACTTCCAACCCGACGTATAGCTCACTCGCAGACAACGCGTTCACAACGGCCATGGAATCATTCGCCAAAGCCGATCAATTGGCAAAAGGAGGTTCGGAGTACTTCACTTCTGACCCAGGTACGATCATTCCGGTGACAAAGACACAGCAGCTGGCGCAGCTGGCAAACTATTATCTCAACAAAGGAGCATCGCTGTACCAGGAAGACAATCTGGATGAGGCACTGGCGAATTTCGAAAAGACACAAACGGTGCTGCCGGAAGACACCATCGCATATTTTTACGCCGGCATAGTTGCCAGCTCAATGGATGAGCATGATACGGCGATCCGAAACCTGGAAAAATACATTGAAAAAGGAGGAACATCGTCCGACGCTTTCTCGGTAATTATCAATACCTACAGCGGAGCAAAGGATGATAAGGAGAAAGCCCTGGAAGTGACGCGTCGTGCTATCAAGCGCTTCCCCGACAACACGGAGTTTCCGAAAGTTGAGATCGGGTTGCTGATTGAGCTTGAAAGAATCGAGGAGGCTAAGTCGGGCCTGGAGCAGGCTGTCGTCCGGGAACCCGATAATAAGACCTATCATTTCTATCTTGGGTATGTCAACAGTAAACTCGAGAACTGGGATCAGGCAAGGGCGAGTTTTGAAAAAGCGCTGAAAGCTGATCCGTCTTATTTCGACGCTCAATATTATCTGGCCCAAGTCTACCTGATTGATGCCAGCAAGGTAGCCGACCAAATGAAGAACCTCGGCATTTCCGCTGCTGATAAGAAAAAACAGGCGGAACTTGACAAAATACTGGTCCAGAAATACAAGGAAGCTCTTCCCCATTGGGAGAAGGCCGAGAAGTTGAGACCGAATGACCTGGACGTTCTTGACAGGCTGCGGACTATCTACTATTATCTCGGTGACGATGCGAACGAAAAGCGGGTCGAGGCCAAATTAAAGACACTTAGCACGGAGGAGTAGCGGAGGACATGAGTTCTGGTAGTGATAGAATCAAGACCGCCCTACTTTCATACGGGATGTCGGGGGAAGTATTTCACGGCCCCCTCCTTGAGGCCCACCCTAATTTTGAGATCGTGTCGGTATGGCAGCGCAATCCAGCCAGAGCTGCGCGGCATGCGTATCGCGTTGTAGCAAGTTATTCCGATCTTCTCGCCGACCCGGAAGTGGAACTCGTTGTCGTTAATACGCCGAATGACTCCCACTTTTCATATGCCACGGAAGCGCTGAAGGCTGGCAAGCATGTAATCGTTGAGAAACCCTTTACCGTTACCGAAGACGAAGCTAATTCGTTGATCGCACTTGCCCGTGAGCAGAAGTGCCTCCTGAGCGTATTTCAGAATAGGAGATGGGATGCTGATTTTCTCACGGTGCAGAAAGTACTCGGTAAACGGTTGCTTGGCAAACTCGTCGAATGCGAGATTCACTACGACCGCTTTCGGAATTACATAGAGGCCAACACGTGGAAAGAGGCGGCGGAGCGCGGAACAGGTGTCCTTTATAATCTCGGCTCTCACGTCATCGATCAGGCTCTCGTCCTATTTGGGTTGCCGACATGGGTGGACGCGCGTCTGGGTATCCAGCGCCCGGGAGGACAGGTAGATGACTTCTTTGATATCCGACTCGAATACGACGACTTTTTTTGCATTCTGAAATCCAGCTACCTGGTCCGGGAGCAGGGGCCGCGCTTCATTCTCCATGGCTTGAATGGATCGTTTCTGAAGTCAGGAATGGATCCCCAGGAGCAGGATCTCAAGGATAAGAAGGTGCCAGGGTCGGCGCAGTGGGGTGTCGAATCAAAAGAATGGTGGGGAAAGTTGAACACGACCGTCGATGGACACGATCTCGTTACGTCATACGAGTCGGTTCCCGGTAACTACCTGAGTTATTACGACAATATTCATGCAGCCCTTCGAAAAGGCTCACCGTTAGCGGTGACGGCGGAGGACGCACGCGATGTCATCCGGATTATCGAAGCGTGCCAGGAGAGTAATGGCTCACGCCGTGCCATTAAAATACACTGAGACGCCGCAGACAGCAAAACGCCATCTTTTTTTGGCATTTCTTTCTATATTGATGCCCTTATGCAAACGTATCACGGTAGCCAGTGCGGTTTCTGCAGGGCACACCGAAACCTTATAATATTCGAATGACCTCTAGAAAAATCAGTGTACTTTTCCTTTTGCTTTTCTGCGCTTTGTCATCCGTCGCACAGGAAAAGTGGGTTAACCTCTTTAACGGAAAGAATCTCAATGGCTGGCGCCAGATCAACGGCAAGGCGAAGTATGAAGTTGTCAACAAAGAGATCGTTGGCACCACGGTGTTCGGTGAACCGAATTCGTTCCTGGTGACGGAACAGACCTACGGAGACTTCATACTTGAACTTGACTTCCGCCTTGATGCCGACATGAACTCAGGCATCCAGTTCCGCAGTGAAAGCAAATCTGACTATCGCGATGGCAGGGTACATGGATATCAGTTTGAGATCGACCCTTCGCCCCGGGCGTGGACCGGAGGCATTTATGACGAAGCGCGTCGTGGCTGGCTGTATCCCCTTGAATACAATCTTCCTGGTAAAAAAGCCTATAAGGCGCGTGAATGGAATCGCGCGCGCCTCGAATGTATTGGCAATGTGATCCGGATCTGGGTTAACGGAATACCTACTGCTCATCTCGTTGATGACATGACCCCGCGTGGATTTATTGCACTCCAGGTACATTCGATCCGCAATCAGAAAGACGAGGGCCACCAGGTCCGTTGGCGGAACATTCGGATACAAACGCAGAATCTGAAACCGTCACCTCCAGACTCAATCTTTGTTGTCAATCTGATACCGAATACACTTTCCGAACAGGAGAAGCACAATGGTGTTAGATTTCTTTGGGATGGTAAGACCACCGCAGGATGGCGCAGTGCCCGCGGTACCGAGTTCCCATCGAAAGGGTGGGAGATCAAGGATGGTGTTCTCAGTGTACTGTCCTCAGCTAACAACCCATCGCAGAAAGGTGGCGACATCGTGACGACGGACAAATTCGGGGCATTTGATCTTCAGTTCGAGTTTAAATTAACCGAAGGAGCGAACAGTGGTATCAAGTATTTTGTATCGGAAGGAGAGGACTACAAGGCAGCAACGATCGGGCTGGAGTACCAAGTACTCGATGACGCCCGGCATCCCGATGCGAAACAAGGCGTTGTGGGAAATCGTACGCTGGCTTCGTTGTATGATCTCATACCTTCTATCAAGGTCACACGTGACCCCCGGCCAATTGGCGCCTGGAACTCAGGCAGAATCGTCGTGTACCCCGACAACCGGGTCGAACACTGGCTTAACGGCCATAAGGTAGTCGAGTACCAAAGGGGTTCGCCCATCTACAAAGCCCTCGTAGCGAGAAGTAAGTTCGCGGAATGGGAAAACTACGGGATGGCGGAGAAAGGTCGAATTCTCATACAGGACCACAACGATAACGTATCGTTCCGCAGCATCAAGATCAGGGAATTGAAGTAAACATATTATTAAACTAACCCCCTAACATTCTAGTGGATCCACGAAATCTGTTTGACATCACCGGTAAGGTTGTAGTTATCACCGGCGGCACGGGCGTCCTTGGAGGCGCAATGGCAATTGGCCTGGCACAAGCCGGGGCTCATGTAGTAGTCCTCGGACGAAAGAAAGAAAATGGTGACGCTGTTTTGAAGAAGATCGAGGAAGCCGGACACCGGGCGATGTTCGTGCAGGCAGATGTGCTTCAGGCGGACCAGCTTGAAGCGGCCAAGTCGGAAATTCTCAAAGTGCATAAGACAATCGATGTCCTGGTGAACGCGGCTGGCGGAAATATGCCCGGCGCAATCATTATGCCCGATCAGAATTTTTTCGACCTGCAGATTGCTGAATTCCAGAAAGTAGTCGACCTGAACCTCCTTGGCACGGTGTTGCCGACAAAGATATTCTGCGATGTCATGGCTGCGAAAAAGAAGGGAGTGATTATCAATATTGCGTCGATGTCATCATTCCGACCAATAACCCGCGTCGTGGGATATTCGGCAGCGAAAGCTGCTATTGACAACCTCACAGGCTGGCTGGCGATTGAGATGGCGAAAAAGTTCGGACCTGGAATTCGCGTCAATGCAATTGCCCCCGGATTTTTCATCACCGAACAAAACCGTCGACTACTGACCAACGAAGACGGTACCTTTACCGCGCGAGGACAGGCCGCAATTGACAACACTCCGTTCGGTCGGTTTGGGCATCCGGAAGAATTGATCGGAACACTAATCTGGTTGTGCTCGGATGCGTCCCAGTTCGTCACCGGCGTGGACGTGCCAGTAGACGGTGGGTTTAATGTGTTCTGTGGAGTATAAGGTAATCGATAGAAAAACTAGTAAGCAAAGGTAACTGGCAACGCTACAGGTGTCCGTCAGGGTTGCAACAACTATTCAACATGGGCTTAAAGAAACTTGAGCAAACCTGGAGATGGTTCGGTCCTTCGGATCCGGTGAGTCTTCAGGATATCCGGCAGGCAGGCGCAACGGGTATTGTTACCGCGCTTCATCACCTCCCGAATGGCGAGGTATGGACTGTAGAAGAAATCAGTCACCGCAAGGCACTTATCGAAGCCGCCGGCCTGCGTTGGTCAGTTGTGGAGAGTATCCCGGTACATGAAGACATCAAGAAACAGAAGCCTGGTTTTGAAAAGTATGTAGCGAACTACCAACAGAGCATTCGAAACCTCGCATCTTGCGGAATTCGCATAGTGTGTTATAACTTCATGCCTGTACTGGATTGGACGCGAACAGATCTCGCCTATGTGGTCGAAGACGGTTCGAAAGCACTACGCTTTGATGCGACGGCGTTCGCGGCCTTTGATTTGTTTGTTCTGAAACGTCCGGGTGCGGAGAATGAACATCCAAAGGAACGCATCGGAAATGCGGAGGCCTGGATGAATGCCGCAGATGCCGGCATGGTTGAAGACCTTAAGAAGAACGTACTCGCCGGGCTGCCGGGAGCCGAGGAAGGGTATACTGTCGAACAGTTCCAGCAAGCACTGGATGAATACAAAACAATCGACGACGCCAAACTGCGGAAGCATTTGTATTCCTTTGTTTCGGCGATTGGCCCCGTGGCGGATGAGGTTGGTGTGAAGCTGACGATCCACCCCGACGATCCGCCGTTTCCAATATTCGGCCTTCCCCGAGTGCTCAGCACGGAGGCAGATGCAGTTCAACTCTTTGCCGCGTATAGCGGAAAGAGCAATGGGCTGTGTTTCTGCACTGGATCTTTCGGCGTTCGCGCGGATAATGATCTACCCGGTATGGCCAGGAGATTGGGCGATCGAATAAATTTTGTGCATTTGAGGAGCACAAGTCGGGAAGATAACGGCAGCTTTTTTGAGGCGAACCACCTTGAGGGGGATGTTGATATGGCGGCTGTCATGCAGGAGCTTGTCATGCTACAACAACAACGCGACACACCTATTCCTTTTCGACCCGACCATGGTCATCAGATGCTTGACGACCTTCGCAAGAAAACCAACCCGGGATACTCGGCGATTGGAAGGTTGCGGGGTCTCGCCGAGTTAAGAGGACTTGAAGCGGGAATTCAAACTACTATGAATATTAATACAAAGTAATATGATCAAGACTTCACGAGCTTTCTGTGGCGAAGATTTTTTGTTGGAGAATGAGTTTTCCCGGTATCTCTATGAACAGCACGCCGCGAGCATGCCGATTATCGACTACCACAATCACCTGTCTCCGCAAGACATAGCTGAGGATAGGCAGTTCAGCAACTTAACGGAGATTTGGCTCGAGGGCGATCATTATAAGTGGCGGGCGATGCGCACCAACGGCATTGCGGAGAAATATTGTACAGGTTCGGAAGATCCTTTGTCTAAGTTTTTGAAGTGGGCAGAAACGGTACCGTACACGATGCGAAATCCGCTGTACCATTGGACACACTTGGAGTTGAAGAACTACTTTGGAGTCGATCGGCTCCTCGACCCCTCCACTGCCCGCGACATCTACGACACGTGTACGTCGATGTTGCAGGAGAAAGAGTTTAGTGTCCTGAACCTGTTGAAGAGGATGCGTGTAGAGGTTGTCTGCACCACCGATGATCCTATTGATTCGCTGCAGTATCACAAGCAATTCGCGGGGCAAAAAGCCGGTGTCCGGATGTTTCCGACGTTCCGGCCTGACAAAGTCTACGCGATTGAAAATGTTAAGTCCTGGATTGAGTACGTTGAAAAGCTGGAGAGTGCTGCTGGCAAGCCGATCAAGTCCTATGCCGATCTGTTGAGCGCCCTGCAGACTCGTGTCGATTACTTCGACAGCCTTGGATGTCG
The DNA here is from genome assembly GCA_044507115.1 of Flammeovirgaceae bacterium. Lineage (GTDB taxonomy): Bacteria > Bacteroidota > Bacteroidia > Cytophagales > Cyclobacteriaceae > Chryseosolibacter. Next base: position 3,755 of record JBIQJZ010000063.1, on the reverse strand, counting down.
TGCTTCCGACCACGGTCTGGAACATATCTACTTTGAACACGATGCCGAAGATCGAGCGGCTGATATTTTCGCGAGCCTCCGCGGTGGTAAGGAATTGTCGTTGCCCGACCAACATACGTTCAAGAGTGCCGTATTGATCGCCCTGGGGAGGATGTATCATGCGAAAGGCTGGGCGCAACAGTTTCACGTTGGGGCGCTGCGAAACAACAGTACCCGAATGATGCGCGAGCTAGGACCTGACACGGGCTTTGATTCAATCGGTGACTTCCCGCAGGCACGTAAGATGTCGCAATTCTTCAATCATCTCGACAATACCAACCAGCTTGCTAAGACCATCATCTACAACCTGAACCCGGCGGACAATGCTCTCTTTGCCACGATGACCGGGAATTTTAATGACGGGTCTTTTCCAGGCAAGATGCAGTACGGTTCCGGATGGTGGTTCCTGGATCAGAAGGACGGCATGGAAAGTCAGATGAACGCCCTGTCGAACATGGGGCTGCTCTCCCGGTTTGTGGGCATGGTGACGGATAGCCGAAGCTTCTTGTCATTCCCCCGACATGAGTATTTCAGGAGGATTCTCTGTAACCTGCTTGGTAAAGATATCGAAAGAGGCGAGTTGCCCGATGACCTGAACCATGTCGGTGGTATGGTAGAGGCGATCTGTTACGGGAACGCGAAATCGTATTTCAACTTCGGCTGAAACCTCCCGGACCCGGTGTGAACTATTTCTTCGGATTCAGAGTTCTTAAGGATGCGTGGATCATAATATTTTTTTGACCATTTTTGTATCCGGGCTGATAGTGGCCTAGCCGTAGATCCAAGTAATCAAACACACTTTTGACATTTAGCGATTTTAATTTTGATTCGAGGCTGTTGGAAGGCCTGGATTCAATGGGCTATGAAAAGCCCACTCCTGTACAGGAAAAGACCATTCCGATTATCCTGGACAACCGTGACATCATCGCCTGCGCCCAGACCGGGACTGGCAAGACTGCTGCCTACGTGCTACCCTTGTTGAACAAGATCGTGCAGGAGCAGGAGAATTCTCGGCACCTCAATACGCTGGTGATAGCCCCCACGCGGGAACTCGCTCAGCAGATCGACCAACAGGTCGAGGGCTTCGGATACTTCCTGGGTGTTAGTTCGATTCCTGTCTATGGCGGGAGCGACGGTGCGACGTGGGAGCAGCAGCGCAAAGCACTCGAAGCTGGAGCAGACATCATCATCGCAACACCGGGCCGGCTGATCCAGCTCGTAGGTACCGGACGCGTTGACTTCAGTCACCTGAAACACCTCGTGCTCGACGAAGCTGACCGAATGCTTGATATGGGCTTCTTCGACGACATTCTCAGAATCATCAAAGAGTTGCCTGCAAACCGGCAGACACTCCTGTTTTCGGCGACGATGCCCCCAAAAATAAGGACCCTGGCGAAAGCGATCCTGAAAGACCCTGCGGAGATAAACATCGCCATCTCAAAACCTGCTTCCGGTATTTTACAGCAAGCCTATATCGTACACGACCATCAAAAGCTTCCCCTGTTGAAGAGGCTGCTCAAGGACAGTGACTACAAGAGCGCAATTGTGTTCTCCAACAGCAAAGAGAATGTCAAGAAGCTTGGCCGCGAGCTCGCCCATTCGGGTATGTCGGCAAAAGCGTTTCACTCCGACCTCGACCAGTCCGAGCGGGAAGATATTATGAATCAGTTCAAGAGCAGACGTTTGCAGATGCTGATTGGAACGGATATTATTTCGCGAGGAATTGACGTCGAAGGAATTGAATTGGTTGTCAACTACGACACCCCGCATGATGCGGAAGACTACGTTCACCGCATCGGACGAACTGCCCGCGCCGAGCGCACCGGGACAGCGATCACGTTTGTCAATGAGTAGGATCACTGGAAGTTTCAGCGCGTGGAAAAACTGATAGGCAACGAGATCGTGAAGTTGCCAATCCCGCCCGATCTGGGAGAAGGACCGGTGCTCTCGGGTAAGACAAATAGCAGTAACGGTAACAAGAAAAAATCCCGGAAGCGAAAATTCAATCGCAAGCCGGGTGGCAAGGTCGGAAGGAAGTAATCATTCTTCCCGCCGCTGCCGTACCACCTCCTTTTGCTTCACGTCATCCGCCCGCTTCAGCGCATACATGATCGCGGCGACGACAAGGTAAAATCCACCGACGATTGCGTAACCGGCGATACTGCTATTCATCGCTGAATTGATCCAGTTGGCAACTGCAATACTGATAAACAGTAGAAACAGCATGGCCGCCACGCCTGCGAGAAGCAGCTTAAGCGCAATCGAGATATATGCCTGGATGTCCTCTTTGACATGTTCCTTCAACATCTTTGCCTCGCGCTCAGCGTAGCGAAACGGTGCGAGGATTGCACCTGCCGCCCGGTAGAACATTGTTGCCATAGCGTTACCTTGTTTTTGTTGCAAAACTATGTCTCGCGACGACCGCTTCCTCGTCGGGCTCCGGTGTTGCTTCCAGACGGTTAATCGCGGCCTGCAATTTCCGCCTCTGAAGAGTCTCGTCGATTATTCTATCTGCTTCGTCGCGAATCTTGCGCCGGGTAATTTTGCCCGCCTCCGGGGCCACCAGAATTCCCAGGACTGTTCCCAGTCCCATTCCCAGTAAGAACATAAAGCTAGTTTTCATGCGCCAGATGTTTGGTTTCTATATTCTATTCAATCCTGTACCTGCTTGTCCTGGCGTTGAATGGAGGAATTTCGTACACAGAAAACCAACGGTGTGGACTAGAACGGATAGCCAATTGCAATATTCAGGATCAGATTGTCGCTTCGCCAGGAAGAACTGCCGAAATCGATCTCGTCAAACCCCCATCTGTCTGCTGCCGGAAGCCAGGGCTTTCGCAGGGGAAATGCCAGATCGAATCGAAGTACAAAGAAGTTGAAGTCCATTCGCAATCCTACTCCGGTTCCGACTGCCAGTTCCTGAAGGAAATCTCCCGACCGGAACTTTCCGCCTGGTCTCGCGGGGTCTTCCCGTATGAGCCAGATGTTCCCCGCATCCACGAACGTTGCTCCTTTTAAAAACCCGGCGATGTCGAAGCGGTATTCAAGATTGCCTTCCAGCTTGAGATCGCCGCGCTGATCGATGAAAATCGGTACGGCGCCGACGTCGTTATTGGGGTCCGGCGTCGTCAGTTCCTCGTGGACGTTGAATGTACCAGGACCGACAGTACGTGCCGGAAAAGCGCGAACACTGTTGGACCCGCCCACTGAAAACTGCTTAATGTACGGCATTGTCACGGAGTTGCCGTACGCATGCCCGGCGCCTGCGATAATCCGTGTAGCTAATCGGTTGCGCTTGTCGAAATTATAGAAGAAACGGACGTCCACCTGTCCGCGGACGAACTGTGAGTAAACACTTCCGAAGATCGTGTTAGGACTACTTTCGGAAGACTTGAATCGTTCCTGAATGAGGTCCATCAAATTGCCGGCGACGTCGACCGTACCGCCGAAGTAGAAATGTGTGCGCTTGAATTCCCGCTCGCCGAAGGCTCTTTCGCGATCTTCATTCAGTTGCGTATTGAGGGTGTAGGTGTATCGCGATCCGAGAATGAATTGGTTCTCGAACGACCCCGCGAGGAACGGGTTTTCGTCGAGGCGTCGGAGGAATTCCTCAGAAGGCGTACCGAGGTGCACGTAACTGATATCGATCGGGTAGAGTTCATGTGCTTTCAACGTGTTTTCTCGCCACAAGTAGCCCGCAGACAAGTTAAACGAGT
>JBIQJZ010000336.1:0-2429 GCA_044507115.1 Flammeovirgaceae bacterium | reverse complement strand
GCCGAAAGCTTCCACTTCTTGCCCGCATAGCCATCAGCCGTGTGGTTACCGGTCAATAGGGAATAGGGTGGCAGATCGAGCGCAAGGCTCACTTCCTTCGTGACTGACGACTTGCCGTCAGAGGCGGTCAACGTCGCCACGTAGTATCCGCCTTCTTCATAAACGTGCACCGGATTTTTTTCGGTACTGGTCTGCCCATCACCAAAGTCCCACGTCCAACTGGTGGCGCCATGCGTAAGAGCATTGAACGCTACCTGCTTCCCCGCAGCGCTCTGGAATATCTCGGCGGAAAGGGGGAAGGTCGGTCTCGACTCATCCTCCGAACACGACGATGTCACCAGAAGGGCACCGGAAAAGATTAAAAAACCAATCAGTAGATTTCTTTTCATATTCTGTCCTTTAGTTGTCCATTACTACTCAATTTACTTCATTTTTTTGTCAACTGCGCGTGTGGCCCATGATATCGAATGGCCCCTTCCTACGCCAAATCGCAAACTATTAAATTTCGCCGTAATCGTTTACATGGCATTCGCGTTTTGCGCTTATCTAGCCTTACTTTGCGTATCATGCCTACGGCGGCAGCGCGATAAATAATTGGAAACGATTTGATTTTTTTCCGCTGGTTGTTCAATTTACCAATGGTTTCTCGGGAATATGGTCAGTCCGGCAGCCGTTATCACAAGCGGGAGTAGCTCAGTTGGTAGAGCATCAGCTTCCCAAGCTGAGGGTCGCGAGTTCGAGCCTCGTTTCCCGCTCACGTGATTTCCTAACCATCCTCTCAAACCCACCCACCTTGTATGCGGCTGTTCCTGCAGTCGGCACGGTATTTTCCGTCGCTACAGTGGGATCGGTCGATCCCACTCAGATAACTAAAGCAATCTGTTATGGCTATGATGGACAATTTGAAAGTAAAAGGGACCTGGAACGAGTTGAAAGGCAAACTGAAGCAGAAGTATGCCGAACTGACGGACGACGACCTGACATACGTAGAAGGCAAAGAGGATGAAATGTATGGTAGGTTGCAGCAGAAATTGGGTAAAACCAAGGACGAAATCAGACGAGAACTCGCAGACCTTTGAAACCTGTGAAGCTGAAGAACCTGGACAATTCCGGGTTCTTCAGCTTTCTCTAGCCGGGAATCCACCCCGGCCGCCGCTTGAAGGATATCGGTCGCCGGGCGTCACAAATATTCACTTCCGGAGCCTGAACTAAAGTATGGTTTTTGTATATTGGTTGAATCTGTCTGTCAATCCTGGAAAGAGATGCTGATCCGCGCCTTCATACTTTTTCTTGTGATCTGCACAGGGTGCAGTTCCGGAATTATCCCCTGCCCTGAAGTAAAGGGACTTCGATTAAAAAAGAGCCAGCCAGGCAAGTTCAGGGCATTCGAACGCCATCGCGATGAACCTGAACCTGTCATAACCGTCTCATCCGATGCGCGGACGCCGCAGCAGAACTCCCGCAACAAGTATCGCTACGTCAAGTACACCATTCAGCATGTAGATGTGGAGGAATTAGACTGTCCGAGGCCGGGAGAAAAGAAAATGCCAAAAGCCGTGAAGGAGAATATTCGCAAGAACCGGAAGAAAGTCCGCTACTATGCTGAAGAAGTTGCAAGTGACACGCTGAATCTCATCGCTACGCCGAAACGGTAGCACTGCGAATTAAAAGTGGAGAATATCGGATTCGAACCGATGACCTCTTCCATGCCATGGAAGCGCTCTAGCCAGCTGAGCTAATCCCCCGTGTTTCAGGACTGCAAATATAGAGTCAATTTCCGATCGAAGTCCTTTGTCAAATAATAAATTTCGAGCTTTCTCAGCAGTGGCTCGGATTATGTCAACAGCTCTCTTACACGCCTGATCCGGAGGGGGTCCACGGTTCTCAGTTGGTATTCCCCCGATCCTCCCTGGCCCATTGAAGCAATTCGCTCGTTCGCGTATTGCATCCCGCTCTCGCGAAAAGCAACTGCAGAAAAGTGAATCTCGTCCACACCGGTGACCTTGACGATTTCCTGTACGTTCTCTTCACTAACGCCGGAACCGGGCATGATCGCAATTCGTCCGGCGGCGCGCTTGACTAACTCTCCGATAAGAGCCGCACCCTGAGCCGCCTGCGGCTCCCGTCCGGATGTCAACACTCGATCAAATCCGACTTCAATACAATCCTCCAATGCCTGAAAGGGATCGCGCGTCATATCGAACGCGCGGTGGCAGGTGACCTTAAGCGGTTTCGCTTTTGCGATCAACTCCTGGCAGCGCTTCTTGTCAATGGTCCCGTCGGAGTTCAATATCCCGAATACAACGCCATCAACACTGAGTTTCTGACACATCGCAATATCCCGCTTCATCGCGTGAAACTCGTAGTTTGAGTATAGGAAGTCGCCGCCGCGGGGACGAATCATGACAAACACATCAATCGTGAGACTC
>JBIQJZ010000335.1:0-2443 GCA_044507115.1 Flammeovirgaceae bacterium | reverse complement strand
GCTCACACTTACGCCCGCACTTTGCGCCATACTTTTGAGAAGGAACGACGTTCGTTCACGCGGCGTTATGACGCGATTTTTTGACGGATTCAATCGCTGGTACAACGGTGTTGAAAGCAAGTATCGGGTATTACTGGAAATTATTGTTCACCGCAGGACCGTTACATTCGGCATCCTGTTGACGTTCTGCGCCGGAGCGGGACTGCTTGGCTCAATTCTCCAGACGGGTTTTATCCCAGATGAAGATCAGGGTACATTTTACGCGAGTGTGACAACGCCGTCCGGTTCGACACTGGAGCGCACGAAGGAGGTGGTAAATGAGATACAACGTTCCGCTGAAAGTATTGATGCGATCGAGTCGGTGTCAACCCTTGCGGGAACGAACATTCTTTCCGACGGAACGGGAGCGACCTACGGCACCTGTCTGATCAATCTGAAGGATTGGTCAAAGCGCGACCTGTCTGCCGTGGAAGTCGCTGCGTTGCTGGAGGAGCGCACCCGACACATTAAGGACGCGAAGATTGAGTTCTTTCCGCCGCCGCCCGTTCCGGGGTATGGTAACGCTAGTGGGTTTGAGCTTCGCCTGTTGGACAAGACGGGGTCAAACGACTACAAGCGCATGGAGGTTACGGTGAATCAATTCATCGAGGATCTCAAAGCGCGGCCTGAAATCGCGTCGGCATTTACAATTTTTGACGCCAGTTTCCCACAGTATCTCGTTCGTATCGATGAGGACAAGGCCGCACAAAAGGGTGTTACAGTCAACGGTGCGCTACGGACCCTTCAAACTATGCTCGGTAGCGAATATGCTACGAACTTCATAAAGTTTGGGCAAATGTATAAGGTAATGGTGCAGGCGTTGCCCGAGTACCGAGCCCGGCCAGAAGATATCCTTAGGCTACACGTGCACAATGACGAAGGTGAAGGTGTGCCACTGTCGACGTTTGCAACGATTGAGCGAACATATGGAGTCGACCAGGTTACGCGATACAATATGTATCCTTCTGCGGAACTAAACGGAGAGTCTTCGTCGGGCTATAGCAGTGGAGCGGCGATCACCGCTATCGAGGAGGTCGCAAGGGAAACTCTTCCGCGTGGCTTTGACATCGATTGGGCGGGTATTACGCGTGATCAGGTCGTCGCGGGCAACGAGGCCATCTTTATTTTCATCATCTGCCTTCTATTTGTGTATTTACTTCTGGCGGCGCAATACGAGAGCTTTTTCATGCCGATGCCGGTCATTCTTTCGCTACCTGCCGGGGTGTTTGGTGCCTTCTTTTTGCTAATGATGATGGGGCTTGAAAATAACATCTATGCGCAGATTGCCATGATCATGCTGATCGGATTGCTCGGTAAGAACGCAATCTTGATAGTTGAGTTCGCGTCTTTAAGACAACGGGAGGGCAGGACACCATTTCAGGCTGCTGTTGAAGGAGCTATTGTTCGGCTTCGTCCGATCCTAATGACTTCTTTTGCTTTTATCGCGGGACTTATTCCATTGATGTTTGCTGCGGGCGCCGGAGCGGTTGGAAACCGAACGATTGGTACGGCAGCTGCAGGTGGAATGCTGTTTGGGACGATCTTCGGCGTCATTATTATTCCGGGACTTTACTATATATCGGCAGCGTTCGCAGAGCGGTATTCGAGTCATGACGCCAAGAAGCGCTTTGTTACCACGGAAGAAATCTTCGAGATATGAATATCAAGTTTGCGGTTTATTTGATGATAGTTATTGTGTCGACGGCAGTAACTGGTTGTGGTTCTGCGGCACGTGTACACCAGGTTGATCTGTCGGACCTTCCTGCGAGCTACCCAGACAGGGAGTCCGCAACTACATCTGCTGCGTTGAACTGGAAATACGTTTTCAATGACAATCATCTCCAGCAGTTGATTGACACTGCGCTCAATAGAAATTTTGACGTGCTTGCCGCGATGCAGCGCATAGAAGCGACGAGGGTTCAGATCTCGGCTGCCAAGGGACGAATGCTTCCATCCGTTGATGCACGCATGGCGCTATCCCAAAACAGGTATGGACTTTATACGATGGATGGAGCGGGAAACGCCGATACTAATATTGAACAAGATCGGCGGGTACCGGTCCACTTACGCGACTATCACTTGGGTATTCAGTCATCATGGGAGGTGGATATCTGGGGGCGAATGAAGAATCTGAGATCCGGAGCTCTTGCGAGATTTGCGGTTTCGTTAGAAGGTCGGAACCTGATCGTGACAAACCTGGTAGCCGATGTAGCATCGGCCTACTACGAACTTGTGTCACTCGACGTTCGGCGAGAGATTCTGCAAGAGACAATTTCACTGCAAGAGAATGCGCTGACACTCGTGCGAGTGCAAAAGGAGACTGGAGTAACAAATGAGCTTGCAGTGGAACAGTTTGAAGCGCAACTCCTGAGTATGCAGGCGTTGAAAAAAGAGGTCGATCAGG
>JBIQJZ010000334.1:0-2452 GCA_044507115.1 Flammeovirgaceae bacterium | reverse complement strand
ACCGACTTTCGGGACGTACAGGGACAGGAGAACATCAAACGTGCCCTTGAAATCGCGGCAGCGGGGGGACACAATGTTATTATGATCGGGCCACCGGGCGCGGGGAAAACGATGCTCGCAAAGCGATTACCAACAATACTTCCGCCGCTAACGCTGAACGAAGCACTGGAGACGACCAAGATACATTCAGTGGCAGGAAAGCTTGGCCGTGATGTCGGCTTGCTCACGACGCGCCCCTACCGAAGTCCGCACCATACGGTTTCAGATGTTGCGATGGTCGGTGGTGGAGGTCATCCCCAGCCGGGAGAAATATCTCTCGCACACAACGGTGTGTTGTTTCTCGACGAGCTACCGGAGTTCAAGCGTTCGGTGCTGGAAGTGATGCGACAACCAATGGAAGAGCGGAGGGTAACAATTTCGCGAGCAAAGACGTCGATCGAGTATCCGGCGAACTTTATGCTTGTCGCCAGCATGAACCCGTGTCCCTGCGGATATTACAATCACCCCGATAAGGAATGCTTGTGCGGGTCTGCAGTCGTACAGCGATACTTGAGCAAGATCAGCGGTCCGTTACTCGACCGCATCGACCTTCATGTAGAAGTCGTGCCTGTGAGTTTTGACGAGATGACTGCTAATCGCCGCGTGGAGACAAGTGATGACATCCGGGCGCGAGTCGTTCGCGCACGCGACGTCCAGACGCGGCGATTCGCCGGCTACCGGAGTATCTATTGCAACGCAATGATGCCGTCGAATCTGGTGAAGAAGATCTGTGCTATCGATGACAGTGGTAACGCGTTGCTGAAGACAGCGATGGAACGCATCGGCCTGTCGGCCCGTGCGTACGACCGGGTACTTAAGGTATCCAGAACGATCGCTGACCTCGAGGGGTGTGAAAGGATTGGCGCGGAACATTTGGCGGAGGCGATCACGTACCGCAACCTCGACCGGGACGGGTGGGCGGGCTAAACGGACCGCCACCTGAGAAACTGTGATGCCGTCCGCATTCGGGCACCCGTTGCCTGTTTCCGTACAGGCCGGTCTGCTGTTGTTGCTTTTTACCGTGCAATTTCATTCGGCACAATACTTGATTTTGCAGGCCGTGGCGGCCCTCCATCGAGTTGCGTCCGCGGTAAAACTATTCGGCGTCTTCCCTTATCCTGATACCGGCGAAATCTCCTAACCATGTTCAAAAACCTGCTCAAGATTTCCATACGCACGATCCTTAAGGAGAGGACGTACTCCATTTTGAATGTCACCGGCCTGACGATCGGGATTACGTGCAGTATGTTCCTGCTCCTCTATATCCTGCACGAGTTGAGCTATGATCGCCACCACGAGAACGCCAGGAACATCTATCGCGTGGTGTCGAATATCAAGGAGACGGACAATGCCTTTACCTGGGCTGTCGCGCAGGTTCCGCTGGCGGATGAGTTGCGCGACAACTACCCTGAGGTAAAACACGCGGTGAGGTTCTTTGGTACGGGCCGCACGTTGTACAAGCACGGGGAAAAACAGTTCTACGAAGAAGAGTTCTACCTCGCTGACTCAGCGGTGTTCGAGATGTTTACGTTCCCGATGTTGCACGGCGACGCGACGACAGCTCTCGACAACCCGTTCTCGCTGGTGCTGACTGAAGAGACCGCCGCCAAGTACTTTGGCGATGGTTCTTCCGCGATAGGGCAGTCTATTCAGAATCAACAAGGGGAGGAGTTCAAGATTACCGGGGTGATCGGGAATATTCCGACTAGCTCGCACTTCCGCTTTGATGGCCTGATCTCGCGAAACACTCGCCCGGACTTCCGGGGAAGTTGGGGAAACTTCGGTGTCTTCACGTACGTGCATCTTCCGGATGGGTATGATCTCGCAAAGATGTACACGAGTCTTGACAAGGTTATCAAGGAGCGTGTTAACCCGATCTTTGAGCAGTACGGTATTACAATTCAATACGAACTTCAACCGATCCTGGATATACACCTTCATTCCAAGATCCAGGATGAAGCGGAAGAGGGAGGCGACATTACATATATCTATATATTCGCGTCTGTGGCGGCGTTCATGCTGATTATCGCATGTATCAATTATATGAATCTGGCTACCGCCCGGTCGGTGAATCGCGCGAGGGAGGTTGGTATCCGGAAGGTGATGGGGTCGCAGCGGCGACAACTGATCGCGCAATTTGTTACTGAGTCAGTGGTGATCGCATTGATCGCAATGCTCATTAGTGTACTGCTGATCTACCTGCTGCTCCCCTCGTTCAACAGTCTCGCGAATAAATCACTTCCTTTCGAGTATGTATTTCAACTTCCGGTTATTCTAAGTCTCCTGGGTATCGTCCTGTTTGTTGGGGTTGTCGGCGGAAGTTATCCAGCCTTTTACCTTTCGGGATTTAGTCCGGTTAAGGTGTTGAAAGGTAAGGTGACGTCGAAAGGTGGAAATGTGCTGTTCCGGAAGT
>JBIQJZ010000062.1:6868-16826 GCA_044507115.1 Flammeovirgaceae bacterium | reverse complement strand
GTATTTCTTCAAGATAGGGTTGTACTTCTTCAGTTCCAACCTTTCTGTCGTATTCTTCCGGTTCTTGGTAGTGATGTACCGGCTCATGCCGGGCTGACCGGTAGTCTTATGCTCGGTGCACTCCAAAATTACCTGAACGCGGTTGCCTTTCTTTGCCATGGTAGTTCAAATTTTCTGTTACAGAACGAGATTTCCGTTCGCCTTTGCCTCTTTCAGGACGGCGGTAATTCCGCGTTTGTTGATAGTCTTAATTGCTTTCGCAGATAACTTGAGGGTTATCCATTTGTCCTCTTCAGGGATGTAGAAACGCTTCTTCTGAAGATTCGGGTAAAATCTGCGCTTAGTCTTATTGTTGGCGTGGGACACATTGTTCCCCACCTGAGGCCTTTTACCTGTTATTTGACACACTCTCGCCATAAATTCAACGCTTTAAGTTCCCCTTCCTGAAAAGGGACTGCAAATATCGCCAAATCGGTAGATAAAGCAAAACCGGAACTAAATTTTTGTCAGCCGTCTGTGAATCCACTTTATTAACCGAACAACCTGAATATCAGTTCTTTTGGGTCTAGACTAACAAAATCGTCTATTGTGGCATCTGTGCCGGTCAGCTCGTGGGCAGCGTGGGTGGTCGTCACTCCCACGACCTTGCAACCTGCGTTCTTTCCTGACAGCACCCCGGCGAATGAATCCTCGAACACAACACACTTGTGCGGTTCAAAGCCCAGTGCCGCTGCGGTTTTCAGGTATACCTCCGGGTCTGGCTTCCCTTTCGATACAAATGCTGCATCGAGAATGGTCTGAAAATAAGGTCCAAGGCCAGTCTTGGCCAGGACAAAGTCAACATTGCTACGTGGAGCTGATGTGGCTATCGCACATGGCACACCCGCATCACCCGCTGTTTGAAGGAAGGAACCAAGGCCGGGGAGAGCCTCAATGCTGGCGTCGTAGATCTCCCTGAATAGTGCCTCCTTTTCTTCACCATAAGAAGCCAGGAGGTCGGGCGGCAGGGGACCGAAAATGTTAACTAGCCAGTCCTGGTTGCGACGACCGTAAACCTTGTCGCGAAGGTCCTCTTCGCTGAGGTCTTTGCCGTACTTCTTACAGAATTGCTTCAATGCGATGTCATGCGAAGGATTGCTGTGGACGATGACTCCGTCCATGTCGAAGATGAATGCGGTGTTTAAGTTCAATGTATATTGAGTTTAACGCTTAGCCGGCGACCGGAAAATGCAAGAATACGCCGGGATATTGGAAAATCAAGGCGACCGATCTGTTTCCCATCAAATCCTACCTGACCACGAATCGCCGGATAGTGGATTTGTTATTGGATGTAAACTTGAGAACATACAATCCTGCCGCCAATGAAGATACACTGTATTGGTGGGCTTGGTTCCCGCGGATAATCACAGGGGTGCTGACGCGTTGCCCGACAGATGAGAAGACCTCGACAAGACCCGGCCGGTCGGACCGGATAGTCAGAACTTCCTGTTTGTACACCGGATTTGGAAAGATGTCAACCTCGGGAAGTTCTGGCAGAAAGGCGCCTTCGTCGTGGCGCAAGATGTGTAGCCCTCCTAGTGTATTGCCGAGCACGATCGCAGGCTTGTCGGCATTGAATAGATTGGCGACGGTCGGCCATACTTTGCCACCAAGATTCTTCTGGGTGTAACGCTGCAGCGCAGAGTTGAAGACAAGTTCGCTTTCCAAATCGCTGGTTGCATCGGTCTTGTTCCGGAAGTCGCTGATGATCGCAGGCATTCCACCATGGTCGCTGATGAGAAGATCACTTGCACCATCGCCGTCAAAGTCGTCTACAGCAACCGCGAGATTTTGGCGAAGGGGTGTGGAAGAAAGCCCGAGGAAGCTTTTGGTTTCGAGTGTGAATGCCGGTGCGCCAGGCGAGCCGGTGTTTTTCCAGTATTCAAGGTTGCCCTCGCTGCGGCCGGCAAGGATGTCGGGCAGCCCGTCGCCGTCAATGTCAGTGAGATATACATTTTCAGTGTAGGTCAGGGCGAAATCAATCGCAGTCAACGTGCCGCCGCTGAAATCGAGTCTGGACTGGCTTTTGTTCGCCAGGTAGTACAGTCTTGTGGCGCTATTGTCAAAGTTTGTTGCAGTGAATACCAGATCGAGGGTGCCGTTGTTGTCTATGTCTGCAAACTGGATCTTCACGTTGTAAAAGCGCGCCGAGGTGAATCCCAGGTAGTCATCATCGACAAGCTTGAAGGCCGGACTCGCGACTGTGCCGATATTTTCGAAGACGTAGACTCTCGATGTGTATACATCCGAGCCGTGTGCGCTGACCAGTAAATCGAACAGACCGTCACCATTGTAATCTAGAAACGCCGGTACCGCGTTGTCACCGACGTCAATCATTTCTCCCTGGAGGAAGTTATTCTTCACGAAATTGAACGCTGGCACGGACGCGGTCCCCGTGTTTTTGTAAAACCACGTTGATTTATCCAGTTGACTGTTGAGGTATTCTTTGGTGAAGATATTGGGTGTTGCGATCAGGTCCTTCTTGCCATCGAAATCCACATCCTCATGAAACGCCGCGGGGAAGAGAACAAATGCCACAGGGCTTGACTGGGGAAATCCATAGAAACTGTCGAAGACCGGTTCCGTAGTAGTACCTTTGTTCGGAAGTGCGAATATCTGCGTGCATTCCGCTTCGGAGAAAAGAATATCCTGTTGCTGGTCGCCATTCAGGTCAATCGTAAGGAGGCTCTTACCCCCTGCGTGCTTGGTTCGACCTCCCGAGTTCGGTGGACACGGGTTACCGTTAAAAGCGAAGCTACCGCAATCACATTCGCGGAAAGACCCCCATGATCGGGTTACACGAACAAACTCGAGCGAGTCACATGTCTGATAGTTGTCCATCGAGAGGTTCTCATGGAATTCGATGGTGTTGCCCGCCCACTGAATGTTGAGGATGTCTAAATCACCGTCGCCATCAACATCGGCAATAGCCGGAAGATCGTCGTCCTGCAGTTGGAGGTTGACCTTGATGTTTGTCGCTGGATTTTTTGTCAACAGTGCGTGGCTCTTTGGCCCTTCGAACCCGGTGCTGAACAGGTACGGTTCCCACGTCAGTGCACCCGGTGTAGTCGTTGTATTGATGAACACACGCATCCCGAGAACGTCATCGGTGAAAATATCTTTTCTTCCATCGCAGTTGAAGTCTCGCAACAAGACCCAGTTCTCAAGCCCGGAGGGAAACATGTCTTCGTAGTCCGGTGCGGGTACGAATTGATTGTTTGCCGCGAGAAATGTGATCACTTTGTTGGCCATCCTGTCAAACACGACAAGGTCATCTATGCCGTCACCATTGAGATCCATGGTGTTGAACTGTGCTGCGTTGAGTCCACCAGCCCAGGGGATACGAAGCTGGGTGCCATTGAGATCGTGTACGGGTATTGACTGATCGAGCGTGTAGGTGAATTGCGCGCGCAATGTCAGGGGCACCACGAGAAGCAAAAGGCATAACAAGCGCATCGCGAAAATATTTCTTCCCTATATAACGCAGACCCCTGCCCACCTGTTATCTTGCCCTCGAGAACGGTTTGCAACGATGGTTTGCGCATCAAATTACGAAGTTTATTACGGCAATGAGTACGGGAATCGAAAATTTATACGCACGGTATTCCGAAAGTGGCGGGGTTTCAACCGACACGCGAAAGATCGCCCCTGGTTCCGTATTCTTTGCGTTGCGAGGAGATAAATTCAATGCCAACGAATTCGCTGCGGAGGCGCTTGAGAAAGGTGCAAGCTTTGCCGTGATCGATGATGCCAAATTCAAAAAGGACAATCGCTTTATTCTCGTCGATGACGTGCTTAAGACGCTTCAGGACCTTGCGCGATATCATCGCAATCAATTGACGATCCCCGTGGTAGCACTTACCGGCTCGAACGGGAAGACCACAACAAAGGAACTTGTGCATGCTGTGCTGAGCCGTAGATATCGAACGTTGGCGACAACGGGCAATCTTAACAATCATATCGGTGTACCGCTGACGGTGCTGTCTATCAACGCATCAGTGGAATTGGCGGTGGTCGAGATGGGTGCAAACCACGTGGGTGAGATTGCACAACTTTGCCGCATTGCTAATCCAACGCACGGCTTTATCACCAACATTGGCAAGGCCCACATCGGCCCCTTCGGGGGCGTTGCGAATATCGCACGCGCGAAGGGAGAACTGTATACCCACCTTCTCGCGAATAATGGTGTGGTATTTGTCAATTCACAAAATCCTGTTCTGATGGATCTTGCAAAAGGCTTACAGAACGCTGTGACATATCCGGGCAAAAGTGATTACTACCAGGCGCGTTTGCTCGATGCGGAGCCGATGGTGAGAATTGAAACTGAGAATGGCGCCGTTGTGCAAACGCAGCTTGTCGGTGCTTATAATTTTGAAAATATCGCCTGCGCACTGTGTGTGGGAAAGTACTTCGAAGTGGACGCATCGGCGGCCAATGCCGCGGTGGCTGAATACAATCCTGGAAACATGCGGTCTCAGATAGTGAAGACCGCGATGAACACGGTGATTCTTGATGCCTATAATGCAAATCCCAGTTCAATGCAGGTCGCGATTGAAAATCTTGCGGCGATGAACGTCGAGAACAAGGTCTTGATCCTCGGCGACATGTACGAGCTCGGAGAAGAAGCCGCCAGCGAGCATCGCGCCGTTGGTCGTTTGATCGCGGAAAAGAAGTTCGACCGTGTATACCTGTGCGGAGCGTTGTTCAAAGCGGCTCTGTCCGAGGTGCCCGATGCCAAATATTTTGAGCGGAAAGGTGACCTTGTGAATGACTTACAGGCGGCGCCCTTGCGCGGTGCAACGGTGCTTGTCAAAGCGTCGCGGGGAATCGGGCTTGAAACAGTTATTGATTATTTATAATCTGAGTCTTACCCATGAACGTTGATACAATTCTCGTATTCCTGAGGGCGCTCGCCCGTCACAACAACCGCGAATGGTTCGAGAAGAACAAGCACAAATACCTGGAAGCGCGGCAAGAATTTGAGGCGGTCGTCGCTGCGATGCTGGCAGAGCTTGCGCGTTTTGAACCCGGCCTCGGAGGAGTGGATGCGCGCAAGTTGCCTTTTCGCATTTATCGCGATGTGCGATTCAGCAAAGACAAGCGGCCGTACAAGACAAATATGGGAGCTGGTTTTTCGCCTAACGGCCGCCTTGTTCAGGAGCCGGGATACTATCTACACCTGGAGCCAGGCGACAAAAGCTTTGTCGCCGGCGGAATCTATCAGCCAGATGCGGGGAATCTCGCCAAGATCAGGCAAGAGATCGATTACAATCCCGGACCGTTGGTGAAGGTATTCGCGTCGCGATCCTTTCGAAAATACGCTGACGATTTCGACGCCTGGGACCGTTTGAAGACGACACCCAAGGGATATCCAAAGGATCATCCTCATATTGAGTGGCTCAGGAATAGGAGCTTCACTGTTTCGGTGCCGTTGACTGATGAGCAGGTGACCGGTCGCAAGTTCATCGGTACCGCGATTGCAGCCTGCAGAGAAATTGCACCACTAAATGTGTACTTCCGTGAGGCAATTGCCTGAACCATCACCAGTCAAAATAGTCATCCTGACTTAGTTCGATTTCCTTCGCCTCTTCGTCCTTCTTACTCTTTGATTTGAATGCGTCTTTCAACTCCTGGACCTCTTTCTTCAGGTCTCCGGCAATCTTCTTTCGTACCGCTTCGGTATCATATAGAATGCGGTAGTTGTCGGTTGTTCCAGTGATTTTCAAAAAGAGGCGACTGTTGCCCTGTTGGTCGTGTTCGATGGCGCCCTCAGCCGCGGCCTCGACAATGCGTTTTCTTCGAAGCGGACTAATGACCCGATAGTCGATCCGTTGATCAAAGGTGTGTGTCCCACTGATGCGGATGTTTGTTACATTAGTGCCGACTTCCATCAAAGGGAGGTATATCGTCTTGTTTTCAATGTGAATGTCGTTCTTGAGTTCTGTGAAACGAAGGCGGTCCAGTCCTTCATCTCCCAGATATCGCTCCAGTTTCTTCAAGGGCTCAAAGTTGTTGAGTTCGCCCCGCGCGATTGTGATACCGATGTCAGACGTCAGCGTTTCAGGAAACAGTCGCAGATTGGGATTGAGTGTCATCTCTAGGTTGACATCAGCAGTGGCGCGCCCTTTCAGGTGCTTGTCCTGTATGAACGTCTGGTTAAAGTTTTCAAATACATAGAATACACTGTCGATATGAATCCCCTGGAGCTTTAGGGTACTGGCGACATCAATGGCTTTCTTGTTCTTGGCATCGACGATTCCCGACAGGCGCAGTGTGCCACCCATCGTCTGAAGGGAGAGGTTTCGCGATACCGCCATCTGGTTCTTAACCAACAAGTTTCCTTGGATGGACTGACCGTGGAAGCGCTTGTATCGAAGCGACTGGACATTGCAGTTGAAGTTCAGGTTGACATTTCTGGAGAGACTGAACGTATAGTCGCCGGAAGTACCTTCTTTTCCATCGCTTAGTCCTTCACCGAATCCATAGGCAAATAATTCGTTCAGGTCGATATAGCGGGATTTGAGGTCTGTTTCAATGCCGATTGGTTGTCCTTCGAAAAGGAGAAACGTAATGATGTTCTTGAAGAACCCATTTAATACAAAGTCAGAATTTCCTAACTTCCCGGAAACGTTGCTGAGTGCCAGATCATTGTTGTTGAACTGTAGAACTCCTTTGAGCTTTTCGAGAGGAATCTTGCGACTCCCATACAATAGGTTTACTCCCTGCATGTCGATAGTGCCGAGTGTGGACACCTGCTGTGCAGTGTTCTTATTTTTCAGGAGACTGATTTTCCCGTCGAACGCGACGTCGACGTCGAGTACACCAGAAACATAACGGATCTCTTCGATCGGATAGAAATCCAGTACCGATGGGGCGTTTATCTTGCCCTTAAAGTTAAGTGTGATGGTGGGGTCGCCGAAGTTGTGTATAGAGAAATTGGCAGTAAACGCTTCCTTGTTGAGTTTTCCGGTGATGTTCTTCAGCACCAGGCGCGCCCGCGACAGATCGTTCGCATCCGGTGAAGAAAACGATCCGGCCATCGTGGCATGTTCAATGCGTGTCTTATAGTCCGGGTGATAGAGCGTGGCGTCGTTGAATCCAAACTCGGCGGTAATTGCAGGATTTTTCGTGGAAGAGAGTTCTCCGTCGAGTGTAGCCTTGAAGTACACATCCCCGCGACTTCGATACTTGTCAAAGTTCTTTGATTTCGATTCGGGCAGCAGTGACAGCAGCGTCTGAATGTCGGTATCGCGACCGGTAGTCGACAAATGCAGGAGGTTTGCGTCCTTCCATTCGTAGGTGCCGGTTACAGTAAACTTTGACGTTTTTAGTTCTAGGTCCGACGGATGAATGGTGAGGTGCTTCCTGATATCATCGTAAACAAGATGGCTCCTTACCTCGAAGGATTTCCCGGCAAAGTAGTTCTTGTTGCGGATCATCATCTTCTCCGTCACCAATTCGCCGGAAGCATCAATATCGTACACATCCTCCGCTGATCTGATCGACGCTGTTAATCTTTCGGTGCTGAACGTGAGATCCTGCAGCGTGCGCAGGTCCAGATAGTTGACGACCGCATTCTTGATCGTTACGTTTGAAAGCGCGAAGCTTAACGACCCGGAGCCCCCCTCGGCGGGTCGTTCCTTGTTTGTAATGACATAGTTCGTTTCACCTGCATCGTTGATCTTCAGGTTCGTCTCGCTGTCTTCAATTACCAATCCCTTGACCGTAAAATCGCCGTTCCATACTTGCAGCGGGTTTAGCTGGAAGGATATTTTGCCCGCCGTCAGGAGTGGGTACTTCCCTTGGTGGCTATCTTCGACATAGACATCGTGAAAGACAATTGACACCTTCGGAAACTGCTCAAAGACCGAAACGTCCATCCGTTTGATGGTTATTGGTGTGTTGAGCTGCTTGTTAGCCTCCCGGATAAACTGCTGGATTAGCCGGTCTTTATACAAGAATACCGATACGGTTAAAGCAACGGCGAGTACGCACGTGGTGAGTGAGAGATAAAAAACGACGCGACGCAGAATTTTCAATTCCCAGGATTTACGCAAAAATACAAGGCAAAAATGAAACCAAACCCGGTTTCTCGCTATCTTTTATAACCAAGCCAAAGTCATAACGCTGGTCGCTCGCAAGTATTTTCTTCAGTAGCCAGGCAACCAACTCCGGCCGGGACAGGTACAGGTATTAAAAGCGGCTCCTTGGAAGATCAGGAAGATCATATCAGAACAATACTGGAAGGATGCCTCAACGGACATCGGGCAAGCCAGAAACTGCTATACCAGAATTACTACAACTATGGTATGAGCGTATCGTTGCGCTACGCCAGCAACCGGGAAGAGGCTGCTGAAATCTTTAATGACGCCTTTATGAAAATTTTTACCAACCTGAAGCGATTCGATCTGGGCAAGCCCTTCAAACCCTGGTTACGGAAAATCCTTGTGAATACTGCGATCAATCACTATCACAAGAAGCAACGAGAAATACAAGTTGAGGAGATGAATAGCGCCAGAAATGAGTCAGATACGGAACGCATCCTCTCGGGAATATCATACCAGGAGGTGATCGGATTGCTGCAGAAACTTCCACCAGCGTACCGAACTGTGTTTAATCTGTATGTGATCGAGGGCTATGCACACGAGGAGATTGCCAGCCTGCTGCACATCGCGGTTGGAACGTCAAAATCAAATTTGTTCAAAGCAAAGGAGCAACTGAAGATAATACTGAACGACTACTTTGAAGCCGACTATGCCGGAACTCGATAACGATAGACTGGAACATTTCTTCCGAAAAGCGGCCGCGAAAGCCGACGTCTCTTTTAACGAAGCAGACTGGGTGGAGATGGAACGCCGGTTGGATGCCGTTGACGCGACGCGAGCGCTAGCAGGAAAGAAGGCTGCCGGGCGATGGACTTTAACATTAGTCGTCGGATTGCTGGTTTCCGGTGCGGTGTGGTTGACGTATGAACTCGCTGGCCCCTCAGATATAACTTCTATATCGGAGATAGTGGAATCGAATTCCGCAGTAGCACCGTCCGTCGAACATGCGCTGACTCCACTACCACAGGAAATGACAGTTCAACCGGCTACTGAAGGCAGCTCCGGGACAGAGAAGACTCCCAAAAACTTTGAAAGCGACAGCAGACCCCTTGACGTTTTGGACGTCGTTCAACAGCCCCCCACCTCTTCCCCACGAGGGGATGACCCTGTGGTATCCGGTGTAGTAGACGGAGTATCGCAGGGCGATGAGAGCAGTTTGTCACAGGAATTATCCCGCATATTGCCTGACGATCCTGAAAGGAATAAGCAGAAGGCCGTCGTTGAACTTCCTGGTGCGGAGGAAGAAGAGACACGTGAGGCGCGGACTATGGTTCATGAGGAGCATGCTTCCGAAAGGGAGAAACATGTGGCTGCGCCGAGGTTAAGCCTTCTGCTTTCTTATGCCCCCGACTTCAGCGGTGTGTCAATGGGATTGTCGTCTACTCCCGGAAATGCGTTCGGGGCAGTCCTGCATTACCACCTGACCTCGAGGTGGAGTTTCTCGGCTGGAGCAATTCGAAACTACAAGGTTTATTCGGCCGCTGGAGAAGAGTATAGCCCACCGAAAGGGTATTGGAAATACTATACAAACGGAGTTATTCCGGAAACGATTGATGGTTCTTGCAGCATTCTGGAGTTTCCTCTTATGATCCAGTATGCGGCGATCGAGACGCCCACTAGCCGCGTGAATGTCGCGGTGGGAGCGTCTAGCTATCTGATGCAGTCGGAATCGTATCGCTACCACTTTGCCGATCCGAATCCCGGATCACGCGATGGTTGGGATTCGCGCGGAAGTTCGCGTTTCCTCTTCAACATGCTGAACTTGTCCGTCGGTTACGAACGTCAGATAGCACCACGACTAATGCTGGGGATCG
>JBIQJZ010000062.1:0-6858 GCA_044507115.1 Flammeovirgaceae bacterium | reverse complement strand
CCGTCGAGAAAATCGGCTGGTCAAATCTTAAGCTATTCAGTTCCGGAGCGGCGTTTACTCTCCGTTATACGTTAGTTCAACGAAAGAACGCTCCGATAGCAGCACGAAGCCGACCGCCAAATTAGCGACGCCCTCCGGGCGGAATTCTGACCCCTGACTCAACTGTTTAAAAATGACACCGCGTGTAGTAGCGGTGCCCGGCACCCTTTTGTCAACGAAATAACCCAATCACCATGAAAACACTTCTCGACAGATTTCTGATTTGCGGATTAGTTTCTTCCGCGATAGTATTCGTGACCGCGTCTTGTGATGATGACGATAACCCGGGACCACAACTGACGGGTGAGAACAAACAGTACACCCTATCTTCCGTTTCCGACCCTGCGATTAACGGTACCGTGACGTTCGCTGAACGTGATGATGACCAGATCCTAATTACCATCCAACTCAATGGCACATCGAGTGGCACACACCCTGCTCATATTCACGTCAATTCGGCGGCAGCCGGTGGCAGTATCGTTCTTGACCTGGAAGACGTGGACGGAACAGATGGAAAAAGTGAGACGGTGATCAGCGCACTGAACGATGGTACTGCTATAACATATGAGCAGCTCCTGGATTTTAACGGGCATGTGAATGTCCATCTGGATGCGAACAATCTCCCCACATTACTGGCACAAGGCGATATTGGCGCCAACGAACTTACGGGCGAGCGAAAAGAATATGAAATGACACCGGTTGAGAACCCCGCGGTCCAGGGCAAAGCTATTTTTGAGAAACGAAAAAAAGGAACCACACTCGTGACGATCATGCTTGAAGGTCAGGAGCCCGGTCTGACCCACGCATCACATTTTCACTCAAATACTGTTGCAGATACCGGTCCAATTGTGATTAACCTGAAGTCAATCAATAGTTCCAATAGTATTACAAAGACCAGCGTCGATACACTCAACAACGGGAACCCCGTGACCTACGAGGAACTTCTGAATTTTAATGGATATATCAATGTGCACAAGGGCGCTACGTTCGTTGCACAGGTGGATATCGGTCAGAACGAATTGACGGGAGAGCATCAGCACTACACACTGAATGCGGTTGGTGCTTCGGGTGTTTCGGGTATGGCCACGTTTGAGAAGCGGAAGAACGGAAAAACACAGGTCACCCTTCAGCTTGATGGTACAACTGCAGGTGATAGCCACCCGGCTCATATCCATACAGGAAATGTGACAACGGGAGGACCAATCGCCATTGACCTAAAGAACGTTGTCGGGGCGACCGGCATGAGCCTGACCAATGTCACGCAGAATCGCGACGGGGCCGAAGTAAGCTATGACGAGCTCGTGGATTTTGACGGGCATATCAACGTACATCTTAGTGCCACAGAACTAAGCACTATAATAGCACAAGGCGATATCGGCGGCAATGTGCAATAGTTTTCGTTCAGTACCGTGGGGTTGTCCCACGGTATTTTTAAACTTGAATTCAGATACTTTATGACAAAGAGATTATATACTGGTTTTATTGCGTTGGGCATTTTTGTTTGGCAGAGTTGCGGCAGTGACAAGGACCCGGCCCCGGTCGATTGCAGCAAGGATCCCGTCGTACTACAGCTTGTATCGTCGGCGGATTCAAACTGCGAGCTTTCGGATGGAATGATTGAGGTGAAGGCGTCGGGAGGAACGGGAAGCTATGACTTCACCCTCGATGGCGGGTCAGCACAGGCGGGCGCGATATTCAATAATCTCGGCGCCGGAACGTATACAATTTCGGCTGTTGATGACAACAATTGTTCTGCATCTTTGGATGTGACGATCCGGAATACCAATGGACTTAACATTACACTTGCCACGACAGATGCCGGCGGATGCGGCGGCGCTGATGGGACGCTGACAGTCACTGCGTTTGACGGGACTGAGCCTTACCAGTATCGATTGGGATCCGGCACTTTCACGTCGAGCCACGAGTTTGAGGGTTTGGCTGCCGGTACCCACCGGCTCACAGTGACCGATGCGAGCGGATGTGAAGTGAATCAGAACGTACGGATTCGCTCAGGGGTCAGTTTTGCCGCCACGATCAAACCGATCGTTGAAGGAAACTGCGCGATAAGCAGTTGTCACAACGGTTCGCAGCACCCCGATTTTCGAGTGTTCAAGAATATCCAGGATAACGCCGGACAAATCAAGGCACTGACTGGCGATGGCACCATGCCTCAGGAAGGTAGCCTGACCCAAAACCAGATTAATCAAATCGCATGTTGGGTAGACGACGGCGCTCTTAATAACTAGCGTTGACCGATGAAGAGACAAACGCTCATCCTGATTGTATGTTCGTTCGTGCTGATTGCCGTGGTCTTCGGTATTGTAGCCTACAATAAGCCCCATAGGTCTGTCGCCAGGGAGGAAGCTGCTTTCCGTTTGTCGGCGCCGGAACTCGCGGAAGCATTTGCAACGGATGAGGCACTGGCCACAAATCAGTACGCGGGGGAGGTGGTGGAGGTGCATGGAAACGTTCGGGAAGTGATTCCCGGTGACAGTACGCTCATCCTGATGCTGGAGCCGGGATCAGCCCTCAATGGCGTTAGTTGTTACCTCGATGCCGACCAATGGGAACATGCACAATTGCTTCCGCCTGGCGCACCGGTCGTGATAAAGGGAATTTGCAACGGGATGTTGCTCGATGTCGTGATTGACAAAGCAATTGTCATAGAACATGATTAACTCCAAATCAAGCCAGGTGTTGGTCCTCTTAATTCCGCTGCTCTTTGGGTGGATTGCTGTCGACGCCCAGCGGTACATGGATCGCGCCGGTAGGGCTACATTCTTTTCATCAGCTCCGCTGGAGGACATCGAGGCCAGTAGCGGTCAGGTTGTCGGAGTGCTTGACGTCCAGTCAGGTGAAATCGCTGCCTCTATGCTGATGAGGTCGTTTCGCTTCCGCAAATCGCTGATGCAGGAACACTTCAATGAGAATTATGTTGAGTCGCATAAGTACCCAAAGGCAACATTCAAGGGCAAGGTTACTAACATCGCTGAAATAGATGTGACAAAGGACGGACGATACACCTTCAAGATCGACGGCGAGATCACTTTACACGGTGTCACAAGACCGTTACAGGTTACTGCCGAGAGCGTTGTGACAGGGGGGCGAATTGAGGCAAAGACGGAGTTCACACTTACTGTTGCCGATTTTGAGATAGAGGTACCGCGCCTTGTCGTCGACAACATCGCGAAGGTAGTGAGGGTGTCTGTGTCGTTTAACTATCAGCCAATGTAGGCTGAGTTGATCCCGGTCGTTTTGAATCGCAAATTTAACAGCATGAAGTTTACAGTTACGTTCGTCTTCCTCATTGCCTCGTTTTCATCCGTTGTCGCGCAGGCCGACCTTCTCGATGTTGTCGAAAACGCGACCGAAGACCGTGCGGGGTACGTCTTGCAGACATTCAAAGGCACACGACTCATCAATGGCCATTCCATTGAAACCCGCCGGCGTGGTGTGCTCGATGTGCTGATCAGTCACCGGTTCGGACGGCTCAATTCGGGCGCGTATGAGTTCTTTGGATTGGACGACTCCAGCGTACGCCTCGGAGCAGACTACGGACTCGGCGATTGGTTCAACGTCGGCATCGGCCGAAGCTCGTTCGAAAAAACGTTTGATGGCTTCCTTAAGTACGTATTCCTTCGGCAGGAACACGGGGTGATGCCGGTGTCCGTGGCAGCCTTTACGAGCGCCGCCATTAAGACCCAAAAGACGGGTGATCCGGCGGGAGAACCTGACTTCAATGCGCGGCTCACGTACACAGGTCAACTAATCCTGGCAAGAAAGTTCAGTCCCGCCCTTTCCTTTCAGGTTTCCCCAACGCTGGTGCACCGAAATACCGTTCTGGAACAACAGGACCCGAATGACATTTTCGCTCTGGGGGCGGGTGGCCGGGTCAAACTGACCAAACGCGTGTCGTTCAACGCAGAGTATTATTACCAGTTCAATACGGCCGCGAACAGCCCTCTCAAGAATTCGGTCGCCCTCGGCTTCGACATCGAAACAGGTGGGCACGTATTCCAGCTGCATTTCACCAATTCACGGGCGATGATCGAGAAGGGGTTTATTACCGAGACCACCGGTGACTTTTTTGACGGCGACGTCCATTTTGGATTTAATATTTCAAGGACTTTCCAGTTGCACGGGGGAGGGTGACTTGAGGCGTCCGCCGCGTAGTTTAGAATCCTTCAAAATAATTGGAATTTTATTTGAAACGGTTCTAAATACCGCCTAAATTTGTCCCGTATACTCATTGATGGAAGGAATATCCCAGTTGAAAGAGATCTATAGCACACGAGGCGGTTGCGTCTACCAATGCGACGCCAAACGCACTTTTTTCATTGATTTCGCGGGTTCTGTCACGGAATTCAAGTTTCCCTGTTTTATTGCGCTGAAGCGACTCGTCGACCGGATCGACTTGGAAACGATGGCGCTGGATCCTTCCAATTCGTCGGATATTGAGATTATTTCGCCTTGCGGAAGCGAACGCTGCTATGTACTGACGCTTCCGGAACTTATCGAATTTCGCGACCTGCTTGAAGGTGCCCGAGTGATGCTCCAGCTGAACAGCATCATCCACGAACGGCTCTACCGCGCCGTCTTGGCATGACGGCATATTCTTTTTCTGCAATCTGAATAAGACTCATTCTGAATAACGCTGTAATAGGCGGACTACGAACCATTTCGTCTGATTTGCGTTATTTTTGTGTACGTCATAAGCAGAAAAAATATGAAGGACCTAGTAAGGCAACGAACATCCCTGAGTGAAGAAATCGAGAAACTTCTCAATGACCAGATTCGACAAGAGGCGAAAGCATCATCGATGTATCTGGCGATGGCATCGTGGTGCGACCAACATGGTTTTACTCACAGCTGTGATTTTTTCTACGATCAGTCCAGCGAAGAGCGCGAACACATGCTCAAGTTCTTCAAGTATGTTAACGATGTCGGAGGGAAGGCCATTTCTCCCGAAGTAACCGACATTCCACAGAACTTCAACTCGCTGAGATCAGTATTCGAGCAAGGTCTCGAACAGGAGATTGCCAACACGCAATCAATCAACAGGATTGTCGATCAGTGCTACAAGGCAAAAGATTATACGACCGCGAATTTTCTACAATGGTTCCTCACGGAACAGATAGAGGAAGAATATATCTTCCGCCGCGCACTCGAGTTATTCGATGTGATCGGAGAAGAGGGGGTTGGATTGTATATGATCGACAAGAAGATTCCTGACATCAAATTCAAACAGGAGTAGCATTCAGCTACTCTTTTTTTTCGTCTATTGTTGATTCTTTCCCGCGGCGAGTTCCTTTAACAGCGACAACGCCTTTTGTTCGTCAACGTGGAAATGCCATTCACTCCCCGGGTGGAGGCAGACCACCGGACCATGCTTGCAATTATCGGTGCAGTGTGTCCTGATGACACCCACATCCCGCAGGTCGTGATCTTCCACATAGCGCCGAAGCTCCTTACTGATCTCCTTGCTTCCGCGCTTTTTACACTTCTCACTCGTACAGATGTAGAGTACCTTTGATGGTGTATGTTTCTCTTTGCTCATGGCTGACCATACAAAAGTACTATTCTTGTACCATCCGGGAGCGCCAGTAGGGAATTGTTTTGGGCCGGTAATACGCAGGACGCCAGTTTCGGCGACTCACCAAACCTTTATCTCTTGACTATTGTTATTTTTAGATAGCGCAGCGAAAAATCCTGGAATGGAGCATCTTGAACAAATTGCAGAGTTTAGGTCCTCGCCGGAATTGGTGGAGCAGCTTCAGAAACACAGCATTCGCAAAGACTTCCCTGCTGGAAGCGTCGTCCTGAATGAGAACGCCTCCATCCATTCTATTCCGATTGTGATTCGTGGACGTCTGAAGGTTATCCGTACAGAAGATGATGACCGGGAGATTCTGTTATACTACATTACAGCGGGCGAGAGTTGTATTATGTCATTCTTGGGAGGGCTGCATAATGAAACGAGCAAAGTAAGAGCGGAGGTTGAGGAGGATGCGGAAATACTCTTCTTGCCTATCGAAAAGGTTTCTCTACTGATCAGGGACTATCCGCAGTGGCTCGACTATATCTTTCGCCTGTATCACAAGCGCTTTGAAGAACTGCTGGGCGTCGTTAACGCGATCGCCTTCAAAAAAGTGGATGAGAGGCTGCTGGCATTGCTCCACAAAAAGCGGGACCTTACGGGCAACAATACAATCAGCATCACACACGAGCAGCTAGCTAATGAGCTCGCGACCGCGCGGGTGGTTCGCGGCTATTAAAGCAATTGGAGGAAAGCGGTGTGGTTCAACTTGGGAGAAACAGGATTTCCCTTGTGTAACGAAAGTAGCAGTGGGAATAATAAAGATGTGCGTAATTTGCAGTTATACACGATAAAAAGATAGGTATGTTCTTTCAACACATTTACGACAAGAGTTTGGCGCAGGGCAGCTACTTGATCGGCTGTCAGGCCACAGGCGAGGCTATTGTCATCGACGCCAGACGCGACATCGACGTCTATTTGGATCTCGCCAGGCAGAACAATCTCACCATTACACATATCACGGAGACGCACATTCATGCAGACTTTCTCTGTGGTTCGAGGGAATTGGCTGCAGTGACCGGCGCGACAATGTATCTCTCCGACGAAGGAGGCAACGACTGGCAATATGAATTTCCGCACGAAGGTCTGCGAGATGGGGATGTGATCAAAGTGGGAAATCTTTCACTTGAGGTGATACACACCCCTGGACATACTCCTGAGAGTGTCAGCTTTCTGTTGAGAGATCATCCGGCCAGCGACAAACCTGTGATGGTTTTCACGGG
>JBIQJZ010000061.1:2989-16904 GCA_044507115.1 Flammeovirgaceae bacterium | reverse complement strand
CGGTAAAATTGCCGCGAGTCTGCGGAAAGAATTTCCGTCTTGAACTCCGTAGCCAGGCGTACTGCAACAGCCGTCTTTCCGACGGCCGTCGGGCCTGCGACAACAACCAGTTTACCTCTTGTCATGCAACCTGCAATTTATAACAGTTATTGGACTCCGTTTGCAGCCCGTGAAAGGGAGATAATTGCAAATAATCGTGTATCTTTGCCAGGAAGACCGATACTGGCTATGATCAAGTACACAAATCACTTCCTCACAAAACTCGAAGACCTCATCGCTGAATCAGACTATACGCTGCGCTATGAAAAGGGTAATTTCAAGTCCGGGTTCTGCGTGTTAAAGGATCAGAAGATCATCATCGTGAACAAGTTTTATCCGACGGAAGGCAAGATCAACGCATTGTACGACATTCTCCGCACAGTCGCGCTTGACACATCACGCTTCACCGAGAAAAGCCAAAAGCTTTACGAGGAAATATCCCAACAATCGGCAGCAGCTTGAAAATAACATTCCTGGGCACCGGAACTTCGCAGGGTGTGCCAGTGATTGGCTGCAGTTGCGAAGTATGCCGATCCCTCGACTTTCGAGACAAGCGGTTGCGGACATCCATTCTGGTCGAGGTCGAAGGGCAAACATTTGTCATTGATACTGGTCCGGATTTCCGACAACAAATGTTGCGCGAACAAGTCACGCAACTCGACGCCGTTATTTTTACACATGCCCACCGCGACCACACCGCCGGCCTGGACGATGTTCGCGCGTTCAACTTCCTGCATCAGCGTGAAATGCCTGTCTACGGGACCCAGGCGGTCCTGGATCAGTTGAAAATTGAATACGCCTATGCGTTTGCTCCAAAGTACTATCCGGGTATCCCACGCCTTAGCCTCAGTGAAATAAACGGTGAGGCGTTTGACGTGAATGGTGTGACGTTCACCCCGCTGCCGGTCTTGCATCTTCATATGCCGGTGTTGGGCTTTCGCATTCAGAACTTCAGCTATATCACCGATGCCAAGTTTATTCCACCGGAAACGATCGACAAGCTGAAAGGCACGGAGGTCCTTGTTCTCAATGCCTTGCAGCGTGAACAGCACATTTCACATCTCAATCTCGCCGAAGCACTGGAGATGGTAAAAACTATCGATCCGCAGCATACCTACTTCACTCACATCAGTCACAAGCTCGGACTACACGCGGATGTGGATGAGGAACTTCCAGACAATGTAACACTCGCATTCGACGGCCTTCAGGTCGTGTGCTGACGGCTCGCAACGCGTTATTTTGTGCACAACAACTTCTACTTCCTGCGCCAACTCACCCGAAAGCTCCACGCCACGCTAACAGGAAGAGCCGTGGTTTCGGAATGCTTCAGCCAGAGCAAAGATGAACTGATTGTGCGTTGCGAAGTGGGACCGGAGTCATTCTGGATTCGCGCAACCATTTCTCCCGCATTCAGCTGCCTGTCCTTCCCGGATCGTTTTGAACGAGCCCGGAAGAACAGCGTGGACCTCATGCCTGCAGTGATCGGCGCACGTGTGTCATATCTGCGGCAGTTTGAGAACGAGCGCAGTTTTGCAATTGGTTTGTCGGATGGGCAAATGCTGTTGTTCAAGATGCACGGAAACCGGTCCAACATTATCCTTTTACAGAATGATCGTGTGGTGGATATCTTCCGCAAGAACCTTGTCGCGGACGAGCGTTTGAAGCCAGACGATCTCGACCGGGCTATCGACTGGAGCCGCGAGTACTTCCTGCACCACATTGATGATCTGCGATCCGTGTATTTTACCTTTGGCAAAGTGGTGTGGCAATATCTGGAGGATCGGAGTTTTTCATCGTTGGATGTAGAACAGAAGTGGAAGGAGATCCAGCACGTGCGACAGACCCTTGAGGATCCCAGCTATTTCATCGCAGAAATTGGCGACAAACCACATCTCAGCTTGCTTCCCGCAGACGGTCTCAGGGAGATCGCTAATGATCCGTTGGAAGCAGCAACGGAGTTCTATCGCTATTTTACTCAGCAGCATGCCTTGGTACGGGAAAAAGCCCAGCTGCTCACGTGGCTAACGCGTGAAATCACCGCCGGCGAAAATTATTGCAAAAAAAATTTAGCGCGAGTGGAAGATCTGAAGCGCGACGATTCCTACAAGGTATGGGCAGACGTCCTCATGGCGAATTTGCACTTGATTGATGCGCATGCCGAACGGGTGGTGCTTGAAAATTTCTATGACGACAACAAGCCAATAGAAATACCGTTGCGCAAGGATTTGACACCACAGAAGGTCGCGGAGACGTACTATCGCAAAGCCAAGAACCGGCATATTGAAATCGAACGGTTAGAGCAGTCGGTTGCGCAGAAGGAGGAGGAACTCGAAGCTTTGCGCGCACGCGTTGCCGAAGCAGAGACGTTAGTCGATCTCAAGTCGGTGCGCGCGATGCGCGGTCCCGCAGCTGTTCAGAAAGACCTTGAACCCCTGCCCTACCACGAGCATATATTTCGCAACTACCGTATTCTGGTTGGCAAAAATGCGCAGGCAAATGATGTCTTGACGTTGAAACACAGCTACAAGGACGACCTGTGGCTTCACGCCAAAGACGTCAGTGGATCGCATGTGATCATCAAGCACCAGGCGGGAAAAACCTTTCCTGCGGACGTGATCGAGTACGCGGCATCACTGGCAGCCTTTCATTCGAAGCGGCGAAACGAGTCTCTATGTCCGGTTATCGTCACGCCAAAAAAATTCGTAAGAAAGCGCAAGGGAGATCCACCCGGGGCAGTTGTTGTCGAACGGGAGGAGATCAAAATGGTTGTCCCAATGCGGGCGCGATAGTATTACTTGACCACGCTAATTTTCAGCGTGTTGGTACGCGCCTTATCCTGAATCGGCATACTCGCAAGGAAGATAAAGATATCACCCGACTTGACATGACCTTCGCGTTTGAGGATTTGTTCAACATCAGACATTGTCTCATCAGTTGAATTTGTCTTATCATAGTGATAAGCCCGTGTTCCCCAGACAAGATTCATCTTGTTGATGATGTTGCGGTTTCCGGTAAACACGAAAATATTCGCATTTGGTCTGTGCGAAGAAGACTTGAAGGCGGTGTAGCCGGAGGAAGTCATGCCCACGATGGCTTTCGCCCCGACGTCTTTCGCGAGTTTACACGCTGCCAGCACGAGGCTATCACTCATGAAAGCGGCAGTGTCGGCGTTGACATCCCGGAATTTGAAAAAGATACCTGGATTCTTTTCGACGGAGGTGATGGTCCGCACCATGGACCGGATCACTTCGATCGGATACTTGCCCGAAGCTGTTTCTGCTGATAGCATCAGCGCGTCCGCGCCATCCATAACCGCATTTGCGACGTCATTGGTTTCAGCACGAGTAGGCCTGGGGTTATCGATCATGCTCTCCATCATCTGGGTAGCGACGATCACCGGCTTACCGGCTTTGTTGCATTTTTCCACCAGCATCTTCTGAACCATCGGAACCTCTTCGAGCCATATCTCGACGCCGAGATCACCTCTCGCTACCATCACGGCATCGGTTGCCTCGATGATGTCGTCGATATTGTTCAAGGCTTCCGGTTTTTCGATTTTAGCGACAATCCGCGAGTTTGATTTTCGCGATTCCAGGATATCGCGAAGGGCCATGATATCGGATGCTTTGCGGACAAATGACAGCGCGATCCAGTCGACCTGCTGTTCAAGACCGAACTCGAGATCCTTGAGATCTTTTTCGGTGAGCGATGGCGCCGACACTTTCGTGTAGGGCAGGTTGATACCTTTCCGGGATTTCAGCGGCCCTCCATAGATCACTTCGGTCAGGATTTCTGCCTCGCGAACCTCCTTTACCTTCAGTTCGATCTTCCCGTCGTCAATAAGGATTGTATCGCCGTATTTAACGTCTCGCGGGAGGGATATGTAGGACGTGCTGACGGTATCCTTGTTGCCAAGCAGTTGCTTCGTTGTGATGACAAACTCCTGGCCGGGTTCCAGGACGGTATCAGGCTGCACTTCTTGTACGCGTATTTTGGGCCCCTGCAGATCCTGGAGCAGGCAAACGGTGGATCCTAGTTCTGCGTTAAGCTCCCGTACGTAGTTGACCACCTTGAGGTGATCCTCGTGCGTTCCGTGTGAGAAGTTCAACCGAAACACGTCCACACCTTCGTGGATCAGCGCCCTGAGCATATCTTTTGAATTAGACGCCGGCCCGACAGTGGCCACGATTTTTGTCTTGTTGAACGTAGATTTTTCAAACATAGGGTTCGGGTATATCAATATTTGTTGAAGCTATGGAAAAGGAAAAAGGCCATAAACGGTCAAAAGATAAAGTTGGATTTGGACTTCAGACCCTCCATAGGGATAGAGGCAACCAGTTCAACAGCGGGTATTGCGCGAATCTGGTCAGCTAAATCGTTGTTATTCGGCTCCTCCATGGCCGCCAAAATTATAAAATCGTAGTGAGGAAACTCAGGTACGAGGAAATACTTTCCGGAATCCTGGTCCGATGGTCTGTTTTTGAACAGTTTCAATCGATTGACGGCAGTTTGATAGGCGTAGAAATGAAAGCTTTTTTCAACGTTATTTCTGAATCCCACCACGAGATCCGGCTGTCGAACCAGGTGAGTACCCAGGTGCTGATTGATTTCCCACGCGAGCTTATATCCTCGGACAGCCGTTGTGACGCCCCACAGCCCGAAGTCGAATTCATACTCTATGACAAGTTTGCTTTTCTTCATTTGCACATCCAAAACGGGGGTTTCCGGGTCATTTGCGCCTCTTCAAAAAAGTTTGACAATATTGCTGTAAATCTCTTTCTTTGCAGAGATTTTTGAATCACTAAACTGAAAAAACATGTCTGAAATCGCACAAAAAGTAAAACAGATCATCATCGAAAAACTAGGTGTTGAGGAATCTGAGGTTACGCCAGAAGCCAGCTTTACCAACGACCTAGGAGCCGACTCTCTCGATACTGTGGAGCTTATCATGGAGTTCGAAAAGGAATTCAACATCTCGATTCCGGATGATCAGGCTGAAAACATTTCAACTGTTGGCCAGGCTATCTCTTACCTGGAGCAAAACGTGAAGAAGTAATTTGACAACTGCCTTTCTACATTCACACACCTTAGAACATGACTTTAAAGCGAGTAGTCGTTACGGGACTTGGTGCACTCACCCCGATCGGGAACACCCTGCAGGAATACTGGGAGGCCCTCAAGAACGGAGTGAGCGGTGCTGCGCCGATTACACGCTTTGATTCCACACAATTTAAGACAAAGTTCGCCTGCGAAATTAAGAACTTCGACGTTGGCAATTTCATGGACCGCAAGGAGGCTCGCAAGATGGATCCTTTTGCGCAGTATGCCATGGTTGCAGTCGACGAAGCAGTAAAAGATTCGCAGCTTCCCCTCACCGAGCTGAACCCCAACCGCATCGGAGTGATCTGGGGGTCAGGTATCGGTGGACTCCTCACATTTCAGGAAGAAGTAAAGGCCTATGCGAAAGGAGACGGCACACCTCGTTTCAATCCTTTCTTCATTCCGAAGATGATCCCCGACCTGAGCGCCGGTCACATCTCGATCAAGTACGGATTCCGCGGACCAAATTACGTGACTGTGTCTGCATGCGCATCTTCGACAAACGCCCTGTACGATGCTTTTACATTCCTTCGCTTGGGCAAAGCGGATATTATCGTTTCCGGTGGTTCTGAAGCTGCTGTTTGTGAAGCTGGTGTGGGCGGATTTAACGCACTACGGGCACTTTCGGAACGCAATGATTCTCCTCAGACTGCGTCGCGTCCTTACGATAAGGACCGCGATGGCTTCGTACTCGGCGAGGGTGCCGGAGCGCTGATACTCGAGGAATACGAGCATGCAAAAAAACGCGGCGCAAAGATATACGGCGAAATTATCGGCGGCGGTATGTCATCCGATGCCTATCACATCACTGCACCGCATCCCGACGGTTCTGGTATCATTCAGGTCATGTACAACGCGCTGGAAGATGCTGGAATCAAACCCGAGGAAGTTGGCTATGTCAACACACACGGCACATCAACCCCATTGGGAGACATCGGAGAGATCAAGGCGATCCAGAAAGTGTTCGGCGACCATGCCTTCAAGATGAATATCAGTTCCACGAAGTCGATGACTGGCCACCTGCTTGGGGCTGCTGGTGCTATTGAAACAATCGCCTGCCTGCTGGCAATCAATCAATCGGTCGTACCTCCTACCATTAATCATTTCGAGGGCGACCCCGAGCTTGATCCGAAACTCAATATGACCTTCAACGAGGCCCAGCAGCGAGAAGTCAACATCGCGTTAAGCAACACCTTCGGCTTCGGCGGTCACAATTTCTCAATTCTACTCAAGAAGATCTGACGCTCTTTCGGACGGCGGCCCAATCGCCCGATAACATTTGCTGCGATTGCGAATAGCTATTTGCTATTATTGCTAAATTAGCGACCAGTTGACGATTGAACTGCAAATTGATTTCGCTTGGTTTGGAAAATCCTTAAAATCCCGAAAGCAAAGGGAACGAATGATCAAAAGCTGATCAGGGCTATCCAGAATATCGCAGGACTGACACCTTCCAATCTCGAGTTGTACAGGCTGGCAACTGTGCACAGCTCGATTGCGCAGGAGAACAAGCACGGACTCAAGGAGTCAAACGAGAGACTGGAGTACCTTGGTGACGCTATACTCGGCGCGGCGGTTGCTGACTACCTGTTCAAGAAATTCCCCTTCAAGCCTGAAGGCTTCCTTACGGAAATAAGATCCCGGATCGTCAACCGGGAAGCACTCAATCATCTCGCCCGCAAGATCGGCGTCGCGAACATCGTTCAGTTCGACAGTAAGAACGCCCACCTTCAGCAGGTTATCCTCGGCAACACCCTCGAAGCGATTGTCGGAGCGATCTACCTTGATAAAGGTTTCCTGCGGACGCGCAAATTTGTGATCGACAAAATGATCGCTCCGAACTACGACCTGGAAGAGCTTGTCAACTCCAACTCAAACTTCAAGAGCAAGATCATCGAATGGGCGCAACGCGAAGGCCGCGAAGTGCGTTTTGAGATAGTGAACGTCAAAAAGGCGCGGAACCACAAAGAGTTTACCGCGCAGGTGCTGGTCGACAACGAGCCGCAAGGCACTGGGTACGGCAACAGCAAGAAGAAGGCCGAACAGGATGCCGCGTATAAGACGCTGGAGATGTTGAAAATCTTCTAGCCCGCGTCCATGTTGGCATGGACTAAACCGATACACTGTGAAAATAGCTGGCGCTACCGTCAATCAGACACCAATCGACTGGAAGAACAACACTGCGCATATTCTGGACGCAATCGCCGTCGCAAAAAAACAGAGTGTGCGGCTGCTTTGCTTCCCCGAACTTTGTATCACCGGCTATGGCTGTGAAGATCTTTTCCTCAGTGACTGGGTTTGCGAGAAAGCGTGGGATCAGCTGCTCATTATCAAAGAACAATGTGTCGATATTACCGTAGCAGTAGGTTTGCCGTTCCAAATGGATGGCAATACCTATAACGCCGTCGCGGTTCTGAGCGACCGCACTATACTTGGACTCACCGCCAAACAAAATCTCGCACGCGATGGTGTGCACTACGAACCGCGCTGGTTCACCGAATGGACACCCGGTCGTGTCGTGGAACATGCGAAACGAGGCGAAACTTTCCCGGTAGGCGACATTATTTTCGAACGCGATGGTATTCGTTTCGGTTTTGAAATCTGCGAAGACGCGTGGCGAAAAGACAAGCGACCTGGCTACAATCTCTCCCGACGCGGAATCGACCTGATACTCAACCCAAGCGCCAGCCATTTTGCAATGGGAAAAAGTACACTCCGCCAACAGGAAGTAGTGATTGACGGATCCCAGGCCTTTGATTGCGCCTATCTCTTTGTTAACCTCCTTGGCAATGAAGCGGGCAGAATGATTTACGATGGCGACATTGTCGCCGGACAGGCAGGTAAACTCCTCGCAGTTGGCCGCCGCCTGATGTTCGGCGACTTTCACGTGATGCCCGTCGAGATCGACTTCGCGGTGCCCTCCAATACCGCCCCTGCGTCGTTCGACGACGACCTGAAAGGTAATGATGAGCTGACACAGGCAGTTTCGCTCGCGCTATTCGATTACATGCGAAAGAGTCGCGCACGCGGGTTCGTCGTTTCGCTTAGCGGTGGTGCAGACTCGGGCATATGCGCAGTATTAGTCGCAGAAATGGTAAAGCGCGCGTCGGCGGCGATGGGGTGGACGCGCTTCTGCGAGGTTGCAGGCCTCGCGGAAACAACTATTAATGGCGATTGGAAACAAGCCGTCGCAAGGTTGCTGGCCTGCGCCTATCAAGGGACGCGTAACTCCTCTGCACAGACTCAGGAGGCGGCGCGGCAGCTCGCCTCCAGCATCGGCGCAGAATATCATGAATGGACCATCGACGAAGCAGTCCACGCCTATACGACAAAAATTGAAACCGCGCTGTCGCGAGAGCTGTCCTGGGAAACGGACGACATCGCCCTCCAGAATATTCAGGCAAGGTCGCGCTCCCCGATCATCTGGATGCTGGCCAATATTCGGAACGCGGTACTACTGACTACATCAAACCGCAGCGAAGGCGACGTCGGATATGCCACGATGGACGGTGATACCAGTGGAAGCCTCGCCCCTATCGCCGGCTTGAGCAAAGTCTTTATCCTGCAGTGGTTGAGGTGGGCCGAAAAAGATCTTGGGCATACCGGACTTCGGGCGGTTATAAACCTTCAGCCAACGGCCGAACTCCGTCCGCCGGACAAACACCAAACGGATGAGGATGACCTGATGCCCTATAGCATCTTGCTCCGCATTGAACGCCATGCGATTTATGAACACATGTCTCCCCGTCAGGTGTTCAATGCCATGGTTGCCGACCACGATGACGAGATCCTAAAACGATACATCCGAAAATTTTTCCGGCTCTGGGCTCAGAATCAATGGAAGCGCGAACGACTCGCTCCGGCGTTTCATTTGGATGATTTCAACGTCGATCCTCGCAGCTGGTGCCGTTTCCCGATCCTTTCCTCAGGCTTCGCCGAGGAACTAGAAAACCTGTAATCTACTTCTGCAACGCGCCGCGGGCCGCCCGCGCTGGACCAAAAAAAGCGATATATTTGTCCTTATGTCTTCATTGAACTTCATACTTTGGAATGGCAACCCGGAAATCGTTTCTCTCGGGTCATTCGAGCTGCGTTGGTACGGATTGTTGTTTGCATTAGGGTTTCTTATCAGCCAGCAAATCCTTTACTACATCTACCGCAAGGAGGGCAAACCGGAAGCCGACGTTGACACGCTGACTATTTACATGGTATTAGCGACCATTATCGGGGCACGCCTGGGCCACGTCATCTTTTACCAGCCCGAGATCATCTGGGAAGACCCGTTAAACGTTTTTCTTCCGTTCGAAACCAATCCCTTTCGCTTCACAGGCCTGCAAGGCTTAGCCAGCCACGGAGGCGCAATTGGGATACTCACCGCCATCTGGCTATTCAGCAGAAAAAAGAAGCCCGGGCAGAATTATTTTCAGGTAGTCGACCGAATTGTCATCCTGGTGGCACTCACCGGAGCACTGATACGACTGGGCAATTTCTTTAACTCGGAGATCATAGGGGTACCCACTGATTCGCCAGTGGGCGTTGTTTTCGCGCACGCTCTCCCCGAGGCACTGAGCGATGTCCGGTACGATCCGGGAGGCATAATTGATGAAGTCGCCTTCCGAAAAGACGATGGTCCCTCACCGGTTGATGCTGTAGGTCGGGTCCCGATTACAACGTACATATTCTTTCGGAACGGTGTCGAGGAGGCGGAAGCTCGTTTTATGATCGAGTCTACCGTAAAAAAACTGCTTTCAAACCGACTCTCGGAGCATTTTGATCAAGGACCGCGCCCGCTCGAATACGAATTGACCACGCAACGCGACGGCACATTCGCCGCCCGTATCAGCACGTTGGGTATCGCCCGGCATCCGGCGCAGTTATATGAATCAATTTCGTGTGCACTGCTGTTTGTCGTGCTGTTTCTGATATGGAAAAAGCACGGGGCCAATCTCCCCACGGGCCGGTTGTTCGGAATTTTCCTCGTCGTGTGTTTTGGATTGCGATTTGTCTACGAGTTCCTCAAAGAAAATCAGGTATCATTTGAGGACGGAATGACGCTCAACATGGGACAGATCCTCAGTATTCCGCTTGTGATCGCGGGCTTCTTCGTGCTCGCATGGTCTTACAGGAATCAGAAGTTGAATAACAAAAGCGTGAGCTAGCGATGTATCCTTCCAGGAAGAAGGTCGCATTACAAAACCTCTCGCAGCGTTACTGGTATGGTGAAGGCGATAATACTGACATTTGTAACCTTCTTGTCTTTCGGACAGAGTCACCAGAAGCACCTGGCAGCTACCGCCGTGTCCGACTCAACCAGTACCATTACAGTCCAGCATCAACCGAGACATCGCCTACCTGTAGCGCGGGATAGTGTCGGCCGTTTTGTTCTGATCAATCGCGTATTCATTATCGGAAATCGCCTGACACGCGACCAGATCATTCTGCGGGAGCTCAGTGTCAAACCTGGCGACCTGATATTCAACCTCGACCTTCCCGAAATACTCGACCTCGACAGGAAGAAGCTGATCAACACCCGTCTGTTTAATACCGTTGAAATTCGGATGATGGAATTGCAGGAAAACAAGGTTGACCTGCTAATCGATCTCAACGAGCGATGGTACACATTCCCGTCGCCGATTTTCGAATTGTCAGACCGGAACTTCAACGAGTGGTGGCAGAACTACGACCACGATCTGTCACGTGTCAACTATGGTCTGAGACTTTACCAATTCAACATGCGAGGGCGCAACGAAACCCTGCGGTTTACCGCGCAGTTCGGGTTCCAGCGGCGCTTCGATCTCATGTACCGGTTCCCCTATATTGACAAAAAGCAAAAGCACGGCCTTTCTGTCGATTTCGGATTCCGCGAAACCAAGAATGTCGCGTATCAGACGCAGGATCACAAATACCAGTTTGCTGGTTCGGAACAGATTCTCCGAAACGAGCGGCATGCGGGGCTCATTTACAGTTACCGCAAATCATTCTATAAAACCCACTCGCTCAGCGTCGGCTACCGAAACCTACACGTGAACCCTATTGTGCTGGATTCAAACAGCAATTACATCAATGGCGAACTTCTCAAGCAAGACTATCCGATGGTCTCGTATCAGTTCAATTCCGATCATCGCGATGTCGGGTCCTATCCGCTAAATGGTAATCAATTCATCTTCCTCATCGGTCACAAGGGTCTTGGCATCAGTGAAGATCTGAATGTCTTCGAAACCAATCTACTTTACTCGAGATACATCGATCTGAAAAAAAACTATTATCTATCTAACAACTTCGTCGGATACTTCAGCACTCCCGACGATATCGACTACATCAACTACGGCGTCTTGGGCCAGCGCCGGGAGTTTGTCAAGGGCTACGAGCTCTACATCATTGAGGGCCCCTGGTTTGCGCTGAATAAGACGACCCTCAAGAAGCGAATATTCCACCGCGACTATCACTGGGGGGATATGCCCATCCGCCAATTCAGACACATACCCCTATCGGTCTATCTCAAGACGTACGCAGACCTCGCCTACGTGCGGAACTATCCGTACTATGAGGCGCGGGGAGAGAACACCCGACTATCAGACAAGATGCTCTTCGGTACCGGATTGGGAGTCGACGTTGTCGGATTCTACGACATCGTATTGCGGTTCGAATACTCCTTTAACGCCGAGGGGGAACGCGGTTTCTTTTTTCACGTCAAGCGGGAGTTCTGATTCCCTAACTGGTCATTCCTCATCACCCAACACTTTTCTTGACAGGAGCCTGTTCAATTATCCAGACAATCTTATCTGACGGAGTGCTGCGCGTTGGCCATCGTACTCGCTGGCCGTAAATTCCGGGAAAGAACCTCTTCCTATCAAAACGCTGTTGCCATTTCTGATCCTGTACCTCGTCGCCGCGGAAGTTGCTGCTCAAAGCATCGGCGCACGGGCTCACGCCATGGGGAATTCGTCTGCCTGTCTTTCCGATGCATGGGCGATTCACCACAACGTTGCGGGCCTGGCGGAAATCCGGCGGCCATCCGTTGCAGCTTCCTATCATTCAATTCCCACCTTCAGACACTTCAACCGGATGGCTGCTGCCTTCGCACAGACGCTCGCAGGCGGTACCGCGGGTGCTGGCGTGTTTCGGTTTGGCGATGATCTGTACAACGAACACATGATAGTCATTGGCTATTCGAATACATTCGGCCTGGCATCCCTGGGGATCAAGGCAACGTATCATCAATATCGCGCAACGGGCAGACCCACGCGTGATGCGATCACGATCTCGTTCGGAGGAATCGCGAAGTTGACACCGCACATTCTCTTCGGTGCACATATCACCAATCTGAACCAACCTTTACTCGATGTCACAACTGGAGAAAGGATCACGACCAGA
This sequence comes from Flammeovirgaceae bacterium, assembly GCA_044507115.1. GTDB lineage: Bacteria > Bacteroidota > Bacteroidia > Cytophagales > Cyclobacteriaceae > Chryseosolibacter. The sequence goes on along the minus strand of JBIQJZ010000061.1, from coordinate 4,391 downwards.
CTCGCTGCCGGAATTGCATTTCGGTCATCTGAAAATCTAATAGTAGCATTCGAAACTGAAAAAGAAGTTCAACATGCACCAACGATGCGCGCCGGAATCGAATACCGGGCATCGCGATCCATCGCCCTCCGCACAGGATTTAACATTCGCCCTCAGTCCGGTTTCGCCGGACTTGGCCTGACATTCGGACAATTGCAAGTTGACTATGCGACACAGCTGAACTATCCATTCGGATTGAGTCACCAAGCTACGACAACATGGTTTTTCGAAAAACGATAAACATGGCATCCGCCTGCGTTGCAATCTCCGCGTTTGCCTGGTGTCAGGAAAATCCAGGAAACATAGGAGACCTTTCAGACGCGTTAATGTCTGTGGCTGATGACGACACACGCTACGCGTCGTTGCTGGAAGTCGTCTCAACGGAGCATTTCAATGTCATCGATCTCAATCGCGCAACACCAGACGAATTAAGAATCTTAAACATGCTAACTGATGCGCAAATCGACAGCTTTCTTGAATGGCGACGTCTTCAAGGACCACTACTTGACATCCATGAGCTTCAAGTAATCCCAGGATTCGATGTTGCCCTGATTCAACGACTCCTTCCCTATGTGGTTGTGATCGATCCGGCAACACGCCTCGACCATCGGTTCTTGCGGCGTATGACCGCCACCGAAAATAGCCATGTAGTTGTCCGCTATCAACGCACGCTGGAAAAGCAAAAAGGCTTCCGACGTGGCGACGGAAGAGGATTTATTGGATCACGGGATGCTCTCTACCTGCGCATGCGGTCCTCGCTTCCTGGCAGTTTCAGTTTCGGACTCACGTGCGAGAAGGATGCCGGCGAACAAATGCGTTGGGATCTCCGGGACAGTCCGTTGGGATTCGACTTTACTTCCTTTCACTTTCAAGTCCAAAACAAACGGTGGCTGCGCAATCTCATCGTTGGCGATTTTCGCTTCCAGTTTGCACAAGGGCTCCTGCTCGGAGGCGGTATTCCCATCGGCAGAGGCGGCGACGGAGTTTCCGGGCTTCAAAAAGCTTCAACCGGTTTTAGTCCCTATACATCGTTGCAGGAAAGCGCTTACCTGCGGGGTATCGCCCTTACGATAAAAGTGCGTTCAAACATTGCGGCGTCATTTTTTTTCTCAAGAACAATGCGGGACGCAGCTGTAGACGAAGACTCATCCGTCGTGCACACCGTCTATAGTACCGGTCTGCACCGCACTGTAACGGAGTTGGCTTCGCGACGAAAACTCAGGGAGCACGCCGCTGGAATGGTTATACGTCTTACATCGCGAAATCTGGACGCCGGGATGATTGGAACTTCGACGCACTTTGGCGGGACGATGCAGCGCAGGATAACGCCGTATAACCAATTCGCATTTCGTGGATACAGGAG
>JBIQJZ010000061.1:0-2979 GCA_044507115.1 Flammeovirgaceae bacterium | reverse complement strand
GTATCAACGCGGGATTATTCCTGAACTACCGCCATCAGAATTTCTCCTTTTTTTCCGAAGCTGCAAGTTCGATTGGCACGGGTCACGGTGTCGTCGCCGGGGTATTGTTCGCCGCGCATCGAAACCTTGACGTGGCAACAATCTACCGGTACTACAGTCCCGACTTCCACACGTTCAACTCCAATGCATTATCGGAGAATTCGCAACCGCAGAATGAAGAAGGCTTGCATTGGGCATGGCAATATCGGTGGAATCGACGTTGCAGCTTCAGTGGATACGTCGACGTCTTTCGATTTCCGTGGCTTGGCTTCCGGAGATATGCTCCGTCAGCAGGTTACGAGTGGTCGTTGCGTGGGACTTACCGCCCGACGCGGGATGTGCGCGTACTTCTTCAGCTTAGGCAGGAGCTAAAACCGCGCAATTCACCGCAAGTGAGCAAGGTATACAAGTTAGCAGACTGCGTGAAAAGACATCTGCTACTGAACGTGGAGTACAACGCCACCCGCCACATTCGTATGAAGTCGCGAATCCAGCACAATTCCCAGCATTTTGAGAAAGCGACCACGGTGGGATGGGCTTTCGTTCAGGATATCAGCGTCGATGTGGGGAAGTTTACGTTCGCCGGGCGTCACGCATTATTTGACACAGATCACTACGACAACCGCCACTACGTGTACGAGCGCGACACCTGGTCGTCATTCGCTATGCCAGCATATGCAGGTGTCGGTGTAAGAAATTACGTCCTAATTGAATATAAAGCCGCCAAAAGCCTTACCCTTTGGATTAGGTTTGCCCGCACACGAATGTTGTCGGGTGAAGAAATCGGCTCTGGAGAGGACACAATCAACGGAAATACACGTAATGATGTTAAATTACAGGCGCGATTGACATTTTAGCTGGGAATTCATGCATGCGTTAAAATATATCACACCTGAGGTTCTTTTGGTTATGTGCATTGGAGGGATTGCCTTTATTTTGATTTTCAAGGCTATTTTCCACAAACGAAAATAATCTTCTCCAAGCCGGGGAGATCAAAACTGAATACAAACCCTACTAATAGTACCATCATGAAAACGAAAGTCTTCGCGCTAGTCCTTTGTATCATCACTCAAGCTGCGTTTGCGCAGGTCACGAAAAAAGCTCTGGAGCTACCGGAATTCAAAGGAATATATGTCAACTCCAACTATACGGTATATCTGAAGCAGACCAACAAGCAAGAAGTTAACGTAGAAGCACTGACGGAGATATTCAACGTAAGCGATATCAAAGTCGTGGATGGAATTCTCATGGTGAACATCGAACGCAAACCCGAAAGTCCGAACAAAAGTCTTTGGGCGAAGATTGACGACATCAAACTCAATCCAACGATGAAACTGTTCGTTACAATGAAGAACATTGAAGAACTCCAGGTTAACGGAGGCGGTAAGATCATCGCAGAAAACTCATTGGCAACGGGAAACATTAAGCTGGCAGTTAATGGAAACGGAAGCATGGATATCGACCTGAAAGGAGACCTGGTAAACGCAGACCTGTCGGGCTCCGGGAGTCTCGCGCTGAGAGGATATGCCTCCTCAATTAATGCATCATTAAGTGGATCAGGCACGATCAGCGCGTTCAGTTGCCCCGTCGAAGAGGCGAAAGTGAAGATTGGCGGTTCTGGCATCTGCGAATTGAACGTAACCAATACTATCGACGCCGTGGTTGCGGGAAGCGGAATCGTGAAACACAAAGGCAACACCCGAAACGCGCAAAAGAAGGTTTACGGAAGCGGGAGCGTCGATCGCGCCTACTGATTCCGTTCGATCCGAAACTTTACAGCCGGGAATATCATTTCAAAATCGAGTCGAAGTCGCATTTTGGGACGAAAAGTCGCGTCAAGTCCTTGTCTGTGATATAATTAATTTTTATTACCTTTAGAATGTTATCGGATAGCTGGGACTATGTCGTAGGACCGAAATCCGATAATGCTAACTTATTTCTCATTTACTATCTAAAACGATGAACATCTACGTTGCCAACATCCCTTTTAAGGCATCCGAACAGGAATTGAAGGGACTATTCGAAGAGTATGGCGAGGTCTCCTCCGCCAAAATTATCATGGACAAGGTCACTCAGCGCAGTCGTGGTTTCGGCTTTATTGAAATGGCTGACGAGTCAGCTGGCAGACAGGCTATTTCAAGTTTGAATGGTTTTAACTTCCTTGGAAAGACCCTCGTTGTCAACGAAGCGCGGCCCAGAACCGATGCTCCTCGTGGCGGTGGCGGCGGTTACAGAAGCGGAGGCGGATTCTAACCTGATACTACTACTCATGACATCAAACTGTCCCCTGCCGGGGACAGTTTTTTTTTTAGCGGCCGTTTCGAATTACCGCTTATTCATTGTAACTGCGGATTTCGTTTTGTAAACTTTGTATGTCACCAAATTTTACGGCCATGAGTGTAATCTCCAATGTCGAATCGTGGGGCAACAGTCATCGCCCCGGGTTCCTCGATATCTTCCGAATCATCCTGGGTCTTTTTATTACCTATAAAGGACTAGATTTCATCGTACACATGGACGAACTCCGCAATACCACGGAGGGGATCACCACGTGGTTTGCAGGTGCTGTCCTCGCACACTACATCATTTTCGCACATATATTGGGCGGACCTCTGATCGTCGCCGGCTTGTTCACCAGGATTGTATGCCTGATTCAATTGCCGATTCTGATCGGCGCGGTCATTCTGGTGAACGCGCCGCGCGGACATCTGTCACTTGGCAATCACATGGAATTGTGGGTTTCCCTCGTTGTCTTAGTTGGTTTGATCGCGTTTATGGTCTTTGGGGCAGGAAAATACTCCCTTGATGCCAAACGGCGCAGAGATGTGCATCCAATCCATTAACCTCTTCTACTTTTTTTAATGCCGCCCGAGGGCGCCTGTCAAGCAACAGGCGCCTTTTCTTTTTTATATTGGAAACAGAATGGACTACATCATCGGC
>JBIQJZ010000060.1:8901-17125 GCA_044507115.1 Flammeovirgaceae bacterium | reverse complement strand
CCCGGCTTGTAGCCCGCGAGGTTGATGCGAATCCACGAAGGTGATGGCTGCGACTGGAACGAGGAAAGGACGAATACCAAAAGTAATGGGAGGATCATTTTCGGAACCATATCCAGTCTCAGTAGTTAGTACACCAAGATAGGCTATTGCCCCGAATATCGCGAAAGTCCAGATAGGTTTTATCCGATGACGCGCCGTCGATGCGCTTTGTTGTTTCCGTTACTCTTCGTATGTTCGGCCACACACGAATAGATCACTCATGAAAAACATCATCCTCTTCGGTTTACTTACTACTATCATTGCAATGACCTCCGTAACGACTCACGCCCAGAAAAAAGAAAAATCGCTACGCCACGTGGTTATGTTCAAGTTCAAAGAATCGGCTCAGCCGGCGGATATAAAAAAGGTTGAGGATGCCTTCGCGGCGCTTGCAACTAAAATATCACTGATAAAGGACTTCGAATGGGGCACCAACAACAGTCCCGAAAATCTGAACCAGGGGTTGACGCATTGTTTCCTTGTAACCTTCCAGAGCGAGAAGGACCGTGACGCGTACCTCGTCCACCCGGAGCACAAAAAATTCGTCGATATCCTGCGACCGCATCTCGACAAGGCGACGGTCCTGGACTACTGGACGAAATAGTCTACCAGTCCACCTTCGGTGAGCGGTAATAATTGATATCCATGACATCCCACCGCCGTGCCTGCTCGGCGAGGCGAGCCCTGTAGTCGTTCCAATCGCGAAGAGCAACAGGTGTCCAACCGACTTCCGCAATACCGGGTAAGCGCGGAAAGAGCAGGTACTCAATATCATCAATTGTGATGACAGTCTCCGACCAGAGAGGTGCTTCTACGCCGAGTATTTGCGCTGCATCCACTTCCGGAACGTGCGTAGCCGGATCCCACAGGTAGGAAGAATCAACATCGATGTACGCCGCCCAGTGTAGGCCGAGCTTCGTAGCCGAATCGTACTGCATATCCAGGTAGACTTTCTGCGCCGGTGAAAAGATCAGTTTCGCACCCTTTCCGGCAGCAAGCCTCGCGTACTCCGGAGAATGCCAGTACTGCACAGTCACGGAGGAATCAATGTCCGCCTGCGCAATCTCCTCCCAGCCGATCATCGTCTTGTTGTTGGCTTCAACTATCTCTTTGAACCGGTTTATGAACGCGATGTAATCCGCCTTCTTCGTAACAGCGGCTTCATCTCCACCAATGTGGAGATACGGACCCGGTGTCATCTCGGCGATTTCGCGTAGTACGTCGTTGACGAAACGAAAGGTAAGGTCCTTCCGATAATCAAGCGTACTGAACCCCACTTCAATACCCGTGTAGACTTCACCGGCAGTCGGGCGCGGTTTACTAGGTTCGGTCTCAATCGAAGGCGCGGGCAACAATTCCTTATAAGCAACCAGAGCGGAGTTGATATGACCCGGCATATCAATTTCCGGTATGATCGTAATGAAATGTCTTGCGGCGTAGTCGATGATCTCGGCATAATCGTCCTTTGTGTAATACCCTCCGGGACCGCCACCCACCTGCGTCTTGCCTCCGATCAGGTGCAGGTTGGGCCAGGAGTCAATTGCTATCCGCCAGCCCTGATCGTCGCTCAAATGTATGTGCAGTGTGTTCAACTTATAAAGACTGATGAGGTCTATGTACCGCTTGAGGTCGGGTACCCCGAAGAAGTGACGGGCCACATCAAGCATTGACCCGCGCCAGGCATAAGCCGGGGAGTCGCGAATCGTGCCGGTCGCCACTTCCCACGCAACGCCTGTACTGACCGACTCATCTTCAATCTGCGGCGGCAGAAGCTGACGCAGGGTTTGGACGCCATAAAATACCCCCTGCGCAGTGTTGCCGGCAATGGTGATGCTCTCTTCCGTGATCTTGAGTTCATAACCTTCCAGTCCCAACTCGCGGTCTTCAACAAGCGATAGTCGGACTGACCCATCACCCGAACCTGCCGGCACTTCATAACCCGTAGCGTTTCGAAGCTTCCGAGCCAGAAAATCGACCACGGGCTCAAGGCCGCGTCCTTCGTTGCTAATGGCGATCCGAATGTCCTCTGCAATTGTGAATGTTTTCCCTTCTATCACGGCCGACACCGGCTTGGGTATAATACTCTCAAACCGCAGTCGGGCCTCTTCCGAGACAGGCTTGCTCTTGTTGCATGATGTAAATACAGTTGCGGCAGCGACGAAAATGACGGCGTGCATGACGCCTCTCAAGGTGACTTTCATAATGTGTGATTGAGTTCGAATCTATGACTAATTTTTGAACTGACTACTGTAAAAAAATTGATACGCATTGCTTTTTTAATCCTACCTTTAAGAATCCTATGATAAGACTGATTATTAAGACCTTCAAGCGATTCGCGTGGTTCAAACGCTTGAATGCAAAAGTCACCTACGAAATTCTGGCCAAGCGTGTTCCTGCCGAAGACTGGCAATTCATGAACTACGGATATGTTCCAAACGCGACCGAAGAACCGATCTCCCTTCCGGACGATCCTTCGGTCCAGAAGTATCCAATGCAAATGTACCATTACCTGGCTGCGAAGGCAGACATCCGAGGCAAAGTTGTTCTGGAGGTTGGCAGCGGAAGGGGGGGTGGAGCCCGTTATGTCGCGGGGTCCTTTCAACCCGCATCCTACACGGGAATGGATTTGGCTCAAAGCGCCGTCGATCTTGCCAACAAAGTTCACGTCCTCCCAAACCTCCGGTTCATACAGGGCAGCGCCGAAAATATCCCACTCGCGGACAACAGTGTCGACGTTGTTCTGAACGTAGAATCGTGCCATGCCTATGGTTCAGTTGACAAGTTCCTGAGCGAAACCCGCCGGGTGCTTAGACCGGGGGGCTACTTGCTCCTCGTCGATTTCCGGGACGTTCAAAATATGGATCTCCTCCGCCAACAGCTTCACAACAGCGGGATGAATGTGCTCGAGGAAGAGGATATTGCCCCGAATGTCGTACAGGCAATGGAAGCAGAAGACGTAGTAAAGAAGGAACGCATCAAGAAGCTGTTCCCTCCGCGCTGGCAGGAATTGTTCGGGGAGTTTGCGGGTGTTGTAGGTTCGCGCATACATACCAACCTGAAAAACAAGACGCGGCTCTATCACCGGTTCGTCCTGCAAAAACCCATTGGCTGATAGCACTTCTGGTTAGTGCATTCTCGAAATCCAATTCTTGTTCGCCGAAGCTCTGAATTTCTTTTCATCCGCATTCCACTTTGTCAGGCGGTTGTCGCTGCCGAAATTGTAGAAGAGGTGCAACTTCCCGTCGATAATCTTGTACGTGACGGGATTGACCTTGACTCGTTCACCATTCAGAGCTACTGTATATGCACACCACCCCCCGTAGGCTGGCTCGTACTTCTCCGGATCCTTCTTGAACAGCTCAACGTTTTGATCATTTGCAAAATAGTAGGTTATGCCCTTGTAGGTCGCGTGATGTTTTGACACGCCTTTCAAGGGACGACTGCTATTGAAGTAGCTTACGGGATCAAACTCGCGCATAGCAACGCCATTCTCCGTATTGAAGTTTCTGCGACGTGCAGGTTCATCCGACTGAGCCTTGCCGGCGTGTGAGAGGCAAAAACAAGTAAGGAACGCAAAACAAATTCTGACAATCAGTATATGCGGGTCGGGTCGATAAGATACAGTCTTCATGGCATTTTGGTTGTCTGAAGAGGTAAAGTACTAAACACCCGCGACCATGCGGAGCGAATGACGATGTACGTCAGGAATCGCCGACAAACGACGCATCGCCAGCGGTCGATGGTACTGCTCATTGGCCGTGGAGGAATTATTTTTAGATTTGTATAAACCGATCCCCTATGAACAGAAGATCTGCAATTCAAACGATCACAGCGACCACTGCCATTGGAGCGTTGCCGTATGCCGGATATTCGCAAGGGCGGGAAAAGAAAAAGCCGAAGTTCCGATTCTCGCTCAATACCAGTACCATTAGTGGTCAAAAGCAAGGGATCGAAAAATACATTGACATCGCAGCGCGCGCCGGGTATGACTGCGTCGAGCCTTGGATCGCGGATATCAAGGCGTTCGTATCCAACGGTGGCACGTTGCGCGGGTTAAAGAAGCTACTAGACGACAGCAAGCTGGAGGCTATCAATGCGATCGGTTTTGCCCCGTGGATGACCGATGACGATGAACAACGCAAAGCTGGCTTCAAACAAATGCGCGAGGAGATGGAGATCCTCGCCGAACTGGGTTGCAAAAGAATTGCAGCGCCGGCGGCGGGAGTGAGAACCACACCCGACCTGTACAAGGTCGGCGAGCGATACCACGAACTACTGGATCTCGGACGACAAACAGGCGTCCGTCCCCAGCTGGAGATCTGGGGAGCATCGGTCTTCAGCCACATCGGACAGGCCATGATGGCCATCGCAGTTGCGAACGATCCTGATGCACGGATACTTCCCGACGTGTACCACCTGTACCGCGGGAACTCCGGCTTCGAAAACCTTAAGATGATCAATGGAAACGTGATCGAGGTGTTTCATATGAATGATTATCCGGCCAATATCAAGCGCGAGCACATGGAGGATAAGGATCGCGTTTATCCGGGCGATGGTGTTGCTCCTCTGAAACAAATAATTGCTGATCTCCAGAAAATGGAAGGGGAAAAAATCCTCTCACTTGAGCTGTTCAATCGTGACTACTGGCAACAAGATCCGCTCACGGTTGCGAAGACAGGGCTTGCAAAGATGAAAGCCGCCGCATCTTAGTACTAGCACCTCGAGGACCTGACCTGGTCATCACAGATATCACGCGAAATGATGACTCAAATGCGCTCCAGCTTTATCGGGTAGGTCTTATCCGCATTCCACTGGCAGGCATAGATGTTCTTGTCGCCGTCGATGCAAACATCGTGACAGTGTTTGAAGACTGGCTGGTCCTGCACCATAAGCTGCAACTCGCCTTTGACGTAGATCGGCTTGGTTCCTCCCGGATTTGAAACCACTTTATCGTGCTTATCAAGGATAGTAACAAAGCCGGAGTCCGGCGTCTGGTTGAGATAGCGCAATCGCGACCAGCACACACCGGCGTACAAATTATCGCCATTGATCACCGGGCGACAAACGAATGCCCCAGGCAGAAAAATCGTCGACAGGTATTTTCCATCCAACGTAAAGCGCTTAAACGAGTTGTGAGAACGGGAAGTACAGAGGAGCGTGATATTCTTCCTATCGCGGTCGTCGATGCAGACACCGTGCGCAGTCGCAAAATTATCGTCACCATCGCCCGGGCCTCCGAACTTTCGGATAAACTCTCCTTTGGCTGAAAACTGTAGAATATACTGGGAGCCATATCCATCCGCCACATAGATGTCGCCATTGGGAGCTATCGCTGTCTCCGTTGGCTTGTAGTTCATCTTTTCCTCATAGATACCAGTCTTGACGGGATGTGGGAGTTCCATCAGCGTCCTTCCCTCGAGCGTCGTCTTAACGACCCGCCCGCCATTATCTGAGATGAAAAGAACTTCCTCGCCTCCTTCATCAAAGATCGTCAACCCGTGTCCTGCAGGAAATTCATTTCCCCAACTACTGAGCAACTTACCCGACCGATCATAGATGATAATGTTGTTCTTCGTCTCATCGGTAACCATGATCAATCTCCCCTTGCGGTCCATCACCATTTCATGGCAATTCTTCACGGGAGTTGTTGCCGGGTTCAGATTGCCCCACGCTTTGTGAACACGGTAACGGAAATCTCCGTGCCCGATAATCTCATCCGTCATAGCTGGCTTGTGAAGTATGTTGAAAACCGGGAAGGCCCCGCTCGTTCCAGCGGCAAACACGGCTCCGGCCGTGGCACTCGCTCTTAGAAAGTCGCGTCGCGACCCCCGATCTTTCATAGCTCTTTGTTATTTGGTTTTCGAAAACCGTGCAAACTCAGCGTTAACCTGCGCATCCGTCAGATGACTTCCGGAATTAATCAGAACTTTGTAGCGGAATGTTACTGATTTTCCCGCCGGCAGCTTGTAATCCAACACTTGCTGTCCTTTAGTGAATTCTTTTTGTCCGAGGGGGTTGGCCGCAAACAGTCCATAACCCCGTGCATGCCAGTAGGTGGGATAGCCGACGTTCGCCGGATGATCGAGCACTACCAAGGAAACGGGTTTATCGTTAATGACGCCAGTCAGATTTACCCATTTACCACGGGTACCCCATACGTCATCTCCCTCCTTGCCTTCGCTGCTGCGATATTTTCCGGTAACTCCTTCGTTATTGAGTTTCGGAACATCCGTCGCTTTACCACTGGCGTCGGTAAAGACCTCCGGTTTCGTTGAAGGGTGTTCCAGTTCACGCGCCAAACGGATGCCTAGCACACCTTCTTTGTTGTCCTTAAGCGATACATCCTCCTGCAGGGCCGTAAGGGTTGTAATCCGCTCAATGGTCCGAAGATTCCCGGATTCGCTGAAGATGTAGCGCGTGTCCTCGCGCAGCAGATTGGTGCCATTCGGTTTTTGCCAGTCCGCTGTAACTTCCAGGACGGCTTGTTTACCTCCCTGTGTTTTGTTGACCGAACGGTGTTTTACTGTGCCATAGTGGTCCTTCTTATCAGCTGCAATTTTGGTGGAATTGTTCCAGAAGTCGAGACCGTTAACATCCCCGTAGTTAAACCACATCCCTACGTGATGAGGGTGGTCGACTCGCTCACCGGGCCGAGGATCGAGAGGCCATCCACGCGTGACGAACGCGCCGTCAGTCGTCTGAAGGGGATACAGCGCTGGCTTCTTGATGTCATCTGGATAGATATAAGAAGTAAAAGGTTTCCCGTCAATCAGTATATCGACACGCTTCTCTGCCTTATTCTCGACAACTGTAAAGCGTTTTGATTGTGAAGGTTCTCCAAATGAAAAAGCCATTACTGCAATTATTGCGATCATCGCAGCCGACGGTAATAAAAACGTTCTGATCTTCATGTTTTCTTAAAAGAATCTATTAGTAAACTGATTAAACCTGATCCGAAATAACGTACGGCTTGCGGTACTCCCTGGTAAGCATCGCATCCGCCTCCGGATCATTGACAAACTGCTCTTTCGCTCCGTTGAAAGAAAGCGGACGCTGCAGCCTGTATGATACATTCGCTAGCAACGGAAGGGCCGACGACAGGAAACCCACTTCGATATCGCAATTGAGATCGGAATTCTTACCCGACCGAATCGCATCGATAAAGTTCGCATAGTGCGCTGATCCGCCGGGAGGGGCAAGTGGATCATTCGAGGCCTTTGCCTCCCCGATACCCGAACCCGCGAATGGCTGCGTCTCCCGCTGGCGGAACGCCTTCCATGTGCCACCATCGAGTTCAAGATACCCTTCGGTGCCGTAGAAGATATTTCCAATACGTGAATCAAGGCTGGTCTCACCATTGGAGTAGCCACCGCGCGTTTCAAACTCAAGAATCTTACCGTCACTGTATTTGATTATCGATATCTGCGTAGTCGGCGTCTCCTGTGCGCACTGCTCCGGGGTAAAGTAAAAAATGCCGCCATCTGAATAAACGGAGACGGGATGTTCATTCTTATTGAGTCCCCAACGCGCAACGTCGAACTGGTGAGGTCCTTGATTGCCAGTGTCGCCATTGCCGGTGTTCCAGAACCAATGCCAGTTGTAGTGAGTTTTCTTCTCGTTGTAGGGCTGATACGCCGCCGGACCAATCCATTGGTCGTAATGAAGTGTCGCAGGAGGCGTGCTGTCACTCGCGATTCCAAACGGAGCCCGAGGTTTAATACAGAGACCCCGCGCCATGTAGACGTCACCGATACCGCCTTCATGCAGAAACTTCATTGCCGCAATTACATTGGCGATAGACCTGTTCTGAAAGCCAACCTGTACGCGTCTGTTATATTTTCGCGCCGCCTCGACCATTTTCCTTCCTTCGAAAATATTATGGCTTGCAGGCTTCTCTACATACACATGCTTACCAGCTTGCAACGCCCAGATCGTCCCGAGTGCATGCCAATGGTTTGGCGTAGCAAAAGAAACGGCGTCAATCTGCTTGTCGTCAAACACCTTGCGCATATCCCACTCGGTCTTCGGCGTATTACCTGCCTTCTGCTCCACCGTCTTGCTCATCGGCGCAAAGTATTGCTCATCCACATCGCAAAGGGTCCTTAACAAGACATTGCGGTTAGTCTTCAGTCCACACCATCTATCAATGTGAGTCTTTCCCTGACCCCTGATTCCAATGACTGCG
>JBIQJZ010000060.1:0-8891 GCA_044507115.1 Flammeovirgaceae bacterium | reverse complement strand
TTTGAACCCAAAATAGAACCGTACGATTTGGCGCTAAAGCCCAGGCTCCCGCCTACCGCGAGCCCGGCCGTGCCCAGCACGCTCTTTTTGATGAAGTCTCTTCTTTTTGTCATTGTGGTGGGTTTTGAATAATGTGTTCTCGTCTAAAATAATGAATTGAGACCTGAATATTACGCAAGGAGGACAGAATATCCTAGCGCTGATAGATCAATCTGACAGGAGGTATAAATGCGAGGCGCTCGCGCCGCAAGCAGATTTGACCGGATTAAAAATCGGTGCTTTTGTTGTCCAGGTTAATCTCTTGTATCCAGATGTTGCGGTAATAAACATCGTGTCCCTCGGCCTGCAGCTTCAAGCCCCCGGGCCGATCGGTAATCCCTTTTCCTCGGTCGTTCCCACCATCCATACCGGAGTTGGGACCGCCCCAGACCTGGCTGATCGGGTGATCGTGATGCACCTTCTTCCCGTTAAAATATACAGTGGCATGCGCCTTCTCAACCAACGCGCCGTCCCTGAATCGCGCCGCCTTGAACACGATGTCGTATGCATTCCACTTTCCCAATCCATTATAAGCATAGTAAGGCGACTCTGTCTCGTTGATCAGGGCGCCCATTCCGTGTTTGGTGGAATCGCCATCGAGAATCTGTATCTCGTAGCGGTTCTGCAGATACACTCCGCTATTACCTCCCCGATTCGCAATGTAGAACTCGACATGCGCGCGGAAGTCGCGGAACTCTTTTTTCGTCACTATATCGGCGGACCCGTACTTGCCTCCCGCCGCCGCCGGATCGTTCGCGTTCAACACAGTCCCTTTGGTCGTCGGGTCAGCCACGACCTGCCACTTGATGGGCAATTCAGCAGCCAGTCTCGGACCTTGCCAATACGTCCACTTCTCATCTAGCATCTCCCGGCTTCCATCAAAAAATACCTCCGCGCCGCGCGGTGGCTTCACTCCTACCCCTTTCTTTTGAGCAAGTGCAGGGGTGGCCATGATCAGCACCGCAGCAATACAGCTTGCTGCGCGCAGACGGGAGAAATAGATTCGTTGAGTCATTCGATATCGTTTAGAATTGGATTGGAAATTAGTCAAAATTCAATCAACCTACTCCCGGCTTTGGATTTCCTCTGCAAATTCCTTCATTGCATCAACAATTGCGGCAGATGAACGAAGAAAAACATTGGAACCGAATAGCGCACAGCTACGAACAGGAAATTTTTGACGTATTCAAAAGCGACAAGAAAAAAAAGCTACCGCGCTATTTCGAAAAATATGCGAATATCGAACACACAGCCATCGACCTGGGCTGCGGAATAGGCAAAGCATTCCCATATCTCTCACCCGCCTTCAAAAAGGTCTATGCAGTTGATATCTCGGACAAGTGTCTTGACATCGCTGCCAACAGACAATACGAGAATGTGGAATTTCAAAAAGTGGACCTCACAGACCCGAGCCTAAAATTACCTTCAGCACATTTCGGTTTCTGCTGCAATGTGTTACTTCTGCCAGACCTGGAGAAAAATATCGCAATGATCCGCAATGCTCATAGCGCGTTGAAGAAGAGCGGCGCTGCTCTGTTTGTAGTGCCTTCGCTTGACTCTATCCTCTTCTATGCCTGGCGTCTAATCGAATGGTATAAACTCGAAGGGATCAAGCCCGCGGACATCGACGAAAGCGAATTCAGCTATTTCAGCGGCAGCAAGCGCGACATTTTCCAAGGACTGATCAGGATCGACAACGTGGTCACGAAACATTACTCCCATCCGGAACTCGAAGTCATCTTCCGCGAGGCCGGCTTTCAAATTAATACCATCGATCGCATCGAGTACGACTGGTCGACCGAGTTTGCCGAACCTCCAAAGTGGTTGAAAGACCCTTACCCATGGGACTGGCTCATAGAAGTCAGTCGGGACTAGCAGCAATCCACTGCACTCCGCGTCACTTCTTCGCTACAAATTTGAGGCAGACAGGCTTGTCTACCTGAATTCGTTTACCTGTGGGTGATAACATTCCCGTCTTCTTGTCACGTCGAAAGATCGCGATATCGTTGCCGTTCTGATTTCCTACGAGCAGAAAATTTCCGGACGGGTCGAGGCTGAAATTTCGTGGAGTCTTGATGCCTTCTGTCTGGCGACCTGCATACGTCAGCCTTCCGTTTTTTCCAATTGAATAGATAACGATATCATTTGCCTCCCCGCGGTTCGAGGCATAAAGAAACTTTCCATCCGCGGAAACGTGGATGTCGGCAGCTCCCACCTTGCCGCTAAATCCCTCGGCGAGCATCGTAATAGTATGTGCAGGTGTCAGCTTGCCATCGTGATAATCAAAGGCGGCTACCGCCCCCTCCATCTCAAGCACCAGGTAAGCATGTTTTCCATTTGGATGAAACGCGAGGTGGCGTGGCCCGCCGCCAGCATTTGCAAAGGCAAACGGCGACGCAGCGGGTGTCAGCGGCTCAGCGCTGCTGGCGTCGAACCGGTAAATGTTTACTTTGTCGGTGCCGAGATCTGGCACCATAAGATAACGTTCGTCGGGTGACAATACCACTGCGTGAACGTGTGGTCTGTCTTGCCGGCTCCGGTTGACGCTGCTTCCTTCGTGCTGAATCACTTGCGACACATCACTGGCGGATCCATCTGCGTTCAATCGGGTCGCGGCCAGGCTGCCACCACCGTAATTACCCGTGAAGACCCATTTCCTGGCATTATCGACAGAGACGTAGCACGGGCCCTTGCCTCCGGCACTGGCGCTATTGAGAAATGTCAGCCGACCAGTAGCTACATCAAATTTGTAAGCATTCAAGCCATTACCCTCTCCACCTTCACTGACTGAGTAAAGGTTCCGACCATCTTTAGTGATTGCCAGATACGAAGGATTGGTAATCCCGGTTGTAACCGACTTCTCTTCAAAGTCGCCCGTCTCGGTATTGAAGGTGTAAACGTGAATACCATTTGTCTTGGATTCATTTGTATATGTACCCACAATCAGATAGTACTCTTTGTCTTTTGACTTTTGCGCCATAGCGAGATAGGTTACAAATAATGAGAGACAGAAAAGTATGCCAGCTTTCATGATGTATTGGTTTGCGTTAGTTCTATTCCTGAGGCAAAGTATCTTCGAGGTCTTTTAATATCTTATTGACATCTTCTTCCGTCGTAGACAATTTGCTTTTGCAAACACTGATCAAGTGTGCTGCCCGCTTCACTTTCTCCGACAGGTCATCCACCGAAATCCGCCCCTCTTCGATCTCGGAAACAATTGCCTGCAATTCTTCAAAGGCCTGCGTATAATTCGGCTGTTCACTCATGTTTTGGGGATTCTTTTACACTATCAACCGTGCTGACAATGGCGCCGTCTGACACGATCGTTTCGATTTGCTCGGCTTTGCTTACTTGCGCTGTGCTGGTCACCAGCTGCCCGCGTATGCGTGTTATGCTGTAGCCACGTCGCAATACATTGTCCGGATGCAAATTCGCGATCGTTCTGTCAATTCCCAACAGATCTGCTTTCTCTTTTCGGATGAATGATTGTATAGTTCTTCGCAGAGAAGACACTGCATGCCCGACCTGTTGCCCGCTACTACGACAAAGCGTCAAGGCAAACCCATTCAACTTGTACGAGAGCGTCTGGTGCATCTGTCGTTCCCGAACGATTTTGACAGCTGACTGCCGTGACAGGGTGCGGGCATGACCTTGTATACGGTGATGATTTCTGATCAGGACATTGGCAGTAACGGAACGGAAGTACCGGACCGTGTGATGAATGGATTGCTTTTCCCGCGTGAGTACTTCAGTCGCTTTCCGGGAGATGATCGACTCGGCCTCCTGCACCGGACCCGCGAACGCGTGAAAACGCTGCAACAGGAAGTCAGCAAGTTCCGTAGGCGTTATCGCGTTCTTATATGCCACCATTTCAGCGACTGTCTCGTTCGTAGCATGGCCAATACCCGTGAGGACCGGAATGGGGAAGCGCGCAATATCCTTTGAAAGTTCAAAGTCGTTGAAGCACGACATTCCTACTTCCCCGCCGCCTCCCCGAATGATCGCGACGACATCAAAATGGGAAGCAACCTTGCGAATGCGCGCCAACTGGTACCGCATGGAATCGACTGCCCTGTCGCCTTGCAACAGCGAAGGAAACAACATGTGGAAAAAGCGGTATCCCCATGGATTTCCGTCTATCATCTTGTTGAAGTCGGCATAACCTTTACTGGTCTGAACGGAAATAATCGCTAGCCTTTGGGGCAGGAGTGGAAACGCAAGTTTCCTGTTCTGATCGAATACTCCTTGCTCCTTTAACCTGGCGATACTCGTTTGTTTTTCGCGCTCCAACTCGCCAAGCGAAAACACCGGATCGATGTCTGTAATGCGAAGCGCCAGGCCGTAAACGGGATCAAATCCGATCCGCGCACAAAACAACATCGAAATCCCATCCTTCAGTGGTGTCTTTAGTACCGAAAGGAAGTTGCTGTTAATACGGAGGTAGTCATCTTTCCAGAGCACCGATTTCAACTGCGCGATCACTTTCCCATCAACTTTCTCGACCAAGTCCGGGTAGCAATGGCCGGAATGAGGGTAGTAGTTGAGCTTGTTCATTTCTGCCTTGACCCAGAACGAGGTAGTGTAGCGTGCGGAAATCGTCCGTTGGATACTCATAGCGACCTCCAGGAGCGTAAAAATCTTCTTACCATCAACGAGTTCGGGCATCGAGTTACAGGCTATTGGACCGGAAATAAGCAAAAAAGCCCTGACAACGAAAGCCCAATGTTGCCGGGCTCAGGACAAAAGGGTATATTTAATAGATAGGACTATTTGATCTGCCTGCTATGAACGCATTGAGGGAATCACAGTTTATCAAGCAAGGCATCAGCTTTTGTGTCCGAAGTCTCATTATACTGCTCGTGACCGCGACTGCTATTTCATGCAACGAGCCGGTTGACGATCTTTTCCATGAAACGCAAGTCGGGCGTTGGAAGTATATCACCCAAGCGCACGGACTTGGGTCCGACCTGGTCAATACCGTTTACGAAGATAGCAGAGGTGACATGTGGATTGGAACGGCCGGTGGCTTGACCAGAATTAGCGGCGACGTATTCGAATCATTTACAGTGGGCAACGGGCTGCTCGATAATCCTGTTTACGCAATTAGCGAGGACCGCGACGGACGCATCTGGGTTGGCACCAGACGCGGTGTGAACATCCTGATCGATGGAAAATGGTTCTATTTTAACTACATGTACGGAGCTCCTGTCTTCGCATTCGTTCCGCTCCAGGACCGTCAGGGTATGCTCATCGGCACAGGGGGTTACGGTATCTTCCGGTACGACTACGAGACGCCCGCGTTCGCACCGTTCTCATCCATCGAAACGTGCGCCCCTTGTAACAGCATCAACGCAATGTTTCAGTCTCGCGACGGCGCTGTCTGGATTGCATCGTTCGGGGGCGTCCAACGGCTGCGCGGCACATATACGACGAGGTTCGACCAAAGCGATGGACTTTCCGGAAACGTGGTGACCTCAATCGCAGAAGACAGTTGGGGCAATGTCTGGGTCGGGACTTTTGAAGGAAAAACGATCTCAAAAATTCACGGTAATACAGTTTCACAAATCAGTTTCAATAACGGTGCCGATCAGAATTTCATCTTCGGCATTCAGGAGGACAGCAAAGGAGGCCTTTGGGTTGGTACTGTGGATAATGGGCTCTTTCACTACGATGGAGCAATCATGAAAAAGGTCGAAGGTGCACCGGACAATACAATCACGGCTATTCTGAAAGACAGCCGCGGAAATATTTGGATGGGAACCTCCGGCAGCGGCGTTGCCGTATACATCACTAATCCCAATCCCTGAATAGATGTATCGTTACTTGTTCCTTTGCGCGAGCCTGGCGCTACCCTTTTCACTCGCTGGCCAGGTCTCCAGGGGCGATTCGCTGCTGGCGGCTGAAAGGTCCGTCGACCGGCCTATCACTGTTCATGCACATCAGCTGCGCATAACCGGAAGTCACGCGCTCTCCCTCGTCACGCGTCGGTTTGATCTGTATGCCGAGCCGGTGCGATCAAAGGATGAAGGAATATCAAGCGTCCGAAACCGGTTCTCGCTTGATGTAAAGTACGGCATACATGAGTTTATTCAGCTGAATGCCGGACTTGGTTATGCTGTTCAAATGGTCCGTGAAGATCCAAAATACATTCTCCCACCCGATCCGGAACCAGCAATTGCGCACAAGATAGTCCGCGAGCACAGAGGCGTCGAAGACCTGTATGTAGGTGTTGACTTGCGTGCCCCGTTAAGGACAAGAAAAATAGACCTCGCACTAACGCTTGGCACGACCATTCCACTGGCACCGTTCGAACCTGAACAGCCCGACCACGGGTTCGCGGTAGTGCAACGTAACAGCGCAGTGACCCACCAGTTTACATATCACTACCATTACCCCTACGGCAAAGGAGTAGCGGTTGCGCAGCTCGGCGGAATGATCAAATATCGCCGATCCGCTTGGGCTATTGCCGCACGCGTAGACTATCAGCATGCATTGAAGGACGTTGCTTCATACGAATGGCAACATCAATTGAACGACGGTACCTATGAATACCGGAAACACCCGATCACATATCGGCTGCCGGATGCCAATACCTACTACGTCGAAGGCGAGTACCAGCTGCGTCGGCGGCTGGTTGTCTCTGCCATGCTTTCTGGCTACACTGCCTTCAATGGGTGGAGTTCGTCTCAGCCAGATGTGAAGATCGCATCACTATACCAGACAACTTGGGTACTGTCGCCCGGTCTTGAGATTGTCGTGACGCCACGTCTATGGGTACGGGAAAGGCTTACCTTTCCGCTGGCGGGCAAAAATATCGAAGCCCCCTTTGGTATCCACACAGCGGTTGTGTACAACCTGTTTCCCACTGAATAGTTGCTAGATGTAGCGCTTGATAAGTCGCACGATGGGTCCGCTGATGAGAAGACCTGCGATGACACCGACAGCATCGGCCGCCATATCATAGAAATCAACGGTCCGTCTATCTACCCACACTTGCAGTAGTTCGGAAAGAACGCCGAACGAAATTCCAGCGACCAGGATCAGAAGAAAGGGGAAAGGATTTCTGTCGAGATCGTAGCGAACAGCGACCGCCCACGTGGCGAACATGGCAAAATGAACGAACTTGTCAAGCCCACCGGATCCAACATCGGGCAGGCTATCGCCCGGGAGCAGTAAGGCAATCAAAATAACGACCGAAACGATGAGCGTCAACTTCACGCTGCAAAATAGCAGACAATCGATCACCAGCAACCCAACGCCGCCGATTACTTTGCCGGCACGGTTACTCCGAACTTGAGAAGGACGAGGTCGGAGATGTCGAGATCCTTCGTATTGAACAAAAGAAAATTAACGCCGCTTACCTGATCGGTAAGAATAATTTCAAAACCGTTTTCAACAGCCACTTCCTGTATTGCCTTGTTAACCTTCAGGTAAAGAGGAGCCATATACAGCTTTTGCTTGTTCTCAAGAGATAGACGCGCATCTTGCTGCATTTGCTCCAGGTCCGCCATTCCTTGTTCCAACTTGCGCTGTGTGTTTTCGCGCGTCGTATCACTCATCGAACCCGCGTTCGCATTAAAGTCTGCATATTGTTTTTGGAGATCTTGCGACCTCGCCTGCAGCTGATTGCGAAGTTGAGTCTGAGTTGACTTGAGATCAGCCTCGATTTCCTTCATCTCCGGAAGTTGAGAAACGATATAAGAGATACTGGCGTAGCCAACCTTCCCTCCCCGAGTCGCCGAGGTCTGAGCATGTGAAAAATAGCCGGCAGTTAACGCAATTAAGAGAAATGTAATCTTCATAAGCTTGAGTACCTCACGCAGAGGCGATATCAAAGATAAGAGGTTCCTTGATAAAATGTAGCGTCCGAACCTTTCGGCGACAAATCCACAAGGACGGTAACGAAGAACAGCGTTGACAATATTGCCGCATCGCCAAAAAGTTCCCATCGCATCACAGCAATTTTGACATATCCAGTGCCGTTTTGGCAAGATGATTGGAATGGTATAGCTATTGAGCCGTACGGCGCGAGAGGAGATAGAAATCATGAAGAACAAGTTCAAGCAACTATTGACAACTGT
This sequence comes from Flammeovirgaceae bacterium, assembly GCA_044507115.1. GTDB lineage: Bacteria > Bacteroidota > Bacteroidia > Cytophagales > Cyclobacteriaceae > Chryseosolibacter. The sequence goes on along the minus strand of JBIQJZ010000060.1, from coordinate 771 downwards.
GGATTTGTTGAACACCATCAACGGCGGCGTGAGCGAGCCGTATGTTTCTTATCGGGAGCGGCCGGGTCGTAGAGAAATGAGGATTCGGGTTCCAGGTGTTAGCAAAGAGATGCTTCAAGTCGAAATCAATAACAACCAGTTGAACGTATTTTATCACATTCCCATGACCTCATCGGGAGAGCAAATATACTTTCCGAAGGAAGTGCTAAGTCAAACCGTACCCTACTTCGTGGAGATACCGGCTATCCAGGCAACGTACGAAGAAAATGAACTGGTAATTATGTTACCCTTCAACGAACTGTCGAACGGTTACAACAGGAAAGTCCCGATTGTCGAGTAGGATACGTTAACCAATCAAGATTTTTTGTTACAACCCAGCCCCCTTAACCCTCATGCGAAGAGTATATACCGCCGTTGAAGCAGTAATAAAAAGCGTCTTTCCATCCTTTCCTCCGAAGCACACATTTGCCGTCCACGGTTCGTCTATCGGGATATGTGCGATCTGTTTACCCGATGGATCGAACACGGTCACTCCCTTACCTGTGAGATAGAGATTTCCTTTGGCATCAAGGGTCATCCCGTCCGATCCCATTTCCGTTACCAACTTTCTGTCGGTCAGGGATCCATCCGGGGACATGCGAAACGAGTACGTCTTACCATCGCCAATATCGGTGATGTATAAGAGTCGACCATCCGGTGTACCAATGATCCCGTTGGGACGAACAAAATCGCCCATCACTTTGCGAAGTGATTTGCGGTCCGGAGAGAGAT
>JBIQJZ010000059.1:5051-17238 GCA_044507115.1 Flammeovirgaceae bacterium | reverse complement strand
ACCGAACACCGGTAAGCGTCGTGTCTTCGCCGAGGTACTTCAGGGTGACTCCGCTGTCTTTTAACTTGAACGGCATCACAAGCCAATACGAATCGTTTATCCAAATGCTTTTCCCCTTTGCAAGCATTCTCGAAAGCGAGTCAGGTTCGGTGATCTCCACCCCGCGAACCTGCACACGACCCTGAAGAGGGTCAAGGTTCACTAGATAGATAGTACTATCCGGTTTGGATTCTATCCTAACGCGATTGCCTTTTTTATCCCACACCAGATTTCTGCGTCCAAAAAAACTCCAAGATATAAAGCGCGTGGCATCCCAATTCTTTCTTCCTCCCATCGCTGCCATGACACTATCTGCGAGCTCGATCGCCGCAGGATCTGAATGCTCCCAATCGAAGCCTTCGGCATGCGGGTTCCCCGGCTCTTTCCGACAGGCGGGCATCAGCACCGCGATGAGCAGGATCAGAACAGCCCGGCGTATCACCAGATGTATGGACATAACTTACAAGGATTCTTTGACCTTTCGGCGCCGACCGGTTTTCTTTCTTCCTCCCGGTTTCTGCGGTGGTGTGATAAAGTTATAAAACTTACTGCCGGAATCCAGTGACCGCAACATAAGGTTTCGAAGAAAGCCTTCCACCGGCAGAATGAGAATCGCTACCACGAACTGGATCAGAAACTCGATATCCGGACTATCGTCATTGATAATGCTCGATCCGATCACCGTTTGGATAAACTCGATAAGGAGGATGATGGTCATCAGCGAGAGAAAGCGGCTGATGATGCGATATCGCGTAGAAAGTCGGAAAGACAAGATCACGAGGGAAGCAAACACCAGAAACTCCACCGCATAGAACCAGGGTTGCTTCCAGTAAGGAGGTATTACCTCGAATGGCAACGGCGGAAGCTGACTCAGCTTGCCAAAAATATTCCGCGCCTCGACGCGAAGCCTGTATTCTCCGGGAGGGAGGTACGGAAAGCTGATCTTATTGTTCGCGCTGGACCAGTCCGACCACTCCTGGTGCATTCCATCGAGGAAGTATCTGAATTCAATACTTCCCGGGTTGATGAAGTCCGGCTGGACGACCTCGAATGTAACAGCTCCCGATGTCTGATCGATTTCGATCTTACTGAAGTCACCAATTGTAACGGAATTATTCTGAATGGACTTCAGGAAGATAGGGAACCGGTTTTGCATGACGGGGACTCCCTCACCGGTGAATTTCAGCAAATCATTACCGCCTCGAATCATCCACAGGTTCTTCGCGTCTCCGTCAGTCGTGACAAAACGTAGATTCTGAAACAAGTTCAGCAATTGAAGATTGTTTGCGTTTTCAGAGGCTTTCCCGAACGTAGCCCAACGATGTCGATCCCGATACAGAATATGGCCGTTCACGGGAAAATACTGGAATGGCTTTTCCAGCGAATCGATTCGGACGAGTGTATGGCGTTGCGTTTCAAATCTGAAAAACCCTTCCGAGTTTACAAAGAAACTCTCTCCATTGAAGTGAAGACCAACCGTTCTTTCAAAGTTTGGATTTGAGAGAGGAATCGTCTGCATTCGACGAATGCCGTCATCGCTAAGCTGCAGCCTATACAACTGATCGATCCCACAAAGCCACCACTCGCCGTCGTCGCCTCCAAAAATGTATTCAATTTGATCACCGAGTCCGTTGACAAGATTTTTCCGGGACCAGCCATCCGACTCCGCAGTAAGCGACCAAATTCCATCGTCGTAAGTAGTAGCGATTACGCTTCCGAGTTCTTCGGACGCGAAAATGTATCGCACCGGAACCTGCATGATTGCAGTAGCCTCAAGGTTGTGTACTTCGAACGCACCCTCAAGACCCGCCGCGACAAGCCTTCCTTCCACCTCCTCAAGGTGAGATATCTTCGAATTTATTCCCGCAACTCGCTTGTACACGTGCTGCGAAGAGCGCAAGACACGATCTACGCGCTTTTCACGCCGCACACCCTCTTGTGGTCTTTCATCCAGCTCGACGGCGACATCATCCACATCGTCATCGGGCTTCTCCTTCTCCCGACCGCGACGGAGAAAATTGAAAAATCCGCGGCGCTTCGAGGATGCTTCCTCCTGCGGAACGGGTTGCGACTCCTCCCTCGAAGTGTTCTTAGCATCCGCTCCAATCTCGACATATGTGACAATCTCATCGTACACTTCCTCCTTGTCCAGCTTGAACAACCCGAGCGAAGTTCCTACGTACACGTTCTTCTGATAAGAATAGACGCAGAGCATGTTTCCTTCAAGTCCTGTGTAGTAGCTAAACGACCTGAACGGAAGCGACGGGGAGATTTGCGTGAATCCATATTCATGCGCAACCCATATGTTCTGATTAGCATCAGCCATCAGCGTGAAGACCTCGTTGTCGGGCAGACCGGTAGAGTAATCGATGATCTGGTCGCGTTCGCCGGTTTCAGGATTTACGAGCATAACACCTCCTCGGAGCGTTCCCAGAGCAAGCAGGCTATTGTTCACCCAGGTTCCTGAAACGATCACGTTGGCATCCGCGTAAGGCTGATCCTGTATTCTCACCTGTCGTACGGCAAGATCCCTTCCGCATGTATACACACGATTGTCACTCGTCCCCAGCAGATACGTGTCATTCAACCTGGAATGGAACAACACGTTTCCTGAAAAATTGAGAGTGACGTAAACAAGCTTGTCATTCTCAACCTTGAAAATTGTATTGCGCTCAGTTTGAACATACACCACGCCGAACAGTTCAAACATGCCGGTAAACACGTTTTGTGCGCTGCCCGAGACGAGTGCCTCGGCGCGGGTCCCTTCGCCGCGGTAAAGAAATATTCGCTTCTCCGACAGGAAGTACGCGTCCCGTCCAATCGACAGTGTTTGAAAAACGTTCGTCGCCGATGAGTCGGACAGGTATTGAATTTCCTTAAAACCTTTTGCATTCAGGCCCACCTTCCCAAATCCCTTTGCTCCGACCCAGAAGATTTCGCCGACGTCGTTCCGGTTCAACGCGTAGACCGGTCCCGCTCCGGGTATTAGATCCCACTCACGCCCGTCGAATTCAAGCACTCCCGCCTTCAAAGCGAAGTACATTACACCGTTGTTATCCTGCGCAATATCAAAACAGACGTTGTCGAAATTATCTTCGGATGGAGCGTGGTGAGAAAGGAAATAGCTACCGCTTTGTGCGCCTGCAACAAGGGCACTGAGACAAAACATCCAACAAAAGATCAGCCTTTTCATCAGAGCCAGGTATCAAAGTTAATCCGGATCGCGCAAAAAAAAATCGGAAAGGGCGCAACGGACAGCGGTTGTAAGGTTTTTAGCTGATGCGACTCCAATTCATGGCACTTCTCCGTGTGGAGGCTATCTGGATGCGGATTACACTATTAGCAGGGCTCGCCAGTTCCGGGTCAGATTCGAGAACTTCCACGGCCTTTTCGCGCGCACGGTGCAGTATTTCCGTGTCGCGGCCCAAGTCGGCGATAAGCAGATCAAGTACACCGCTTTGTTGGGTACCCATCAAATCTCCCGGACCCCGCAATTTAAGATCCGTCTCCGCTATCTCAAACCCGTTATTTGTTCGAACCATTGTGTCAATGCGGACACGCGATTCCCGACTGAGCTTGTAGTCGGTCATAAGGATGCAGTATGATTGCTCCGCTCCACGTCCCACGCGCCCTCTCAGTTGATGTAGCTGCGACAACCCGAAGCGTTCGGAATTTTCAATCACCATCACAGATGCATTGGGTACATCAACACCCACTTCGATAACAGTTGTTGCGACCATGATCTTGGTCTCTCCTTTAACAAACCGCCGCATTTCGTAGTCCTTTGCCTCGGGCTTCATCTTCCCGTGCAGGATACTGACGGGAACATCGGGGAACGCGCGGCATACACTTTCATATCCGTCCATCAGGTGCTTGAGATCCACTTTCTCCGATTCATCGATGAGCGGATATACCATGTAGACCTGCCGTCCCCGTGTGATCTCCCGTCGGAGAAACTGGTTCACCTCGAGGCGGTGCGAATCGTATTTGTGAATCGTCTTGATGGGCTTTCTGCCCGCGGGTAGTTCGTCGATTACGGAGACATCGAGGTCGCCGTATAGTGTCATCGCGAGCGTTCTCGGTATAGGGGTTGCGGTCATCACCAGGACATGCGGATAAACGTCTTCGTTCTTCTGCCAAAGTTTCGATCGCTGGGAAACGCCAAAGCGGTGTTGCTCGTCGATTATGGCAAGTCCCAATCGCTGAAATTGTACTTCTTCCTCGAGAAGGGCATGGGTACCGATCAGTACCTTCAGTTCTCCGCTGCGCAACGCTTCGTGTATGACCGCGCGCTCCTTCTTTCGGGTGGAACCTGTCAACAGACCGATAGGTAAGTCCATCATCGCAGCGAACTTGCTCAGATTCTGAAAGTGCTGTTGCGCAAGTATCTCGGTGGGTGCCATCAGCGCGCACTGAGACTCGCTCCCGACAACGAGCAACATACAGATAAACCCGACGATCGTCTTCCCACTACCGACATCACCCTGGAGAAGCCGATTCATCTGCCTTCCTGACTTCAGATCAGCATATATTTCATGGATTACTTTCTTTTGCGCGTTCGTAAGCTTGAAAGGAAGGTGGTTGTTATAGAAAGTAGTAACAAGAGATGCATCATTGAAGACGAGACCGCGGAACTTCTCTTTCCTCACGAGTTTGAGCTTCAACAACCGAAGTTGAATGTAGAAGAGCTCTTCGAACTTGAGCCGCCTCTGGGCTTCCGCCAAGGCATTGTGGTCGGAAGGAAAGTGTATGGCTACAACCGACTCACTCTTTGACATCAGCTTCTCGGACCGAAGGATACTGTCCGGCAGCGTCTCGCGTATCTTTCCCGCAGTCTGCGCAATAAGATCTCTGACTAGTCGCGAGATAACCTTGCTGTCAATTCGCTTCAACCGCAGGCGCTCTGTCAACGGATACACCGGATGGAGCACCCCCGGCTTCTCACTTCCCGGTGTGACAACGTCAATCTCCGGGTGCGCCATGCTGTAGTGACTTCCGAATTTCGCGGGTTTGCCAAAGACTATATACTCCACACCGACGCTCAGCTTGTCAGCAATCCATGAGATACCCTGGAACCAAACAAGCTCAATAGTTCCTGTGCCGTCGTCCAGTTCACATACCATCCTCCTTTTTGGGCCGCCTCCGACGATCTCTTTCGAAGTTAGTTTTCCTTTCAACTGCACGTACGGCATGTCCGCATTCACTTCGCGGATAGAATAGAACCGAGTGCGATCTTCATAACGGAACGGGTAGTGTTGAATTAAATCCCCATAGGTAAAGATGTTCAGCTCCTTATTCAACAGCGCAGCGCGTTGAGGACCAACACCTTTCAGGTATTCGACGGGCGTATCAAAAAATGCAGACATAGATCAACCGGGCCCAATATAAATTACTAATCTGACGACATGCAATTCCCTTGAATTTGTATAAATTTGGCCTCCCTAACACACTTACCAGTGCAGGTTGACATAAAGCGTCAAGAATGAAGGCTAATGCAAAAATTTTCAAGGGAATTGAGTACGTGCAGATCAGCGAACTCCCTCATGCTCAAAGTGAAATGCTTGCCCAGACGATCAATCCGGAACTATACATCAAGCTACTGATCGATGGTAAGATCGTCGGCGGCTGCCTGCAGTACAAGGATTATTGCACCTGGTACCAGGACCACTACGTGCAAACACAGTCCGCAACTCGCGCGCAAGCCGCGATTCCTTCCTTGGAGGTCGGGTCTGGGCTGTCGTTGAACAAGGCCTAATCGCAGATCAGTTTTCTTGCTGCCAGATATCCTTCCCAAATCTCCGCCAAGATCTCCGCAGCAGGCTGTACCTTCCCGATCGCGGCAGCCACCTGTCCAATTTCGAGTTCACCTTCATCAAGATCTCCCTCGAAAATGCCAAGCTTCGCCCGTCGCATGCCAAGGATTTCCCGTAACTCGTCAACGGAGGCTCCGCGCTTCTCGGCCTCGTTCACCCGGTGGTAAAACTTATTCCTTATGAGCCGTACCGGCGTGAGTTGTTTCAGCGTCAGCGCGGTATCACCCTCCGCTGCCTGTGTTACGCGTTCCTTAAACCGTTCGTGGGCAGAGGATTCCACGCTTGCGGCGAACCGGCTTCCTACTTGCACGCCGTCGGCTCCAAGGACTTCCGCCGCAAGCATCGCGCGACCATCCGCAATTCCGCCGGCCGCAATCACTGGAATATTTACAGCATCTGCGACCATCGGCACCAAAACCAGCGATGTGGTTTCTTCACGACCGTTATGCCCCCCTGCTTCAAAGCCCTCCGCGACGACAGCGTCAACGCCTGCGGCCTCCGCTTTTTTTGCAAACTTCACGCTGGAAACCACATGAACCACAGTAACTCCTCGTTCCTTAAGCACGGATGTCCACGTCGCCGGGTTTCCGGCAGAGGTAAACACGATCCTAACGCCTTCTTCAACAATGATTTGTATTAACTTATCAATCTCGGGATAGAGCAATGGGATATTAACGCCGAACGGATTGGACGTGTTGAGCCTGCATGCGCGAATATGATCGCGCAGTACGTCAGGGTACATCGATCCCGCACCCAGCAACCCCAGACCTCCGGCGTTGCTCACAGCAGTCGCCAGTCTCCAACCGCTACACCAGACCATGCCCGCCTGGACAATTGGGTAGCGAATTCCAAACAACGCGCGGAGGCGATTATCAGCTTTCCTCATAGGCAGAAAAATTGGAAATCCCGGCTAGTAATAAAAGGAAATCGGCTATTTTAATGCCGCCACGGGGCGCAGACCGTTCGCAGCCCTCCGAAGTTGTCCACAAAGAATCGATTGAGTGATCTATCCGTATGCGTTTGAATATCAACCTATTAACTGGTTATGGGAAGTCGGTGTGGATAAGTGACTGATTTTGTGGATATCTTTTTGAGGGTTTTAGGCTGGAGATTCCGGCGATTTTATTAAGCGACGGATAGTGGTTTTCTTCTGACGCAGCAGACCCGAACTCTGGCGTGAGATTTTCGTATGAACATTAAACTGGATCCCCCCAACACACGCATGAAAAGGCTGCTCGTCGTCGTACTCCTCGCGTCGGTTACTCCCGCGTTCTCACAAGGCGTTCGCATGGCGAAGTTGGATGATATACTGCGTCTGATCACAACGGCCGAACCCTCGACGCCTATCCAGGTGATCAATTTTTGGGCAACGTGGTGCGCCCCCTGTATAAAAGAACTTCCATACTTTGAAGGGATCAGTACTGATGGTGTTCGTGTGACGCTGGTCTCGCTGGACCTTGACCTCGACCCTAATCCAGCCAAGGTTCATAAGTTCGTCGAACGAAAGGGGATGCGTTCCGAAGTACTGATTCTTGATGAGCGCAACCCAAACAGTTATATAGACAAGATCGATCAACGATGGTCCGGTGCACTGCCCGCCACGCTGATCGTAAACCATGTGACCGGAGAGCGAGTGTTCATAGAACGGAGTCTTCGCGAAGGGGAGTTGGAACAACTTATCAACAACATTCAATAAACGGGAAAAACATCTATGAGAGCGATCAACCTTATTATCATTGCCGCTTGCGCCGTTGCACTCGTCGCAGCAAAGCCCTTGAAAGGGGGTTATGGCGTCGGGGACACAGTCTCGGATTTCAAGCTGAAGAACTTCGACGGAACGATGGTTTCTCTTGCAGACTATGGAAACGCCAAAGGAGTCATCCTCATTTTCGACTGTAATACCTGTCCCTATTCGCAAGCATACAATGACCGGATCATTGCTCTCCATAAGGCCTACGGCCCGAAAGGGTTCCCCGTGATTACCATCAACGCGAATGACGGCAAACTATCTCCCGGCGATTCTTTCGAAAAGATGGTTGCGCGGGCGAGCGAAAAGAGCTACGACTTCCCCTACCTGCTGGACGACAGTCAGCGTGTAGCCAAAGCGTTCGGTGCCACCAACACCCCCCATACGTTCGTGCTTCGCCGCGAAGGCACAAAGTTCGTCGTGTCGTACATCGGTGCCATTGACAACAATCCGCAAAATGGTGACAATGCCGACCGGAAGTACGTCGAAGAAGCGGTGGACGCGCTACTTGAGAGTCAGCCGGTGAGCACGCCAAAAACCAAAGCCGTCGGATGCGGGATTAAATGGCGGAAGTCGTGATATGTTTCCGGGGTGGTGTCGCAATCAAGAACTCGAGACCAGCTTAAGCCCGAGAATTGATCCGATCAGCAGGAAGATAAAAAAGAGCCGCCAAAAGTCGGAAGGCTCGCGAAAAAGGATGATCCCGATAATCACCGTCCCGACTGCCCCAATGCCTGTCCATACTGCGTAGGCTGTTCCAATTGGAATAGATTGAATCGCTTTGTTCAGGAAAAAGAAACTCAGCGTGATGGACACAAAGAATACCGCTGCCCAGCCTTTATTGGAAAAGTTGTCTGAAAGCTTAAGGCTTGTTGTAAATCCGATTTCCAGAAATCCAGCGACAATAAGGTAGAACCAGGCCATGATTTTTTATTTTTTTGCGAATGTAATCTTTGTTTGTGTTATCATGAGGCAATTTTTGGCCAAAACAATGCGGAGATGGGCTTAATCAATTCAATACTGACCTGGGTCATGAAGAAGCGCATCCACCAGATTGAGCTTTTCATGAAGTACCCGCATGAGGTTCAGGCTGAGCTGTTCCAGCACTTGATCGCAGAGGCTAGCACCACGGAGTTCGGAAAAAAGTACGGATTCAGCGACATCGAAACGGTGGAGCAATACCGCGAGCGTGTCCCTGTTTTCACCTATGAGCAGTTGTTCCCTTATATCCAACGATCTATGCGCGGCGAGCAGAACATACTCTGGCCCGGCGAGATCACATGGTTTTCAAAGTCATCCGGTACCACGAATCAGCGCAGCAAGTTCATTCCCGTGTCGCAGGAGGCTTTGGAAGAATGCCACTTCAAAGGAGGAAAAGATTTAATCTCCATTTACGTAAACAACTTTCCCGACACGAAGATGTTCGACGGGAAGGGGCTTGCCGTGGGCGGCAGTCATCAGATCAACGAGTACGATTCAAGCGAATCGTCCTTCTACGGCGACGTCTCGGCGGTAATTATGCAGAACCTTCCTCCTTGGGCGCAGTTTATCAGGACACCTAGCCTTGAGACGGCGTTGATGTCGAACTGGGAAGAGAAGATCGAAAAAATGGCAGCCGAAACCGCGCAGGTAAATGTTACAAACATCTCGGGCGTCCCTACGTGGACAGCGCTTCTGATCCAGCGAATCGTAGATTTGAAAAAGCGCGACAGCATCCTGGAGATATGGCCGAGTCTTGAAGCGTTCTTTCACGGCGCTGTATCGTTTAAACCGTACCAGAGCCTTTTCCAAAAGCTGATCCCCAGGTCATCAATGCGGTACGTGGAGATTTACAATGCCAGCGAGGGTTTCTTCGGCATCCAGGACCAAACCCACTCCAACGAGATGTTGCTGATGCTCGACTACGGAATCTACTATGAGTTCATACCGGTTGAGGAACTAGACAATGAATATCCGCGTGCAGTAGGTCTCGGTGATGTACAGGTAGGCAGGAATTACGCCATGGTGATTACAACAAACGCCGGTCTCTGGCGGTACAGCATCGGCGATACCGTGCGATTCACTTCGGTCTCTCCATACCGGATCAAGATATCCGGAAGGACACGGCATTTCATTAATGCATTCGGAGAGGAAGTGATTATCGAAAATGCCGAGGCGGCGATCGACAAAGCGTGTGAAGCCACTGGTGCGGTAATCGACAACTTCACAGCGGCACCAATTTTCCTTGACAAAGGCAAGAAGGGCGGTCATGAATGGATAATCGAGTTCAAATCACAACCATCCGATAGGACCAAGTTCCAGCGCGTCCTGGATGAGACATTGCGCGCAATCAACTCGGACTACGATGCAAAGCGACAGCATGACATCGCTCTGGTAGCGCCCCTGATCAACATCGTGGAATCCGGAACGTTTTACAACTGGATGAAGAGGCGAGGCAAGCTTGGTGGCCAGCACAAGGTTCCGCGACTTTTCAACACCCGAGAGTATGTCGACGACATCCTCGCGATGATCAATCAATAACAGATCGTATCGCTCAGGCCTTCTTGGAGATACTGAACCATGATGCAATGCCCCAGCGCGTCGCTTCCGGAACAACCGCGTTTGTTTCCGCAGCGCTTTGAACCTTTTCTACCGTGTAAAAAGCTGTTGGCACCAAATCCTTGAGTGTCTGAAGAAGTTCCTCAAGTTTCTCCCGCTGCAGAACGGTGAATACGAGATTCTCGAGACCATCGGGCCCCTCTGCCTTTACGTAGGTGTAGCGATGGTATTCGCGCTGGAGATACGCTAACACCGGATTGATGTCCTTGCGGGTAATGATTCGCACGATCACTTTCCCGTAGGCGATCTTTTCTTCGATCAACATGCCAATGAATATTCCTGCGGCAAAACCCGCCGGATATGCGATGTAACAGACCCAGTTGTCGAGGTGTTCAAATATCTGGCGGATAGCCATCAGCCAGATAAAAGACTCAAAGAATCCCAGAACAGTTGACGTGAGTTTTCGCCCGCCAAGAACATAGATGATCCGGACCGTATTGATCGAGACATCCAAAATGCGTGCGAAGAATATCAGCAACGGCAACAGCACGAACGCGAATAGATCGTGTGAAACTCCGAGTGTTTCAACAAAGAAATTCTCCATAGAGCGTTTGAGTTAATACTACCGACGTACGGAACAAAATTAAACACCCGGGGCGAACATCAGTCGCTCGTTATCCAAAAAGATCTCCGAACACCTCAGACAGCTTGCCAAACGACTTCACCTTGATCCGGGTCTTACTCATGTCGATGGACTTCTGGCTATATCGCGAAATGTAAATCTCTTGAAATCCAAGCTTCTCAGCCTCAGTTATACGTTGGTCGATCCGGTTTACCGCACGCAACTCGCCGCCAAGTCCCACCTCCGCAGCGAAACATATCTTGTCCGAAACGGGTATTTCCTCCATCGATGAAATGATCGAAATACAAATTGCCAGATCGATTGCCGGGTCCTCTACTTTGATACCGCCAGCCATGTTGAGGAATACATCCTGCGTACCCATTCTGAATCCGCAGCGTTTCTCAAGCACAGCCAGAAGCATATTTAGTCGCTTGTGGTCGAAACCTGTCGGCGTGCGCTGGGGAGTGCCATAGGAAGCCGGACTTACAAGCGATTGTATCTCGATCAGCAAGGGCCGATTTCCTTCCAGCGTTGCGCCAATTGTAATACCGCTTAACTGTCCGTCCTTCTGCGAAATAAGTATCTCCGATGGGTTAGAAACCTCCCGCAGTCCATTGCCAAGCATTTCGTAAATACCAATTTCAGACGTTGATCCGAACCTGTTCTTTGTTGTTCTTAGAATGCGATAGGCGAGGTGCCGGTCACCTTCAAATTGCAGAACGGTATCAACCATGTGTTCCAGCACTTTTGGTCCAGCCAGCATACCATCCTTCGTAATATGACCGATCAAAATCACCGGCGTATCCGTTTCTTTGGCGAACCTCATCAGTTCACCTGCGCATTGCCGAACTTGCCCAACGCTGCCGGGAACCGACTCCATCTGGGAGGAGTACAGCGTTTGAATCGAATCAATAACCACAAGCGAAGGAGACAATGCTTCGATTGCCTGAAAGATATTCCGGGTGTTGGTTTCCGTCAGAATATAAAAGGAAGGCGAGGAGTCGCTGAGTCGCTCAGCGCGCATCTTGATTTGCTGTTCGCTTTCTTCACCGGACACGTACAGAACTGTCTGCGATTTCAAACGCAAGCCTGCCTGCAGCAACAACGTAGATTTTCCGATGCCCGGCTCGCCTCCTATCAACACCAGCGATCCAGGTACGATACCGCCTCCGAGCACACGATCGAGTTCACGATCACCGGAGGGCCAGCGAATATCGCCAGTAGTCTCAATATCCTTGAGCGTCCTCGCCTTGCTCTGTCGTTGGCGTGCGGTATCCTGCCTCCATTCATTTTTTGGTTCCGCTTCTTTGGAAAACGTCTCTTCGGCAAATGTGTTCCATGCTGAACAAGAAGGACATTTACCCAGCCATTTGGCTGATTCATATCCACACGCCTGACAGTAGAAAATTGTTTTGCTCTTGGCCAAAT
>JBIQJZ010000059.1:0-5041 GCA_044507115.1 Flammeovirgaceae bacterium | reverse complement strand
TCCGGCAAACTACCGGATAAATATTCCGAAAATCGAATCAATTTGCTACTTTAACAATTCATTGCTTACCTAACCCTCTTGTCCATCATGAAAACCCTCATCGTTGGTGGCCTGCTCCTGGCCCTGTTTTCCTTTACAACCATAGCTCAAAAAGCTCCGATCAAGTTCGGCGATGTCACAAAGGAAGAAGTTGCATTGACATCTTATGACAAAGATACCACAGCCTCAGCGATCATTCTCGCAGACTATGGTGTTTCGGCTATTACCTATCGGGAACACAGCGGATTCACAATAGACTTCGACCGCATTACGCGGATTAAAATTCTAAAGAAGGAAGGCCTCCGGTGGGGTGACTACGCCATCCCACTGTATAAACGCGGAGCAGACGACGAGAAAGTGGCCGGGCTCAAAGCCGTCACCTATAATCTTGAAGGCGGTAAGATTGTTGAGTCCAAACTGAAGAACGACGGAATCTTTCGTGAAGAAGTTGACGCCAACTGGGATCAGGTGAAGGTAACATTCCCGAACGTTAAGGAAGGTTCGGTCGTTGAAATCTCCTATCGCGTAAACTCCCCGTTTCTTACCAACTTCCAGGATTGGTCATTTCAAACCACCATACCTACTATCCTAAGCGAGTACCGCGGGAAAATTCCGGAATACTTCTCCTACGACAAATACCTGCAGGGATATGTCGGACTCGCCACCAATGACGAAAAGCGTGAAAACAACTCGATCCGTTTTGCTCCATCTGCCGGTCAGGCGGCGAGCAGCCTTGATTTCGTTGAACACCACTACCGTTGGGTAGCCACCCATGTGCCGGCATTCAAACCCGAGCCGTACATGACCGCAATCCACGACTTCGTTAGCAAGATCAACTTCGAACTTGCGTACGTCAAGTTTCCAAACAAACCAATCGAGCCCTACCTCGGCAATTGGTCAGACATCAATAAGACGATGGTGGAGCATTCCAACTTTGGAATGGAGGTGACTGGTAACGGATTTCTGAAGAAGCAGGTCGAACCACTTGTCGCGGGTACCAGCAGCCCCGAAGAGATGATCGCGGCGATTGTCAACTATGTCAAACAAACCGTCGCATGGGATGGCAATAGTCGCATGATCGCGACCGAGTCGATGCGAAAGGTGCTTGACAACAAGAAAGGCAGTTCCGCCGAAATCAACCTGCTGTTGGCTTCGATGCTGGAGAAAGCCGGGATTAAAGCGACCCCGGTCCTCCTTAGTACCCGCGACCACGGCTTGGTGCGAACTGCAACGCCGGTCCTGCATCAGTTTAACTATGTAATCTGCCTTGCAGAGGCTGACGGAAAGAGCTGGCTGCTGGACGCAACGGAGAAGCTACTGCCTCTTGGAATGCTGCCCGAGCGTTGCCTCAACGGACAAGGTTTCGCAGTCGCCAAGCAGGGCTTTCGGTGGATCTCCCTTGATTCGAAATTCAAAACCCGTTCAGTCGTATCAGGAGAGTTTGCGCTGAGCAGCGGCGGGGAAATGCAGGGAACATTGAAGGTTGATTGCAACGGATATGCGGCATTGCGAAATCGCAAGAAGTACCTCACCAACGGCGAAAAAGAATACGTAAACCAGTTTGTAGGAAATCACCAGTGGGAAGTGATATCTACGGCAATTTCCAACGTTGCTGAATACCACAACAACTTCGTTCAGGAACACGAACTCGTCGTAAACGAAAACCTCATGGTTGCCGGCGACATGATTTACCTTGATCCTTTCATCCATAACGGAATGAAAGAAAATCCCTTCAAGTCGGAAACCAGGTCATACCCCGTCGATTTCGGAAGTCCGTCAGAAGAGACATTTTTCCTGAAGTTCACCGTCCCAGATGGCTACGCCATCGATGAACTTCCGCAAGGCAAACTCATCGCACTACCGGAAAATGCCGGACGCTATATCTACAATGTGGTGCACCAGGGCAATGAGGTTACTATTACCAGTATGTTCCAAATCAATAGAAGCCTCTTCACACAACTGGAATATCCGAACCTGAGAGAATTCTACAGTCAGGTAGTGGCGAAACAGGCCGAACAGATCGTCCTCAAAAAATTATGATAAAAAAGACCTTAGCCGCGGTATTGTGTCTATGTACACTTATCCCCGTAGATGCGAAAGACTTACCCCGGTATCCTGTCAGGGAAATTCCGGAGGAACTAAGGACTGGTGCCTATGCGGTGGTGCGTGAGAATGCAACATCATTTACAATCCTTTCGAAGAATTCCGCGACGCTTCGGGTTCATCTCGCCATCACCATCTTCAACGCCAAGGGCAAACACTTCGCGCAGGAGGTCGTATTCTACGACAGATTGCGCAAGGTTACATCTCTGAAAGCACAAGCCTTTGACGGAAATGGTTTCCTTATCAAGCGTCTCAAGCCATCGGAGATCACCGACCACAGCGCCATCGACGGATTCTATGATGATTCCCGCGTCAAACTGGCCGACCTGGCACAAGGTCACTATCCGTACACGGTGGAGTTCGAATACGAGGTTGCCTATAAATTCCTGTATCATATTCGCGGGATGGAGGTTGACAACTATGAAGATGTAGCGGTGCAACGCGCTTCCTACGAACTCGTCTTCCCCGAGTCACTCACTCCGCGTTATAAAACGTACAACATTGATCAGGAACCAACCGTCAAAAGGGACAAAGACATTGTGTCTTTAAGCTGGAGTTTTGAAAATTTCAAACCGAGGAAGTTCGAGCCTCACTCCGACTTCGTCGAGACGATTACACGCATCGAGGCGGCACCCACCGCGTTTGAGTTCGAAGGCTACTCCGGAAACATGGAATCATGGAACGACTTCGGAAGATGGATTGGCTCGTTAAACAAAGGTCGCAACGTG
Source organism: Flammeovirgaceae bacterium (assembly GCA_044507115.1). GTDB lineage: Bacteria > Bacteroidota > Bacteroidia > Cytophagales > Cyclobacteriaceae > Chryseosolibacter. Next base: position 2,171 of record JBIQJZ010000059.1, on the reverse strand, counting down.
CTCCCCGCCGCAACCTTGGAGAAAGTACAAAGCCTGACTTCTCATCTCAGCACACGGGAAGAAAAGGTGAAAGCACTTTATGACTACCTGCAAAGCAAAACGCGCTATGTCAGCATCCAGCTTGGAATTGGCGGCTACCAACCCTTCGAAGCTGCGGTGGTCGACAAGACAGGCTATGGAGACTGTAAGGCACTGTCCAACTATATGCTTGCCATGCTGGAAGCCGCTGATATCAAGGGGCATTATGCATTGATCATGGCGGGGGAGGGAGTACCAAAACTGCAGGAGGACTTCCCAAGCTCTCAGTTCAATCATGTCATCGTAGCCGTCCCTAATGAGAAAGATACACTCTGGCTTGAGTGTACCAGCCAGACAGGCCCCTTTGGCTATCAGGGACGCTTTACAGGTAATCGCAAAGCTTTGCTTATTACCGACAATGGCGCGGTTGTCGCAAAGACTCTCCGATACCCGGCAGAAGTAAATGTGCAGGCTACGTCCGCCGATGTCAAAGTACTTCCGACAGGCCAGGCCGCGGTATCCTTCACACGAACATACTCCGGGTTACAGTATGAGAACGGACAGCTTCATCACGTCATCCACAGCGACCGCGAAAGGCAGAAACGATGGATCGAGCACTATGTGGAGATCCCGAACTCCACACTTCAATCCTTCTCGCTTCAGAATGACAAGCAGAAGATACCCTCCGTGGCTATCACCGCGGAAATTCAGGTGGACCGTTTCGCTACGATCAGTGGTAAACGAATGTTCCTCACGCCAAATTTGATGAACCGCAGCACATTTGCCCCGGAAAAGATTGAAAACAGAAAGACCAACATTGTGCGCACAATAGGTTATATAGACGTGGACACCGTTCGCTACCAACTGCCCGAGGATATTTACCCGGAGTTTCTGCCTGAAGATGTCTCGATCACAAGTCAATTTGGTGAGTACTCTGCCTCCTTCAGCATAGACCAGGGTAAACTTGTATACGTGCGAAAGATGTTAATGCGCAACGGCGAATTTCCGGCGTCGGCGTATCAGGAGCTGATCGATTTCTACAAAAACATCAACAAGGCGGATCACACCCGAATGGTATTTATGACCAAAACCTAGTCGGGATTCAACGGATAGGAGAGTTAGCTTCCTTCTTCATCGTGTTATACACCAGCCTGTCTGTAATGCCGGGAAGCCATTTGTTGAGGAAGACAACAAACTTTCCTTGCATCGTGAGAACCAACGTTCGCCTGCGGTTTAGCGTGGCCTTGTAAATGTGCGCGGCACATTCTTCCGCTGTCATCATTTTTTCTTCCGCTCTCGGCGACTCACCTTGAACTGATCCGTCCGTAGTAAGCGAACGGCGTCGGATATTCGACGCTGTGAATCCCGGGCATGCCGTCAACACGTGAACTCCCGTATTAAGCATCTCCGTGCGAAGCGCCTCCAGGAAGCCGTTCATCGCAAACTTGGAAGCCGAGTACCCGGTACGCGCCGGTAGCCCGCGAAATCCCGCGATCGAAGAGATACCCACCACGCTGCCTTTGTTGCGAATGATCTCTGCGATACAGCAGCGCGTCGCGTAGACCATCCCAAAAAAGTTGATGTCCATTACCTTCCTGATCACGTCGGGGTCAACCTCTTCTAACAGCGCCCGCATGGAAATCCCAGCATTATTGATAAGCACGTCGATCCGGCCGAATGCTGCCAGGGTTTCATCGACCATCCGCTGATTGTCATCGAGCGAAGTCACGTCCGCGTGGACTGAAATTGCGCGAATACCTTTCGCACCGAGTTCCTCCAAAGTTTCGTCGAGTGCTTGCCGGTTTCGACCGGTGACAACTATCCGCGAACCCTTCACACCGAATTCAAAAGCAAGCGCCTTTCCGATTCCAGACGTGCCGCCGGTGATGATTACAACTTTATCCTTCATGGACCAAAAATAGCAATACTTGCTTAACTTGCCGGCCGAAGCAATCAGGCATGTTTCTCATACGGCTCCTCTCCAGGTTACCGCTCCCAGTGCTCTATGTCCTTTCAGACTTCCTGTTTGTCATGAGTTTCTATGTGATCAGGTATCGTCGCAAGCTGGTGAAGCGAAGTCTCGCCAACGCATTCCCTGAAAAAGATCCTGCACAGCGCAAGGCAATAGAAAAGCAATTCTATCGAAACCTCTG
>JBIQJZ010000058.1:0-17376 GCA_044507115.1 Flammeovirgaceae bacterium | reverse complement strand
GGCAGTCGTACCTGGAAAAACAAAAGGGACGATCATTGCGTCCCTTCCTGATGGTGCGGTTCAAAGTACTAACCGACGTGCATGACGGCGCCCGACGGGCTGGCTGAAATCCACTCTTCCCCATCCTCGAATACTTCCTTTTTCCAGATGGGTGCCCTTTCTATCAACTGATCGATGATATACTGGGTCGCGTCGAAAGAATCCTTGCGATGAGGTGTCGCGACAGCGATGGCAACGGATACTTCACCTGGTTTCAACGTACCGATCCTGTGGCTAACAGCCCATCCGAGCAAGTCCCATCGGCTGGAGGCTTCTTTCAGAATCCGCTTGATCTCTGCAACTGCCATAGCCTCTTGGGCTTCGTATTCCAGCCACAACACATTTTTACCATGCGACGTGTTGCGCACTGTACCAACAAACACATTCACCGCACCTGCCCCCAGGCTGGATGCGGTATCGATGACCTTCTGTACATCGACGGGTTTTTCTGTGATTTTGATCATTTCCGGTCGGTTGAGTGCATGTATTGAGAATAAATAAATCTAGCCATATAAAGCCCAAATAACAAGGGTGAATTGCGGCGCATTTCGGAACACGTGACCTTACCGGCGGTAAACTCCGCAAATGTTGTGGATAGTACTTATTTTGCGTCCGAATAGAGCTACATGAGAAAAATAAACTTCACTGCGCACGTTCTTCCGCATTTTGTCGCGGTGATCGTCTTCCTGATCGTCACGGTCTTTTTCTTCAACCCGGTGTTTTTCGAGAGCAAGGCACTGCAGCAAGGAGACATCCTACAGTTCCTGGGATCTGCCAAGAGTATTATGGACCACCGGGCACAAACGGGTGAAGAAGCGCTGTGGTCCGACTCGATGTTCGGCGGGATGCCCGCATACCTGATCAGTGTGCAATGGGGAAATCAGGCACTGGGTTATCTCAAAACGGTGATGGCCTTGTTTCTTCCTCATCCTATCGCGAATATTTTCCTCGCGTTCCTCTGCTACTACATCCTCCTCCTGACCTTCCGCGTCAGGCCATACCTGGCGATCGCCGGGGCAATTGCCTTCGGCCTGTCGACCTACATGATCATCGGACTCGCTGCCGGGCACAACTCGCGAATCGGCGCGATTGCATTCATGCCCCTGGTGATGGCCGGCATTCACCTTGCGTTCACGCAACGTCTCCTCCTGGGATTTGGCGTAACAGCGGCCGCGATGGCTCTTCATCTCCGCGAGAATCACGTTCAGATCACCTACTACCTGCTGCTGATCGTTCTCGCCTATGGGCTTATCCGGCTTCTTGAAGCCGTGCGTAAAAAAAAGGTTCCCGATCTGCTGCGCACAGTCGGCGTGCTGCTCGTCGCAGTGCTAATCGCCGTCGGTACTTTTTTCGGACCCTTCTGGGCATTAAAGGAATACAGTGCATACTCCACCCGCGGAAAATCGGAATTGATGACCGGTGCCGACGGTGCGGAAGGTATGAGCAAGAGCTACGCATTTGATTACAGCAATGGCATACTGGAGCCGATGACGCTTATGCTTCCGAACTTCTACGGAGGTGCAAGTTCAAACTTCCTGGTCGCCGACCGCGACAGCGAGGTCTACCAGGCGCTGATGCGCTCCGGCAACCAGGATACAGCTAACCAACTCGCGCGTTTTACGAGTGCCTATTGGGGTGAACAGCGCATCGCTGCTCCATACTACGCCGGGGCGATTACCGTTTTTCTTTTCGCGATCGGAATTGCGTTTGCCCGCAAGCAGCACGTCTGGTGGCTTCTCACCCTGAGTATTCTGAGTATCGTTCTGTCATGGGGAAGTAATTTCGCCGCCTTCAATTACTTCATGTTCGACTACTTCCCGGGATATAACAACTTCCGGTCAGTCACCTTCGCGCTTGTCATCGCGCTGTTCTGTATGCCGCTCCTCGGACTTCTCGGTCTTGAAAACTTACTCGCGTCACCAACCGCGAAAGACGCGCGAAAGAAGCTATTGATCGCTTTCGCTTTCACCGGCGGACTCGCCCTGGTGTTATGGCTTCTGGCGGGCATGTTCGGATACACCCGAGACATCGAAGCACAACTGCCAGCGTGGTTCACCGACGCGCTTGCCGATGACCGCAAACGACTCTTCCGCAGCGATGCGTTCCGGGCATTTGTCTTTATTGCCCTGGCGTTAGGAGCCGTCTACTTCCAGGCATTCAAACGCGTGTCGTTAGCCGGGTTTGGCGCCGTTCTAGCGTTCCTGATGACCGTCGATCTCGCCACGGTCAACAAGCGCTATTTCACGGACAACAATTACAAACGCAAACGCGACAACAGCTATTTTGCCATGACACCCGCGGATCAGGAGATATTGAAAGATAAATCTCACTATCGCGTGTACAACCTCAGCTACCTGACCGGCTCCGGGGACAGCCCTTTTGCCGAAGCGCGCACTTCGTATTACCACAACTCTATCGGTGGCTATCACGGCGCCAAATTACGCCGATATGCCGAGTTCTACGACTCGTGCGTCGTTGTCCAGACACAGCAGTTCGTCGACCGCGCGCAACAAGGGCAGTTTTCCTTCGCTGGACTTGGTGCACTCAATATGCTGAACATCAAATATGCCGTCATCGGCCAGCAGGCAGATGCAGTGCTGCGCAACGATTCGGCCTATGGACCAGCCTGGTTTGTATCGCACATCAAACCGGTTGGTAGTCCGCTTGAGGAACTCGAGGCAACCTGTGACGCCGACACGCGCACAGTAGCCGTTATCGACAGGACAAAATTCCAAGTGGATAATCTGCAAACCGATTCTTCGGGAACGATTACGCTGGTGGAACACAGCCCTAAGTTCCTGCGGTATGAAAGCGAGTCAACAACAAATGGGTTGGCTGTCTTCTCGGAAATATATTATCCAGGATGGGAAGTAACGATCGATGGACAACCTGCTGCGATGCTGCGATCCAACTACATCCTTCGCGCGGTAGCGATTCCGGCGGGTTCGCATACAATTGAATTCGCGTTCCGGCCGAAACCTTACCTGGTCGGCAACAAAGTCACCGCAGCCTCGTCGTGGATCGCCCTCATCGTCCTATTCGGCTGTGTTGTCTGGTCACTGCGACAGGATCCGGCTGAGTCTGCTCAATAGCGGCGGATGCGAATAGTGGAAGAACACATATAGCGGGTGCGGATAGAGATTGCTCAAGGAATCGACCGACAATTTCTTCAATGCGTTCGCCAGCGCGACACCGCTGAATGTATCGCGTGCGTACGCGTCAGCTTCGTATTCATTGCGCCGGCTGTACATCGTCATCAGCAATCCCGTTACGCCCGATATCGGAGTGAACAGAATCGAAAATGCGATGAGATTGAGATGGATTGAATGCTGACTTCCTCCCAGAGCGATTGAAAGGTTTTCATTATAAACCATCAGCGAGAGTACCCAGAGCGTGAATACGATCTGTATAATGGAAAGTACCAGACCCATGACGATGTGCTTCTTCTTGAAATGTCCCACCTCATGCGCCAGCACCGCGACGAGTTCTTCGGTCGTGTGTTTCTCGATCAGAGTGTCGTAGAGCACGATCCTCTTTTTCTTGCCAATCCCGGAGAAAAACGCGTTTGCCTTGCTGGATCGCTTCGATCCATCGATCACAAAAATACTGTCAAGGGGGAAATCAACTTTTGCAGCAAACTCCTGAATGGCAGTCTTCAATTCGCCATCGGCCAACGGCGTGAGTTTGTTAAAGATAGGTAGTATCAGCGATGTGTACAGGATGTTGATGAAGAGCACAACTGCGCAGGCGACGATTGCAAACCACAGCCAAAACATGGGACCGATCGCCTGAATCAGGTACACCAGAAGCGCGAGCAAGGGAGCACCAATAACGACTGCGAGGAGGTATCCTTTGATCTTGTCAAGCACGAACGTCCGAATAGTAGTCTTGTTGAAACCAAAACGTTCCTCTATGACAAAGACGGAATACCACTGGAATGGCAGCGACAGCAGGTCGGATGCAAGCGCGAGCACACCGAAAAAAGCGAGCGAGAGCAGAATCGGATGTTCGATCAACCCGCGCAGCTGATCATCCAGCCATCCAAACCCACCGGCTAACAGCATGATAATAGAAACAACGAAGCTCACACCAGCTGAGAAAAATGAAAAACGCGTCAGCGTCTTGTGATAGGTTAACGACTTCACATACCGCTCGCGGTCGTAAAACCGCGCAATATCATCTGGAATGTCAGTACGAAGTGATCTGAGGTTTATCAGGTCAAGCCATTGGTCGAATAAATAGCTCACAACGGCGATCGCTACGATAATCAAAAGGATTGTTTGTGGTTCCATGGACGTCAATGCTACAAAAAAACATCAATTATTCGCAGGTGGTCCTCGCATATTGACGGCTTTTTCATACCTTGGCTATTCTTAATGCCCCACACGTGCCTTGGCCTATCTCCCACTATTACCAAGGTCTGATAATCAGGTAATTGTCGAATCAATACATAATACCAGAGCTATGGAAAAAATAGGTTTAGGGAAACCGTACAAAATCAGCGAGCATAAACACCAACAATACCGGAGGCACTACGACATCCCCATAGAAAAATGTGTTGTGGTACCTGTCAAGAAATACGGCGATCAGATCTCCTGCAATCTCCGATGGAGGGACGAGAGCGGCGATATCAGCGCGCGTGAAGAACTCATGTTCAGCAGTGCCTACCTGCTCCCCGTTGACGCGATGAAAGACTACGCGTTACACGAATTATGGGAAGACTATATAAAAACGCAACCGGTATGAATCAGGTCCCGCTCCCGAGCAAAACAGCGATCGCACGACGATAACGGTCAAATCTGAACGATTCTATTGTGCGATCCATGCCGCGGGTGATGTCATCCAGGCAAAGATTCCCGATACTGCCTTCATGAACATGATTGATTTCGCTATCCGGGACATAGTTGCCAGCCGCGATATCGGCACCGACCTGTTTGTACGCATCCCGGAACGGCACACCGGAAAGCACCAGCTTATTCACGGTCTCCACGCTGAACAGGTATTTGTACTTCTCATCCCGGAGGATGTTGTCGCGAACCGCGATATTCTCCAGCATCAACCGCGCCATTCGGAGGCAGTCTTTCAGGTTCCCGATCGCCGGGAAAAGCAACTCCTTTAATAACTGCATATCACGATGGTATCCAGACGGAAGGTTTGCCGTCATCAGGGTAATATCATTTGGAAGCGAAAGCATTTGATTGCAACGCGCGCGAACTAACTCAAAGACGTCGGGATTCTTCTTGTGTGGCATGATGCTCGACCCCGTCGTAAGTTCTTCGGGAAACGAGATGAACGCGAAATTCTGATTGAGGAACAAGCATGCATCCATCGACAGTTTGGCAAGCGTCGCTGCGATATTCGACATTGCCGACGCGACAATCCGCTCCGTCTTTCCACGCCCCATCTGCGCGTACACCACGTTGTAATTCAAGTCTTCGAAGCCCAGCAACTCGGTGGTCATCGTTCTGTTCAGGGGGAACGACGATCCATAGCCTGCGGCAGAACCCAATGGATTCTTGTTAACGATGTCGTACGCTGCCTTAACGGTGATCAAATCATCCGCCAGACTTTCAGCATAGGCACCGAACCAGAGCCCAAAAGACGACGGCATTGCCAATTGAAAATGCGTGTAGCCGGGCAGCAGATGATCTTTGTAGCGATTGCTCTGCGCAATGAGCAAGTCGAAAAGAATCTTGACTTCCGCTACAAGAAAGTCGATCTCCGAACGCAGAAAGAGCTTGATGTCGACCAGCACCTGATCGTTTCTCGACCTTCCGCTATGAATTTTTTTTCCGGCTTCTCCAAACATTCTGGTCAAGGCGAGTTCGACCTGCGAATGAATATCCTCCACGCCGTCTTCCATCCGGAATTCACCCTTGTCTATCTGACGATAGATCTCACGAAGACCTCCAGTCAACGACTTCCACTCATCACGTGACAGAAGACCGATCGATTGCAGCATCGCTATGTGCGCAAGCGAACCCAAAACGTCGTAGCGAGCCAGGAACAGATCCATCTCCTGGTCGTTACCTACCGTAAATCGTTCAACTTCCTTGAGTGATGCGGTATCTTTTTGCCAGAGCTTCATGCGGTGATTTTAACCCGATATGCGGGAAAGTTAAATACGACTGTTCAAACTTCAAAGGAAGCGAATTCGGCACGCACATTATTGCTGCCCAAGAATCTTCCCGACCTGATTAAGCAACGCGACATATGTATCGATGCCTTTTACGATCTCTGAGACGTAGATGAATTCGTCAGCGCTGTGAGATCGCGCGGAATCTCCAGGTCCCATCTTCACTGACGGCACCGGTATCAGTGCCTGGTCCGACGTGGTAGGCGATCCATACTGCGGAATACCCAGCGTCGTCGCCGCTTTCACCAGCGGATGGTCCAGCGCTATTCCGGACGAACGCATGCGCATGGAGCGAGGCGCCACATCGGCCTTTACGTGTTGCCGGATGACGTCAAGCACTTCCTCAAGCGTGTACTGGTCAGTGACTCGAACGTCAACGGTGTAGCTACATTCAGCAGGCACCACATTGTGCTGCTTACCTGCCTGAATGACTGTGGTTGTCATCTTTACCTCGCCCAGCGTCGGCGATGTTTTCGGAAAACGATACGTTCTCAGCCACTCGATGTCGCGCATGGCTTCATAGATCGCGTTGACGCCCTCGTCCCGGGCGGCGTGTCCTGCTTTTCCGCGGGCCGTGCAATCGAGTACCATCAATCCTTTTTCCGCTATCGCCATTTGACACAGCGTAGGTTCACCGACGATGGCAAAGTCAATATTCGGAAACAAGGGCCACACGCTCTCGACTCCTTCGCTTCCCGAGATCTCCTCCTCGGCAGTGGCGGCGACAACGAGGTTAAACGCCAGATGCCGCTGCTCGTAAAAGTGGAGGAAGGCTGCTATGAGGCAGACCAGCGCCCCCCCCGCGTCATTACTTCCCAAACCGTAGAGTTTCCCGTCGGCGATCTCGACCTGGAAGGGATCGCGCGTATAAGCACTGTTCGGCCGGACGGTATCGTGATGAGAATTCAGCAGGATAGTCGGCAACCCGGTGGTAAAGTGCTTATTGCGCGCCCAGATATTGTGACCCTTTCGCTCGGCAGGAATGTTCATCTGTCGGAAAAAGCCTTCAATTATTTGCGCGGTTTTGTCCTCCTCCCGACTAAACGACGGCGTCGCAATAAGTTGCTCAAGCAGTTTGATTGCGATTTCGTCGGGTTGTTGTTTCATATCAGGGTTTTCAGTGAGCTGTAATCAGCGTCCCTTCCGTGTCGTCGCCCGTGTTTCGCACAATATCGGCCGCATGCCCGATCAACACTTCCCGGACGCCTTCGCGGATAGCAGCAAACGCGTTCTCCAGTTTTGGAAGAATGCCGTCGGCTAGCGAACCTTTCGCCAGCAGATCGCGGTACCGATCACCCGTCAGGTGGCGAATGACCGAATCCGGGTCTCCTACGTCTTCCAGTACGCCCTTCTTCTCGAAACAGAAAACGAGGCGCACATCGAATGCATTGCTCAGCGCAATCGCGAGCACCGACGCAATCGTGTCGGCGTTTGTGTTCAGAATTTCGCCGCCCGAATGTGTCAGCGGAGCGAAAACGGGTTCTAATCCATTCGTCAATAAGGAACGCAACAACGAAACATTCACATCTGCGGGTTGGATGTCGCCAACATAACCATAGTCGATATCCTTCACCGGACGTTTCACTGCCGACAGCACGTTGCCGTCCGCCCCGGTCAATCCCACAGCGTTGCAACGCAACCGCTGAAGTGTCGCAACAATCTGCTTATTGAGCAGTCCTCCGTAGACCATTGTGACGAGGTCGCGTGTCTCCGCGTCGGTGATCCTGCGTCCGTTAATATAACGCGATTCAATTCCGAGCTTATCCCCTATGCGTGTGGCGATCTTGCCCCCGCCGTGGATTAGTATTTTTCTTGCAGGGACTGACGCATAAGCGGCGAGAAACGATTCGAGTGCGTCCGAATCGTCTACTACATTCCCACCAATCTTGATGATGAAGAGTTTTTCCATGCGCCTTCCTATCCTCCTTTGGATTCCAGAAGTTCACTCAGCACAGCCTGCGCTGCCCACACCCGATTTGAAGCCTGGTGCGTAACAATACTGCTGAAGCCGTCCAGGACTTCGCCACTCAGCTCAACGTTGCGGCGAACAGGAAGACAGTGCATCACTTTGGCGTGATTGGTAAGTAGCAGTTTCTGGCTCGTCAGCATCCATCGCCGGTCGGTGCATTTCACCTGGCCATAGTCGTTGTAGGTGCTCCAGTTTTTGACATAGACGAAGTCGGCATCCTTCAACGCGTAGTCCTGGTCGTGACTGATGGCAGCACCTTTTGTGAAAATGGGATCCAATTCATATTCCTCGGGATGTGTGATCACGAAGTCAGCATGATCCCATGCATTCACCCACTGCGCGAAACTGTTGGCCACACACTGCGGCAGCGCCTTCACATGCGGCGCCCACGTCAGGACGATCTTGGGTCGCCTCTTTTTTTCCCTGAATACTTCGCTGATCGTGATGATATCCGTCAGGCTTTGCAGCGGATGCAGTGTCGCACTCTCGAGGCTCATCACGGGGATACCCGCATGTTTGACGAACTGTTGGATGTATTGTTCAGCGTAGTCGTCAGCCTTGTTCTTCAACGTGGGAAATGTCCGGATTCCGAGAATATCAAAATAGCTTCCCAATACCGGTGCCGCATCCTTGACGTGTTCGACGGTTGTTCCACTCATAATCGCCTCATCTTCAAACTCCAGCGCCCAGCCTTCCTGACCGACATTGAAGACGATAGCATCCATTCCGAGATTAGAAGCCGCGACCTGCGTACTCAGACGCGTCCGCATGCTCGGGTTGAGGAAGAGTAGACCTACTCGCTTGTGCTGCCCCAGTGCCCGATCGCGGTACGGATCCGCCTTATAAGAAAGTGCCTTATGGACTAATGCATTGATGTCAGAGACGTCGCGGACTGAGATAAAGTTCTTCATGCTAATTCTTCATTCAAAGCTACCAGAAGCAAGTCAGCCTCCTCCCGCTTTACCGCCAGCGAAGGAAGCAAGCGGATCGTGTTGGGTTTTGCCTCCCCGGTAAAGATATGATGTTTCAGCAGGAGATCGGTCCGCACATGGCTGAATTCGTCAGCCAGGTCGAACCCGATCATCAGTCCCTTTCCGCGAAGTCCAGTTAGCGCGGGTATCGTTGCGAGTTTTCCAAACCAGTAGTCACCGATCGCCGCGGCGTTCGCCATCAGATTTTCTTTCTCGATCACCTCCAGCACCGCGAGTCCCGCAGCGGCAGCGAGGTGATTCCCTCCGAAAGTTGTCCCTAGCATGCCGCTCCACGACTTGATGTCGGGATGAATCAATACACCTCCGATGGGAAACCCGTTGCCCATACCCTTCGCGACTGTGATCAGGTGAGGCTTTACCCCGGCAAACTGATGTGCAAAAAACTTACCCGTGCGTCCGTAGCCCGATTGCACCTCATCGAGAATCAGCAGCGCAGAATACTTCGTGCATGCCTCTTCCACATGGCGCAGAAATGAATCTTCCGCTACGCGTATACCCCCTACACCCTGAATGCCTTCAACGATAACAGCAGCGACGTCATTGTCGATCGCTGCGTCAAACGCTTTAACATCGTTCAATGGAACAAACACAACATCGTGACCCGCATTAAACGGTGACACAATTTTCGGATTATCGGTAATCGCCACCGCACCGGAAGTTCGCCCGTGAAAACCCTTGCGAAAGGCGATCACTTTCTTTCGCCCGGTGAGGAAAGATGCAGCCTTAAGTGCATTCTCGTTTGCTTCCGCTCCTGAATTGCACAGAAACAATTGGTAGTCCGGATATCCGGAGATTTCACCGAGCTTTTCAGCAAATTCCCGTTGCAGTTTGTTCTGGACACTGTTGGAGTAGAACCCGATTCTTCCCAACTGGTCGGACACGCGACTCACGTAATGCGGATGCGTGTGACCGATGGAAATCACGGCGTGGCCGCCGTAGAGGTCAAGGTATTTTTGGCCTTTGTCATCCCAGAGCCACGAACCGCTAGCGCGTACGGGATGGATATCAAACAAAGGATAGACGTCAAATAAATTCATGATGCTCGCGTAGTTTAACTCAGAAGACAATGCTTTTCAAACGTAGACCATCGCGTTCGTCTATCCCGAACATCAGGTTCATGTTTTGAACCGCCTGTCCGGAAGCACCTTTTAGAAGGTTGTCGAGTGCACTGTGGACAACCAGCTTGTCGCCTTGTTTCTCCAGTCCGATAAGGCACTTGTTGGAGTTGACGACCTGCTTAAGATCCACGGCGCTGTCTGACACAATCGTGAACGGATGATCGCGGAAGTACTCGTGATACATCCGCCTGAGTTCTTCGAGCGGTTGATCGTTTGTCACCACCGAGCTTACAAAAATTCCGCGCGTGTAGTCTCCACGCCAGGGCACGAAGTTGATGGGTGCATCAAACGACGGCTGGTGCGTGCGCAGGTGGAGGTTGATCTCTCGCAGGTGCTGATGGCTCAGCGTCTTATAAGCTGAAATATTGTTTGCCCGCCAAGTGAAGTGCGTTGTCTCCTGAAGCTTTTGTCCCGCACCGGTCGACCCGGTAATGCCGGTACTATATACTTCGGACAGCATTCCATGTTTCGCCAGCGGAAGCAACCCAAGCGTCAGTGTAGTCGCAAAGCAGCCCGGGTTTGCAATGTTGCGAGCAGATCGAATTTTATCGCGGTAAATTTCCGGCAGGCCGTAGACGAAAGTACGCTTGTCAGTGGACTCCCCCAATCGGAAGTCCTGGCTGAGATCGATGATTCGCACCGAGCTGTCAAACGGGTCGTCCGCGAGAAACTTCTTGCTCTCGCTGTGTCCCAGGCACAAGAATACAACATCCGCCTTCTGCTCATACGAATCAGAAAACAGGATGTCTGTCTCGCCGAGAAGATCCGGGTGAGCAGCGTGCAGTGGTTTACCCGCACTGCTCCTGCTGTGAACGAATGCAATCTCCACTTGAGGATGGTTTAACAACAAGCGGATCGTCTCACCACCTGTGAAACCCGCACCACCGATAATTCCAGCCTTGATCTTCAACTCCTGCTATTTTGATGTAACTATAACTTTGAATCCTTATCCGACTATCCCCCCTTTTCTACCTGATGGTAAATCATCGTCTGATTGCCGAATATCTTGGAGAACCCTTTCACATCTTCGCCGGTCCAGCCGAGGTTCATCTCACCGTATTTTCCAAAACGCGATGACATCAGATCGAAATCCGACTCTATTCCCAATACCGAAAAGCGGTAGGGGAAAAGCTGTACGTGAACATCGCCGGTCACATGCTTTTGCGAACTCGTCAGGAACGCCTCGATATCGCGCATAACGGGATCGAGGTATTGTCCCTCGTGCAGCCAGTTGCCGTAAAACTGGGAGATCTGATCCTTCCACGAGAGTTGCCACTTTGTGAGCACATGCTTCTCAAGGGTATGGTGCGCTTTAATGATTACCAGCGGTGCTGCAGCTTCAAATCCGACGCGCCCTTTGATGCCGATGATCGTATCACCGACGTGGATATCGCGGCCGATGCCGTACGGTGCCGCCAGCGCGTGAATCAGTTGTATCGCTTCGGTCGGGTGCTCAAATGCCCGATCGTTCACCTTCACCAGTTCGCCGCGGCTAAACGTGAGCTTGATCGTTTCGCTTCCGGTCTTGGTCACCGGCGTCGGCCAGGCTTCTTCGGGCAGCATCCCAAGAGACTTGAGCGTTTCCTTTCCGCCGACAGACGTACCCCATAGACCTTTGTTGATAGAGTACATTGCTTTGTCGAAGTTCATGTCGACCCCTTTCGACTTGAGATAACTGATCTCCTCTTCCCGCGACAATTTCATCTCGCGGATCGGGGTGATGATCTCAACTCCCGGTACCAGGATATTGAGGATCATATCGAAGCGAACCTGATCGTTGCCGGCGCCTGTACTGCCATGAGCGACAGCGTCGGCTTGCAGATGACTGGCGTAGTTTGCCGTAGCAAGTGCCTGCGACATCCTCTCAGCGCTAACGCTAAGCGGGTAAGTATTGTTCTTGAGGACGTTCCCATAGATGAGATACCGTATCACCGAATCGTAGTAATTGCGTGTTTCGTCCACAGTCTTATGTGAAGCAACACCCAGATCGCGTGCGCGCTTCTCAATCGCCTGCAGTTCCGCTTCATCAAACCCGCCGGTGTTTACCGTCAGTGTGTGAACCTCGTAATTCTTCTCTTCGCTGAGGTATTTCACGCAATAGGAGGTGTCCAGCCCTCCGCTGAACGCCAGTACAACTTTTTTCTTGGTCATGGGTGCAAATGTATAAGCTTCAGGCAGAAACCAAAAGGCCACAGGCGACGAGGCGGGCCTCGTCGCGTGATCTGATCATACTGCCTTGATTACCAAAAGAAGATGCCGAGCAGGGACCGCTTTTTCTCGACGACGTTGTGAGAACCTGCGGCGCTCTCTTTCCTGCGGAAGGATTTCAGCAATACGTACTGTTTGAAGCGCATCCACCTTTCGAAGAGCCTGAGGTTGTTCCGGAATCCACGGTCTTCGCGGACGCGGCTCATCACCAGTGCACCGGACTTCGGTTCCTCGATCGGCTCCTGCGACTTCGCGGCGGGAAGCGGAGGCAATGGCATGTTAAGCTTCGCTGCGGCTTCCTGAGGATCGAAGAGCATCGCTGTACACAGGCAGTTCTTGCGCTCCTTTGCCATCAGTATGTCGTAGTTGACACAGCTGCGGCAGCCTTTCCAGAACTCCTCGTCAGTCGTGAGTTCGGAGTACGTCACAGGCTCGTAGCCCAGGTCGGAGTTTATTTTCATCACCGCCAGCCCGGTAGTCAGTCCGAATATTTTCGCTTCGGGATACCGCTCACGCGACAGTTCAAAGATCTTGCGTTTGATATCAGTTGCGACACCGGTCTTGCGGAATTTCGGAGCCACGATCAGCCCGGAGTTGGCCACGTACTCTTCGTGCTGCCAGGCCTCAATATAACAGAAACCGACCCACTCGCCATCTGTTGTGACAGCGATCACGGACTTACCTTCTTCCATCTTCTTGCAGATGTACTCAGGCGAGCGCTTGGCGATTCCAGTTCCCCGCGCTTTTGCCGACTCTTCCATCTCAGTGGTGATGGTCTCGGCGTATCTTACGTCATCAGGTGTTGCCACTCTGATGATGATATTATCTTTTTCCAATGTCTTAAACGAGTAGTAGTTGAAAGAACGAAATAAGGCGTGCTGAACGATGTCCCGGACACGGTTCAGTTTGTCAACAGAATCGTTGTACGGATTAAATGCGCGCGTACCTGGCAGGTCGCGGTCGCCTGGTCACCAAACAGGCGCTAGAAAAGAACTGAACAGTTCTGAAGGAGTGGTATGCAGCCATGGCTGCATGTAGTAAGGTGAACGTGGTTTTCAATTTCTTTTAACTTTTAATGGTCGTTAGAGGAAATTCATTCAGGTTACTTTTGGTTAACACTTGTGCAAAATTAAACGATAATTACTTAATAGTGACAAGGTTTTTACGAAGAAATGGAGAAAAAAGTTCCATGGTGAGTGGTGAGTAGTGAGTGGTGAGTAGTGAGTGGTCCGTGAAATGACCTGACTAACATTCGATAGCATGCAATTCCTTTGCTGACAGGCCCATTAGCTTGCGGTAACGCCGAAACCGCACCAAGAGCAGCAGGCTCGGCACTCACCACTCACCACTCACCACTCACCACTCACCACTCACTACTCACGCCTAAAAGTCGGGGCACGGTATCACCAGCTTGTCTTTCGGTGGTTTGCGCGGGTTTCGCATGGGCCAGGTGTACACGAGGCTGAATTCGTG
This sequence comes from Flammeovirgaceae bacterium, assembly GCA_044507115.1. Classification (GTDB taxonomy): domain Bacteria; phylum Bacteroidota; class Bacteroidia; order Cytophagales; family Cyclobacteriaceae; genus Chryseosolibacter. The sequence goes on along the minus strand of JBIQJZ010000058.1, from coordinate 3,441 downwards.
GGCTCCTCCGCTTCCGGGGCCCAGGCGGGAGACGGTGTAGTCGAAACTATAGCCGATGTTGATGGCGTCTTTCGCTCCTATTTGGGTGAATCCAAGGAGAAGCACGATGCTTTCGTTGTTGACAAAGCCGTCGACGTTCTTGAAGGGAACTCCGCGGTACCACGTCCCCAGCACCAGCGGCTCAAATGTAAAGTACAGCCCCAGATCCATCTGGTCGAAATGCCCCTGGTGTCGGTACTGAAACGCCGGGGCGATGCTGCGCTCCGAGTTGCGGGCATAGACACCACTACCGATCACGCCGGGTCGCAGGTAGAATTTGAATCCTCCGTGGAAAGAGAGCTTGATCGGCAAGGGGCTCTCTTCGTCGATGATTGACTGATTGGGTTTGTTCAGGTGATTTGCGGCGACACCCAGCCACGCGGCCTTGGTGAAAAAAACTCCTCCGAAGGAGATGTCAAAAAATGTCTTGCTGAAGTTTGTACTGAAACTCTCGGCGCTTGGCTGATCGATAAACTCTCCTGTAGCCGGATTGAACTGATCACCGAACGTCAGGCGATCGAAATTAACATCGCGGTTGAACATCGCGAGCTGCACGCCGGGGCGGAAGCCGAGATAGTCAGTGACTTGCATCTCATACGAATACTGCAGCCCGAGACTCATCGACCGAAGACCTGCGAGACCTTCGCGATCACGCGTTACAAGCAGTCCGACACCACTGTTTTTGTCTTCAATGAAATAGTCGGCGAAGAACGACATCGTCGTGAAGTTGGCATCGATAGCAGGCCACTGGTTGCGGTAGTTAATACCCGCACGTGCCTGGTTGGTCGATCCTGCCAGCGCCGGATTCAGATAGAGAGGCGCCGCATAAAACTGAGAAAACTGTGGATCCTGGGCGTGCACCGTCCCGGGAGAAGCCCACATAATGACGAGCATCCAGCTCATGGCAACCGATGCCAACCCTCTCAGGAAGGAATGGCGGTATGCGAGTTGTTGACAGAAAGGTCTGTGCATGAACTTGGAGTTACTCGTGCAATAAGGCAAATTAAACCTATATCCGAAATTAATAAAACACAATCACCGCGTCCCGTTGAGGATTTTTGGCCACCGTTGTCGCTTGCCGTATAATCCTGACTATTAACGGTATTTTTTAGGCAAATTGTATACTTTAGGGGAACTTGGGCGTTTTAAAGTATGGATTTATTTTCTAACGGGATGACCATCGCAATGCGCGGAGTTATCAGGTATCTATCCTCGACATGTCTGTTGATGCTCGCGGTCATATCGGCCGGGATCGCCCAGGACTTCACGCGTCACAACTGGTATTTCGGCAACTCTTCAAACGGGATCCGCTTCAACCGCACGGACAATACAGCGTCTACCATTTCGAACAAATCCAACCTGGGAATCGGCGGAAGTGCCGTCGCGACGGATCCTGTGAATGGCAATCTCCTGTTTTATACTGATGGCGTCAACGTGTTTGATATTAGCCATGCTGCGATGCCGAACGGGCCACTCGGGGGAAACCCTGCGGGTAATCAACCCGTTGCTGTTGCCCGCGTGCCAGGGCAAGCGTCGGAATACTACGTGTTTACCAATACTGCGAATGGAGCCGTGGGCGGTAGCGTGTCCTACAGTATCGTCGATATGACAGCCTTTGGGAACTCCACCTTCCCGAGCCCTGCTACCGGAGCAATTGATGCCGCGCGGCGGAACATTCCCACTGGCCTGACCAATACGTCGGAAGCGATGATCATCATCGGACATGAAAACGGGGAGGACTTCTGGCTTATTACGCGTGACAATGGAGCACCGAACTACTATGTCACACTCTTCGACGAATCCGCAGAAGGACCGATCTCTACAACCATATTCACACTTGGTCTCATCGACGTCGCAGCCAACCTCTCCTGGCATCCGGGTTCTGGGAGGATCGCCGTATCACCGCAAAGCACGAATCGCGATATCGAAATCCTGATCTTCGACCGGGAGAACGGTGATCTCTCCTATGATCAGCGTATCCTCAACTCAGCCGTCACCACTCCGACCACTCAGGCGATTTACGACACGGAATGGAGCAACAATGGCCAGTATCTCTATATCTCGCGGCAAGGCGATGCGGGTGCGCAGGCCGATCTGTTGCAATTCGATCTGCAAAACCCCGCGACGACACTGGCGTCGGTTCTTCCACAGCCCAATACTATTTTCAGAAGCTACGGCCTCCAGATGGCCCCTGATAGCGCTATCTACCATTTGTACCAGGCGACGAACGGCGGGCCGTTCCTCGTCGGAAAACTTACCAATACCGATACCGTTGCACACGCGGTGGTTTACGATCCCACTGCATTTGAGGGTAATCCCAATTTCGGAGGAATGCAATTCCCTGCGTTTGCACCGCGCGACAGCATTGAATTTACGGTGACGTTCGCTGCACAGGACGCGTGTGCCAACACACCCGTCTCGTTCTACCCCACCGTCGAACCCACGGCCGACAGCCTTGTTTGGAGTTTCGGTGACGGCAACTTCGGAGCCGGATGGAGCCCGGTTCACACCTACGAGCAGGCCGGTCCAATGCTTGTCGAAGTGGTCGCGTTCCTCAATGGCGATACCGCTTATGCCGCGCGTACGATTAACATCACACAGTTCGACATGCAGATATCACTTGTACAGGATACCACTGCGTGCGCTTGCGAACTTCCTGTTAACGCGCCTGTGTGCCCGGATATCACACCGTTCGAAGTCACGGCACAAGTGCAAGGTGGGCAAATGCCGCAATACCAATGGTACGGCCCCGGAGGTCTCCTTCTCGGTCAGAATTCCGAGACACTGCGACCGGATTCCGCCGGATATTATTATGTGGTAGCAACGGACGGGCTGTGCGAAGTCTATGCAGGGGTAAATATTAAAGAATATGACTCGCTGGACCAGCGAGCGAACATCTGGTACTTCGGGAATGGAGCGGGTATCGACTTCAATCCCTTGCCCGACAACCCTGCCGTCGCGATTGACGGCCCGCTGAACACTCCGGAGGGAACATCCGTCATCAGTGACCGCAATGGTCAGGTCATATTCTCAACCGATGGATCGGTCGTCTACGATAAACTCAACCAGGTTATCAGTCCGCCGGGTGGCATCGGCGGAACGAACACCTCGAGCCAGTCCGCGCTGATCATCCCGGTGCCGGGCGATGAAACGCTGTACTATATCTTTACCACACAAGAGGTCGAAGGCGGTACCTTCGAACTCCGGTATTCCCTCTTCGATCTGAAGCAAAACAACGGACTCGGGGCGCTGGTCGTCGTCAACCAGTTGTTGTTCAAGCCGAGCACCGAGCGCATTACCGGCGACGACAACTGGCTCATCGCCCACGAATTCGGGAACAACTCTTTCCGGGCCTATCCGATCACTGCCAATGGTATCGGCAACCCGGTTGTATCCGCCATC
>JBIQJZ010000333.1:0-2580 GCA_044507115.1 Flammeovirgaceae bacterium | reverse complement strand
AAGGGGATTCTACGAGATTCGCGGAAAGGTCACGGAGGATTTCGGCGTACAGGTCGTTGAAGTAACCGAAATGCAGCGTTGCCCGATTGTGAACAAGCGTGCGGAACAACTCATGATTGAAAGTCGAAACACACCTGTACAGACCGGCTGACGGCATGTTTTTTTTTGAAGGTCCTATTGAACCTTAACATGACTTGTATGGCAAACCTGAAAGATCTCAAAGTAGCTATTCTAACGGAGAATGGCTTTGAACAATCCGAGCTGGTCAGACCGAAACAGGCAATGGAAGAAGCCGGGATTACTGTCCACATCGTATCACCTCAGAAAGACAGCGTACGTGCCTGGGACGAGACCGATTGGGGCATTACGATCTCAGTAGATCAACCACTGGACGATGCGCGCCCGGAAGATTACGACGGACTCATGCTTCCGGGTGGCGTGTTGAACCCGGACCAGCTGCGAACGAACGAAAAGGCAGTGGACTTTATCCGGCATTTTCTGGAGAATGCGAAGCCGTTGGCAGTCATATGCCACGGTCCACAGACAATGATTGAGACAGGGCTGCTGCGCGGCAGAACGATGACATCGTACCCCGCGATCAAGACAGATCTCATTAATGCCGGTGTCAACTGGGTCGATAAGGAAGTTGTCGTAGATAATGGGCTGGTCAGCAGCCGTTCTCCAAAAGACCTGGACGCATTCAACAAGAAGCTACTGGAAGAACTTGCTGAAGGAATTCACGCTTGACATTAACTTTTTTTCGTACGAAAACTATTGCGTTCCGCGTCGTCGCCAATACCAGTAGAATGGAACGCCGCTCGCCATTAGGCCAAGGCCGATAAGCGCCTCCCTCGGTCTCGCCATCAATGTAATGATGATGAGTGCTACGCAAAATACAATGAACACTGCGGGTACGACGGGATATCCGAACGCTCTGTAGGGACGCGGCGCATCGGGTGCGCGAACCCTGAGAACAAACACCCCCAGCGCGGTCGCGCCATAAAAGAAAAAGGCAGCGAAGACAAGCATATCAGTTAGCTGATCAAAACTACCTGAGAAAACCAGCATTGAAGCCCATATCGCCTGAATCACAATGGCCTTGGACGGCGTATTAAACCTTGGGTGAATGTAGGAGGCAGCACGAAAAAAGAAACCTTCGCGAGCCATCGCATAGTACAGCCGCGGCGGACTCAGCAGGGTGGTATTCGTGCAACCAAGCGTGGTGATTAGAATCAGTACCGCCATCGCCAGGGCACCGCCTGATCCAAGAAAACTTCGGACGACTTCGACGGCAGCGATGCTATTTACCGATGCGTGAACAGCTAACATCTCATCCATTGGCAACACGTACAAGTATGTAAAGTTGATGCAGAGGTAAATTCCCATGACAAAGAGAACGCCAGAAACAAGTGCAATCGGAAGATTTCGATGTGCGTTCCGGATTTCGCCGCCGATGTAGCCGGTCGCAGTCCATCCCTCGTATGCCCAGAAAGCTGCCAGTAGCGCGGCAAACAACGTTTCAATAAAGATCGGATCTCCCCAGGAGCGGTCGACGAACCCGGCACCCGGCGTTAAAAAATTCGTCATGCTTCCTCCTCCGATAGATAGTCCCAGGACGATAATCAAGAAGATACTGCCGACGACGATAATCGTTACCGTCTTGCTCAATATTTCGCCGAAGCGGATACCCCTGTAGTTGTTGTAAGACAGCACGACGATCAACAGTACCGTCAGCAACTTCACGCCAAAATTATGAAACGGCGTAAAAACGCCTAGAACCGAGATCTGTTCCCACACCGGTGGCAATACGGGAAGCGTGATGAGTGAATTAAACGAGTGCGCAAACACATACGCAATTGACGCGACTGCTGCTGAACGGATAACCGCAAAGCTTGTCCATCCGAAAATGAAAGCGAAGAATCGATTATATATCCTTTTGAAGTATACGTACTCGCCGCCCGAGTCGGCGAGCATGCTCGCGATCTCCGCATTGCTCAGCGCACCGCACAAGGTGATGATCCCGGCAAGACCCCAGGCAACCAGCACGAGGTCTCCCGAAAGGAGCTCTGCCGACATTGGTGCTACTTTCTTGTAGACTCCCGACCCGATTACGGAGCTAACGGTGAGGATAAACGCGGAGAACAGCGTCACCGATCTGACGAGTTGTCCCTGGGGTTTAGAGTTAGGCATCCTGCGAAGATAACGTTCTGCGAGGAATCACGAAACCCGGTCGGGCGCTTCCACCGGTACGAGAAACTACGGTACTACTAGAACAACTCTTTCGCAATCCTGAAAATTGGATCGGACTTACCCATGGAATAGAAATGAAGCGTCGGCACGCCATGCTTGATAAGTTCCCGTGATTGCTTGATCGCCCATTGAATACCCACTTCCTTCACGGCCGCATTGTCCTTACATTTCTCCACCTCGTCTGCAAGATCCTCCGGGATATCGATATGAAAGGTTGTCGGCAGGATGCTCGCCTGTGCTTTCGTCGTAATAGGCTTCAGTCCCGGAATAATCGGCACGTGAATGCCCGCTTCCCTGCATTTCTCCACATACTCGAAGTACTTTTGATTG
>JBIQJZ010000332.1:0-2592 GCA_044507115.1 Flammeovirgaceae bacterium | reverse complement strand
ACCCCGAACCGTCAGCTTAGAAGGCTGATGCTCTATCCAGTTGAGCTATCGGACCGATGCTACATTTGTGGTCCAGCAACAGAGTAACGCGGAGAGGGGGGGATTCGAACCCCCGGTACGGTGTTAACCGTACGACAGTTTAGCAAACTGCTGGTTTAAGCCTCTCACCCACCTCTCCGTTTGTTATCATTGTCACACTGGACCAGCTTACCCTTTTTAAAGGAAGTGCAAATATAAGCCTTGTACACAATCTGCCTAAAAAAAGGCTTTAAATCATGCCGGGTGTCTCGCAAAGTTGCGTTTTCTTGCACCGGTTGAAGCGGTTTACCCGACGAGTAATGTGTAAAATACGAGACGCTGCTGCAATTGATATACCGGATATCATCCACGTCGCGGAGGAGTCCTGGTGGCCGACCTATGGAAAAATCCTGCCGGAAAGCCAGATCCGCTACATGCTCGATGCGATCTATCAGCCAGAAATCATTGCGTCGCAGATCGAGAATCGAGAACAGATTTATCTGGTTGTTCAAGAGAAATCCGAATGTCGCGGTTTCGCCTCGTATGGGAAGCAGGGCCCAAGCACCGACCAGTTCAAGATTCACAAGCTCTATGTGAGTCCCGGGCAACAACGGAAAGGCTATGGTCGCATGCTCCTGGAGGAGATTGTGAATCGACTCCGCGCCGAACACGTACCATTCGTCGATTTGAATGTGAACCGCTACAACCCCGCACGGTCATTCTACGAACACATCGGCTTCCGCATCATCGGACAGGCAGATATCCCCGTCGGTCCTTATTGGATGAACGACTACGTCATGCGCCTCCAGCTCTGATACCCACATTACTCCCGTAGCCTCATCCCAAAGCCTTCCTGCAAAATTCCACACATCTCGCCACTTCCTTCACGGCGTCGGACCCTTGCGGGATGTTGTATTCGAGCTCCACCGTCGCGGGAAACTTGTACTTGTTCCTGTGCATCAGCTGCAAAATTTCCGCAATAGGAGTATCGCCCTCACCCCAGGGAAGATTCGCTTGTCCGTTGTCCAGGGATTGGCGGTCCTTCACGTGCATGCTGTAGATATTCGCGTGTTTTGCCTCGATGAATGCAAGGGGATCAAATCCCGCAGCGACATAGTGTCCGGCGTCGAGATTGATGCCGTTGAATTTTGCCTGAGAAAGCGCGAGGTCCCAGGCGGTGAACGTCTGCTGCAGATGGCCGTGGTACGCTACTGCGATTTTGTGGCGATTCGCCAGCAGACCGAGGCGTTGGCTCTGTTCCGCGTTCTTTTGCAGTTCCACCGTTACATGGGAGGCCCCTAACGCCTTGGCTGCACGCAACGCGTATTCGATCTCCGCGTCGGAATTACTTTCGCCGAGGGCACTGGGTTTATAGGCGTAGATACCGATTCCCGCTTTTTGGAACTTCTTACGCAGTTCGTCAAATGGCTTCATCGACACAGAGGCTCGCCACGCCGCAATTTGCCTGGCGCGCTCAGCGCGTTCGTCCCCCGACAGACGTTCTCGGGCACCCGGTTGGGTGTTGGCGTATGGCGCCCCCGCGAATTCTTCCGCCGTATTTCCCATGAGTTCCAGTGCACTGATATTGCAGTCGACGCAATAGCGAATGATGCTGTCGGCGTCGACCGGCATCGACCGCCACGAGTAGGTTATCGCCCCGATCTGAACCCCGTTGAATTTCGAATTTGGCTTCCCCAGGTCCCGAATGATCGCCGGAGCACCGATTGCAGTGTTGGAAGCAATTGCAATCCCCGTAAGCGCGAGAGCGGATTTTCCGATGAATTTGCGGCGCGATAAAAAAATGTTGTTCGTGTTGTTGTCTTCTTTCATAACCATCGGGCGGCCGGATTTTTTTAAGTCAATACCGCGGACACAAATAGGAGCAAAAGACTTCTAAATTGGAAATCATCAAGGACGAAACGGCGGGAAATTACGCAATCGGCAATATTTCGCTATCCTGGGGAGTACTGGTGCTCAATTGAGACTGCTATTCTGCGGCGTTTTTGAGAACACGGACGTGGACTCAAAAACAAGGACGACGACCATCAATCCGATGGCAACGATGATACCGATCTCGAAGTGGGCGAGGAGGGATGATCCGGCAACGATCTTCTTCGAATTGTCATTTAAGATCTTTCCCTCCGATATCTGAATTCCTGAAAGCTGATCGAGAAAGAATGACGCTTCATTGAATTGTTTATTGATCCGCGCGCGAAGTTCTTCGCCGGTACTACCGGCCTCAACTGCATCCATATACGCGTTTTCCAGACTGGCCAGTTCGCTGACACGATTTCGGAAGTTGTCGAAGTAGCGTTCTTCTTCCTGCGTCAACTTTGTTTGCTCATACGCGACGATAATCTCGCGGATCGTCTCGTTGTATCCGTCGATCGCCGGCCGGATCGCGACTACCGCGGAGCGAGTCGAAGAGCTATCGATCATGATCTTTTTCCTGAACAAGTGTTCCGACATCCGGTAGATGTAGCTTTCGACCACCAGGCGATCTTCAAAAACCGACGAAAATGACGACCCCAGCCTGCTGACGTTGCTGTTGTCAACCATGTTTTTGACAAAGAG
>JBIQJZ010000331.1:0-2593 GCA_044507115.1 Flammeovirgaceae bacterium | reverse complement strand
TTCCATCACATGACACCAGTGGCAGGAAGAATATCCGATGCTGACCAGAATGGGCTTGTTTTCCCGGACAGCCCTTTCCAAAGCCTCCTCGCTCCATTCGAACCAATCGACCGGGTTATAAGCGTGCTGCTGCAGATACGGAGACGTGGCATGAATTAACCTGTTTGCTTTCCTGGTTCCGATCATGATCTTTGTAGTTGTTGTTTGAGGTCGTTCATCTCCGACTCCACATCAATGATGTCCGCGAACTGCTCCAGTTTTGTGAGTGTCTCGCGAAGAAATTGCTGGTGTGCGGGGGATTGCGGGTGAAAAGGGCGGTGTGCCAATGCCGACCTCACCGTACGCCATCGGCGCACGAAATCGCGAAGTTCATCGGAAAAATACCGTTCCTGAAATTTCGACCAGATGTACTCCTCTGCGTCGTCCGATGGGTGAAGCATATCGCTCTTGTAAAAGCGATAGTCGCGAAGATCATCCAACATCAGCTCATATGCGGGAAAATATTCGACGGCGTCAAACTTTCCGGAGATCTCATGGCATGCCAGACGCAACACCGACTTACTGACACTGTTGAGCTCCAGCGTATCCTTGATATGCCGAACCGGGCTAACCGTGAGAATGATCCGAATCCCAGGATTGAATCGAATCAGATGCGTATAGAGGTTGTCGAAAGACCGGAGGACATCTTCAACTGACTGGAGTGTCCGGGAAAATGCTGCTGCCGGAACTTTGTGGCAGTTGGCAACGATTTCGCCGGTGTCCTGACGCTGATAAACGAAGGCGGTGCCGTAGGTTAGAATCAACCAGTCACAGTCCTTCAGAAAATAATGCGCTGAGCCGATAGCGTTTGTCAGGCTTACCGACAACGTCTCCTTTCGGGGTGACGAAAACTGCGAATGAACTTCGTAGTTCAGGTACAGACCCTGGTTTTGCAAAAATGTATGGTCGGGTGGCGGCTCGTTGAATACACCCCGCAACAGGATGTTGTGAATGGAGTGCGGGTTGTAAATCACGCCAAACGGGTTTGCCAGTGCATTCATCTTGTCTGCGCGAAGGCGCCTACCGATGGCATCCGAAAAACAGGACCCCTGTGTCAGGATAGTGCTTTTCAACTGCATGGGTACGTCGGAACGTCCCCCGACAATTTCTGTTCGAAATGAATTCATGGCGCTGGTAGTGCTCAAGTCTACATAAAAACATGGATAAACGGGCACCGGCGAACCACCGCGCCGTGCCCGTGCCGTTGTCACATCGCTCCTTCAGGACAAAAACAAATATGTTCCCGATAACATTTGAGAATTTCGCACTTTTTGCAATACTTTACACTTGCTTTCAACACTGAAAAATCAACCCATTATTAATGAACAACGACCTTACTGCCTTCGAAAAGATTCCTGTCAGAGTTTTTGGGACTTCGGATGAGGCTTCGCGGTTTGTTGCGGGCGAGATCGCATCGCTTATCCGCGCGCGACAGAAAGAGAATAAACCATGTGTGCTTGGCCTGGCAACCGGGTCCACGCCCACGCGGGTATACGCCGAACTTGTCAGGATGCACCAGCAAGAAGGCCTTTCCTTCAAGAACGTTCACACGTTTAACCTGGACGAGTACTACCCCATCAAGCCGGACGCACTGCAGAGCTACGTTCGATTTATGGGTGAACACCTGTTCAATCACATTGATATTCCAAAAGAGAATATCCACATTCCGGATGGCACGCTACCAAAAGAAAAGATCGCTGAATATTGCCAGCAATACGAAAAGAGTATCGACCAGCTCGGAGGCGTCGACATCCAGATACTCGGCATAGGACGGACAGGTCACATCGGTTTCAACGAACCGGGCTCTTCGGAAAGATCTCTCACACGCCTGGTCACCCTCGACCAGTTCACGCGCATCGATGCGGCTAGTGACTTTTTCGGGGAAGAAAACGTCCCGCGCAAAGCTATCACGATGGGGGTTGGAACGATCATGAAGTCGCGGAAAGTCTTCATGATGGCCTGGGGCGAAGGCAAGGCAGGCATCATCAAGAAAGCAGTAGAAGGCCCGGTTTCAGACCAAATACCGTCATCGTTCCTTCAAAAACACCAGGATTGTCTCGTTATACTCGACGAAGCTGCGTCGTCCGAACTCGTACGCACGAAAACGCCATGGCTATTGGACAGCGTTGATTGGAATGATCGGCTCATCCGCAAGGCTGTGGTATGGTTGTGCCAAAAAGTCAAGAAGCCCGTGTTGAAGCTGACCAACCACGACTATATGGAACACGGGATGAGCGACATCATCACCGAATACGGATCCGCTTATCAGGTAAACATAAAGGTCTTCAACGACCTCCAGCATACCATCACGGGATGGCCGGGCGGCAAGCCGAACGCCGATGATTCCAATCGCCCGGAGCGCGCAACGCCGTTCCCAAAACGAGTTGTTATCTTTTCGCCACATCCGGATGATGACGTCATCTCCATGGGTGGCACCTTCATCCGACTGGTCGACCAGGGGCATGAAGTACATGTGGCTTACCAGACTTCCGGGAACATTGCCGTGTTCGACGACGATGCGATCCGCTTCGCGGACTTTGTTCGCGATTTCAAC
>JBIQJZ010000057.1:0-17821 GCA_044507115.1 Flammeovirgaceae bacterium | reverse complement strand
CGATGGTATTCGACCGGTTAACTTCCTGAAAGTGTCGGTGATTCCGCCATCCCGCGTACCGGACCTCGCCATTTGCTCCCCGAGGGCAAGTGATGCTTCTATGAAGGTTGGGTCGTTGAGGGTAACCAATGCCTGCAGCGGCGTATTGGTAGTCTGGCGTTTGGAAACGCATACGCTCCGCGATGAAGCATCAAAGGTTGCCAACGTGGGGTTTGGAACGGATCGCTTCACGAGCACGTACAAGCTCCTGCGGTAGACAGCGTCACCGGTATCCGGAACATACCGTGTATTGTTGATTGCCCACAATCCCTCCGGTTGATATGGCTTTACACTTCTCCCACCAATCTGTCGGTTCAACAGTCCACTTGCCGCAAGAGCATTATCGCGGATCATCTCTGCTGTCATCCTGAACGATGGACCTCTGCTCAGCAGACGGTTGTCGGGATCCCGCTCATATTTTTCCGCAGTCGCACGCGAATCCTGCCGGTAGGTTGCCGACATAACAATCAGCTTATTCAACGCCTTGATATCCCATCCCTTCTCCTGAAAGTGAATCGCCAGCCAATCAAGCAGCTCGGGATGCGTCGGCAGCTCGCCTTGATTTCCGAAATCCTGAGAAGTCTTTACGAGACCAGTACCAAAAAACTTTTGCCACAACCGATTCACGGCTACCCGCGCAGTCAATGGATGATCGGGATGGGTCAGCCACTGGGCAAGTCCGTACCGGTTTCGGGGTAAGTTATCTGGAAACTTGAGAATGGATGCAGGCGTGTTGGGAAAGACCTCCTCCCCCGGCGAACTGTAATCACCGCGAAGCATGATAAAGGTCCGCTTTGGCGTCGGCATTTCCTGCATGACCATGATTTCGGCAACCGACTCCGTCGAGTCCGCCAGCGCAGTTCTCAAGTCTCTTAGTTCTTTCCTCATTTCCGACACACCAGGATGAACGGCCGAGAAATAGTAGGCGCGGAGCGCATCAAGAGCCTGCCTGGACAACGTCCTGTCCTCTCCGATCATTTCACGCCATGACGCTACCCGTGCAAGTGCCTTGATTTCAAAAGGGGTCAGCATCCGGTTATAAATAACAATCTCATCAACTTTACCACCTTTGAGCCCGTAGCCCCTGTCCCACGCACCGACCTGTAGTCCGGGCTGCGAACTCGTTCGAAACAAGATATCTTTCGTCAGTTGATCCATCGTTGTTTCTGTTGACCACTGCTCCCCATTCACAAAAAGGTTCATGCCTGCGGCTGTCGACGAACCATCATACGTCATCATGACGTGAATCCACTTGTCACGGGGAACAGTTTGCTGACTGATCTTCGTAATTGCATTTGATGGTGCGGTATGTGTTATGCTTACCTCGAGACGATCATTCTTTAGGTAAAGATGATATCCGCGGAAATTGTAGAGCCGTTCTGCTATGCTCTTGTGAAAAATCACGCCCTCCTGCAGACCGGTTGGGATATTAACCCACAAGCCTACCGAAAACGGCTCGGACCGGCGAAAAATACCAGCAGGACTGACGTCGAGCCATGCGTCACCGTTGAGTACCAACGCTTTTCCATCTGTATCTTTTTCGAAGACGGGCTGCTCATTCCCCGATTGCACTTTCATAACACCGGCATGTCGTCGTTCCACACTATTGCGGAGGGTTCCGTCGTCAAAAGTAAATAGACTCGTGAGACCCGAGCGCGGGATGGCTTCACTGATCAGATGCTTGTAACCACGATTCGATATCCACGAATCAAAACCAGTAGAACTCCTTGATTCCAGGCTAGCAAGTTCTTTTTGCTTCTCCCGTATCCCATCCTCAAGAAATCGAATGATTTCTTCTTGTCTTTCAGTCGGCAATAACAATGTAGGCGTCGGCAGCGCGTCATCCCAGGATATCTGTCCGGCTTCTCTTACATTGTTGAAGAAGCTGAAGATCTCAAAGTATTCCTTCTGAGACACGGGGTCGAACTTGTGATCGTGGCATTTTGCGCAAGCAAGGGAGACTCCTAACAGCGCATCTCCGAAAGTATTTGTGCGATCTGCGACGTATTCAGTCTGAAACTCTTCTTCGATAATGCCACCCTCCATGTTTTGCGGATGATTGCGATTAAACGCTGTCGCGATAATCATTTCGCGGGTTGGATCAGGCATCATATCCCCCGCCAGTTGATGCAGGATGAAAGTATCGTACGGAAGATTCTTGTTGAACGCTTGAATCACCCAATCACGATAGGGAGACATATCGCGGAGCCGGTCAACGGTATAGCCATGCGAATCAGCAAACCTCACCAGATCCAGCCAACCAACAGCCATCTCTTCCCCGTAGTGCGGAGACGCGAGCAAACGGTCCACCTGCCTTTCGTAAGCATCCGGGGAGGAGTCGTTGAGAAAGGTGTCGAGGTCCTCGACTGAAGGCGGAAGACCTGTCAGATCAAGGGAGAGGCGGCGTAGCAACAATGCCTTATCCGCCTCGGGCGCAGGCTCAAGGTCTTCTTGCCGGAGCTTGTCGAGTACAAACTTGTCAATCTCGTTTACACCATTCTTGATTCCGGGCACCGCGGGCTTTTCCGGTTTGACAAATGCCCAGTGTGGTTCATACGTCGCTCCCTCCTCTATCCATTTTATCAGGATTGCTTTTTCACGGGGCGAAAGCGTTAGATACGACTCCTTCGCCGGCATCGCGTAGTCAGGGTCATCGGAAAGAATGCGGTGGTAAAGTTCGCTGCCTTGCGCGTTCCCGGGCATAATAGCGACTTTACCCGGGCTCTCCACGAGTGGTCCATACGCGATCTCCGGGATATCCAGTCGTAGTTCGGCTTTTTGCTTCGCTCTATCGGGACCATGGCACGCAAAACATTTGTCCGACAGGATCGGCTTAACGTGAAAGTTGTAATCGAGATTATTGGGAAGAGTCTCGTAAGCAATCGCAACGTCGTTCGGCATGTCGGGGGTGCAGGCTCCGACGAGCCAGACTACCGACATTGCGAATAACAGGCGAGCATAGTGTACCACGATTGCGTTGTTTGCGGCGATCCCCTTCGTTGTATCCATCCATCTCCGTCACCTTATCAAATCTATCGACAATTCCCGCAAGACACAAACCGCCGTTTTTTACTGGGCCGCTTCGTAGTTGATGTTCAAATCATTCTGGCGGACGATTCTGAGTTTTTCCTGCAGCTTTTCGCGCAGCATCTCTACCGTCTGTTGGTATTTTGGGTTCCGCGCAAGGTTGTTGAACTGCTGTGGGTCGTGCTCCATGTCGTACAGTTCTATTCCCGGTTTCCCATCCTCGCCGTACTGAATGAACGCCCATTTCGGGGAGCGCACAAGGTACCCAAGTGTCTGTTTCCAATAGTGCATTGAAAAAGCCATGTCGCGAACTTCATAGGTCGGGTCGTCAAAAAGCTTGGCTAAAGATTTTCCCTGGAGGTGCGGGGAGTACTTTAGGCCGGCTAATTCAGCAACGGTAGGGTACAAGTCAATCAACTCCACGAGCGAATGACTGACCGCGGGTTTCTTTCCAGGAACTTTGACAATAAATGGGACGCGGACAGACTCCTCGTGCAGACTAACCTTCATCCAAAAACGATGCTCGCCCAGGTGAAAGCCGTGGTCGGATGTAAAAATAACGATCGTATTGTCTTCAAGTCCTTCCTCTTTAAGTGCATTGAGTACCTTACCAACCTGTTCATCCATATACGCCACAGAGGCGTAATAGCCAGCGATTGCCTTCTTTTCCTGCTCCTGCGACATCTGACTGTTTTGACTGGTAACGTAGTTGATCCCGGGCACTGGAATATCATCCCAATCATTCTCCACAGTTGGAGGAAGTACAATCTGCTCGTGCGGATACGCATCGAAGTAGCGAGCCGGCGCTACAAACGGAACATGCGGTCGGACAAATCCTACTGATAGAAAAAACCGCTCATTCTTATGCTTTTTAATTAATTCGATTGCATTAGCCGCAGTCTTGCCATCGGAGTGTACTATGTCATCACCGTCGGCCTTTACAACTGTCATTACATTCCCGCCGCTCCGCGGTTTGAGTCCGTAAGGATTGTATTGCACGAGTTCGGCGTTGCCATCTGCCTTCCACTCCGGACCTTGGCTGTTAAATCTTTCTGTCCATGAGTCCGCGTCGTCCTGCCCGTCAGAACCATTCTCTATATCAATTGGAACACCCATGTGAAATATCTTACTGACGCGAGCGGAATAGTATCCATGTTTTTTAAACAACTGCGCCCACGAATCGCGGTCTGGCCCGACGTTTTCCCGCCCGCTGATGTATCCGTATGTGCGTGTAGCCGAGGGGTAATACCCAAACATGAAAGAAGCCCGTGACGGACCGCAAACAGGATATTGGGAATAGGCTCGTGTAAACAGCGTTCCCTGAGATGCCAGGCGGTCGATATTAGGTGTTTGACTAAAGCTGTTCTCGTAACAAGAGAGTGCGGTTGTCGTCAGATCGTCAGCAATGATAAACAGTACATTCGGGCTGCGTTTTTTCTTTTGCGCATGGATCTGCTCCGGAAGCGCAAACAAGAGGAGCACAACAAGGAAAAAATAACGCAACATAGGTGCTTCCGATCTATTTTGTTTTGCTCTTCGTCGTGTGATCAAGATATGCCTTCAGGTACTTCTGATCCAGCTCATCGGAATCACCATACTCCTTGCGGAGTTCCGTCAGCCTGGTGTGCAATTCCTCTCGCACAGCGGCGTATGCCGGATCATCATACACGTTATTAAGCTCAGAAGGATCCGTCTCGAGGTCGTACATTTCCCACTCGTCTATATCGTAATAGAAGTGCATAAGTTTATAGCGATCGGTCGCAATGCCATAGTGGCGCTTCACCATGTGAACGGCGGGGTACTCATAGTAGGTATAGTACACCGCATCGCGCCACTCCTCCGAACTACCGCTCACCAGCTTGCGGAACGACTTTCCCTGCATCGCAGCAGGAACCTGAACGCCAGCGTAGTCCAGCAGGGTCGGGGCAAAATCCAGATTCTGCACAAGTTTGTCAACAACGGTGCCAGGGGCAATCTCGGCAGGATAACGGACCAGTAGCGGAGTCCGGAAAGACTCTTCGTACATAAACCGCTTGTCAAACCAGCCGTGCTCACCGAGATAAAACCCTTGATCAGATGTGTATATCACGATCGTATTGTCAAGAAGCTTGTTTCGCTCGAGATAATCCAAAACCTCTCCAACACCATCGTCAACGGATTGCACGGTTCGAAGATAGTCTTTGAGATACCGATTAAATTTCCACAGCGCGATCTCCTTACCACGCTCGGGTGTGAATGGGCGTTCCTGCCCCTTCTTATATAGATCGAGGAACGCCTGATTCTTCGGTTCGTATGCGGCCATCCAGGTAGCCCGTTGCTGCTCAGTCATTCGTGCGAGATGAGGGGCAAGGCTTGTTTCCTTGCCGTCCGGGTCTTTGACCAGCTTGAAATCGTGACCCCAATCCGCGTGGCCATCAATTTCCATCTCCTGTGTTCTTGCAGCGGTGCCTCTGCCGGCGTAATCCGTTTCGTCGTCGAAGTACGTCGCAGGTGGAGTGAATACAGTATCGTCAAACAGTGTCAGATACTTTGGGGACGGCTGCCAGTTCCGGTGAGGTGCTTTCTGATTAAGGATCAGCAAGAAGGGCTTTTCTTTGTCCCTTCCGCTTTCGAGCCACTTCAGTCCGTATTCTGTTATAATTTCAGTTACGTATCCTTCAAAACGTTTGCGCTCCCCATTGACTATAAAGTCGGGATTATAATAATGGCCCTGGCCCGGCAACACCATGGAGTAGTCGAACCCTTGTGGGAGTCCATCCAAATGGATTTTTCCAATCATTGCGGTCTGGTATCCTGATCGCTGAAGGAGCTTGGCAAAGTTGTCCTGATCCCAGTCAAACGGCTGCACATTATCAACTTTCCCATTGATAAAACTGTGTTTTCCCGTCAGTATAACGGCCCGGCTAGGTGCACAAATCGAATTCGTAACACAGGCGCGAGTAAAGATCGCTCCTTCCTTCGCGAGACGGTCGATATGCGGCGTCCTGTTCAGTCCATGACCATAGGCGCTAACGGCCTGATAGGCATGGTCATCGCTGACCATCAAGATAATATTGGGCGGTGTTTCCTGTTTGCTGGAATCCGCCGGGGGACTGCACGAAAAATTGATGATAAGAACTGCAAAAGCTAAAAAGCTTGCGTAACGCGTTATGAAAGTGTTCATTGCCCGTGATAAGTTAGCACAAGATTCAAAATAAGAGGGAATATTAAAAACCGGCCGTATCAACGACCCTCGCCGTGCCTGGAAGTCTTTTCAGGTCATCCACTAGAATTCCGGCACCAGGACAACAGCATCCGCCGTTACTTTCCCATCTGCATCTTTGCCAGATACCTGAATATAGCCCTTTCTTCCCTCCGGAAGGACATAACTGCCAAGTGACACCCACTCGCCGGAGGTTTGGCCTACTACGCGGACATCTGCAGTTTTGATCACAACACCGTGATTGCGTTGACCGTCGTTGACGAGGATGGTCGTCTGACTTGTCGCGTTTGCAACTCGCGGGAAATACAGATATGCGTGATATTTTCCGGCGCGGGATATTTCGGGCGTATAACGTACGCTAACCATCTCGTTACTTTTTGGTTGACTCACCAGGAAGTCGGGTCCGTAACCGCCTTTCTTCTCCGAAGTCCAGTTACCCCTGACCTGAACTGAAGAGGCGTCGGCGTTATCAGTCAGAACTTCGAAGATACTGCCATCCGCGAGCGGATCATCCTTCAGTCGCTGTTGAAGCGCGGAAACATCAACTCCCTGTACAGACGAATTCTTATCGATAGCCATCACAGCGGCTGTCGCAGCCGACTGCGCAAGAACCATAAAGACCGGTTCCATGCGGATCGATCCAAACGCAATATGTGTTGCCGACAGGCAAACGGGTACGAGAAGGTTCGTGCATTCGCCTTCCTTTGGAACAAGCGAGCGGTAAGCAATCGGATACGGACCGAAACCTCCGACCTCTACATTGCCTTCATTCTTTACCATTCCGTTGACAACGATGCGTTGTGTATTATGGGAGTCCATCGTATAGGCAGCCATTCCCACACCGTCGTCAACAACCTCCCTACCCTCGCAGTTGTGTTGTGTCATCACATAGCTTCCCACCATTCTGCGCGCTTCCCGGATGTACAACGACGGCGTCCAATGTCCGAATTCGACATACTCGTCTTTAGGGTAACCCCAAAGCTTCATTTCGTCTCGCAGTTCTTTGGGTACCCGCGGATCATTGCCGAAGAAGTACAACAGACCTTTCGTGTAGTCAGTGTGTTCCGCAATGATCTTCGCACGTTCCTCGTACGTACCTTCCGGATATCCGTAGTTGGCTCCTATCATATCAGTAGAGAATGCCCCGCGGTTATTGATGTCCGTCTTATTGTTGGGCATCATGCTCCAGATAAAGTACTGATTGAGTTTCCTCCTCTCGGGATAAGCATCGAATAATCTCAGAACCAGTTCGTAGCGCGACGGATCGTAATTGGCAGGCCGGGTGATGGGAACCTGGTTAGCAGGATCCGACGTCAGGCAAATGCGGTAGTTGTAGGCTTGCACTTTCTTGTCGCCGGTACCAGTCGGCAACAATTGTTCATCGCTTATTCCCCATAGGAGTCCGCTCTTCGGATTTCCGGGTATCTTATAAGGGTCGATATTGTCGGGAAACTGGTGCCCGTTCATCAACTGCACGCCGTTGATAGTCTCGCCGTATTGCTTGTTGTCCTCTCGTCCCACCGTATAGGAAACTCCGGCGCGCGCCATCAAATCTCCTTCGTAGCTGCAGTCGATAAACATGCTGGCCTTCACAGTTGTCGCTGGTCCGGAAGGGTTGTTAGAATTCTCGAGAACAATCTCAGTAATTGCGCCACCTTGCTTTCGTACGCTACGCAGTCGTCGTTCATAGGCCACTTCAAATCCCCCGCGCTTTACATAGTCCTGAAATATTGCTTCCGCCACCTTCGGCTCGAATACCCATTGTTCAAACTTCCCGTAGTGCTTTCCAACACGTCTGTAAAAATCACGCGAGAGACCACTAATCGCGTACTTGTTGCCAATATCCGTATAGCCAAGTCCACCTGATGTTAACCCACCAAGTCGTCTGCCCGGCTCTATCAGCACCGCTGTCTTGCCGAGTTTCTGCGCCGTGTAGGCAGCAATTACTCCCGCTGAGGTACCGCCATATACACAAACGTCAACTTCAATACTGCGTTGTGCGTGAGCATTAATCGCGAAACAAAATACAAGCGCAGCAAATAGTATTCCTCTCATAGCAATCATCTGTTACATTATCCGTCTTTCGATTCGAAAGTTAAGGAACGCTTTCGTGTTGTAATACCAGCCATCAAATACCTTTGTAAACAAGACGCTGGTCGTCCTTCTCCAACTGCGATCGCAGTTTGTCGTAAGCCACATCCTGCACACTAATCCCTTCGTCAATCGCCATACACGCGGCGGTTGCTGCGGACTGGCCGAGAATCATAAATACCGGTTCCATCCGGATCGAACCATATGCAATGTGAGAACTGGAAATACAAACAGGCACCAATAAGTTGGCGCATTCCGCTTTTTTCGGAACAAGCGAACGGTACGAGATGCTGTAGGGTTGCGGGGTTTTTACGCCGATGTCGCCCTCATTCTGAACAAATCCGTCCGCTTTTACGTAGCGTTGAACGTTGTGTGAATCAACGGTGTAGCTACCCATTCCGACGGGATCAGCAACCTCGCGTTTACTCAGAACATCATGTTCAGTCATGACGTGTTCACCGATCATACGCCGTGCTTCACGGACATAAATCTGATGAGGCCAGTGGCCGTTGTCAACGAACTCGTCTTTGGCAAGGCCCCATTGACTCATCTCCTTCCGCACATCAGCGGGTACCTGGGGATCGTTCGCAAGGAAGTACATCAACCCTTTCTGATAGGACTCGTGCTCCCGAATGATTTCGCGCCGTCGCTCGTAGGTGGCATCAGGATAATCGTAGTTCATGCCAATATTGTCGGTGCTGAACGGACCGTGATTGTTTGTATCCGTCTTCCGGTTGGGAATGGGGTCGTATTTCTCAAATGTTTCATCCCAACCCGCCGCATATACGCGTGCAAGTAGTTGATATTGACTCGAGTCATAGTCGTCTGGACGAGGAAAAGGAACGCGGTTATCCGGATGATTGCTCAGGCACATTCGGAAACAATACGCTTGAATCCGGTCGTCGCCCTCTCCTCGTTTGCCCGGATCATCGGCTGAGATACGAGCAAGAAGACCGCTTGACCGATCGCCCGGAACCACATAGGGATCGATATCCTTGGCGAACCAATGCTTGTGGTGGAGAATTCCTACCTGCACGCCGTTCCATTCTTCTCCATATACGCTTGACGCCTCCCGCCCTACATGGTAAGAAATGCCCGACGCCGCCATAAGATCTCCTTCGTAGGTTGCATCGAGAAACATCTCGCCTTCGAAGACCTTCCCGCTCAGCGTCTTGAAAGAGTTGATGCGTCCGTCTCGCATAGTCACGCCGTTGGTTCGGTCGAGCCATTCATCGCGGAGTACATCCAATTCGTACTCACGGACGAAGTCTTCAAAAACCCCTTCCGCAGCATGAGGCTCAAATATCCACATTGTCCGGTTACTCCCATCAATAGCGGGAGTACCCTGCCCCTTATTACCGTACTCTGACTTTGCTTGCCACTTCCACGATTCGGGTTTATCGTAATGTAGATAGAGTCTGTGATAGAATTCACGCGACAACCCTCCAATCACTTCCTTGTTACCAGTGTCAGTGAATCCCAACCCTCCTGACGACAATCCTCCGAGGTGTTTGTCTGGTGATACCACAATTACAGACTTGCCCATTTTTTTTGCCTGAACGGCAGCAATCACTGCAGCGGATGTTCCGCCATATATCACAATGTCCGCGCGGCGAACCTGGGATTCCGCGGAGTTGTCAGATGCGCCACCACAGGCTGCCGCAAACCCGGCGATCAGGACGAATAGCAATGAATTTAATCTCGACATGGTCAATATCAGTTATCGTATTATCGTTTCTTAATTATCTCGTTCTGCGTCCGAGTACAAGCACAGCACAGACACAGGCAATCAGCGAAGTAAAACGTGCAATCATAAAGACGAAGCGGACTAGTCTAGAATAATAAAGATGGACTTTCTTCGGATGGGCTGGAGATTCCTGGTCTTGTGTCCCTTTCCGGTGGTGTCCTCCACAAGCAATACCTCGCCCGACCCGAACACTCTCTTCTCACCAAGTGAGGTTTCAATCTCGATCTCACCGTCGATCAACACGATAAATTGGCGTTGGGGCGCCGGGTGAAAATCCCAATCGTATTCGGGAATGACTTCGCGAAATACAATGGACGATGCACCTATGTTCTCGGATAAGAAACCAACCATCCCGCGATTGTGAAGCGGGATGACAGTGTCCTCGAAGTGACTCTCCCCTTGTTCATCGCTATAAACCCTGGTAACCTTAAAAGTCGTGGTTTTCTCCATGCGTCTCGTTATTGTATCACTTACCATTCAATTCCCCGCATGCCGCAGACGCGAACACGGTTTGGTCATACATTCCCGAGTTGTCGCCTTTTCCGCGCCCTCTTCTGAAGAAGGGCCCTCTCTTTCGCGACAAGGCTCTCCAGGGTCTGTGACTTTAGAAGCTCCACGGTCTCATTGCGAACTTTGAGAAACGCATCCCGTACAGAACAGGTCTCTTCGTCCTCACACTCGTCGCATGATTGGTAAAATTTATAAGTTGCGCATGGAACGGCAGCGATGGCGCCATCAAAAAGCCGTATAACTTCAGCTAGGTTGACATTGGCGGGTGGCAATCTCAACAGGTATCCTCCCCCTCTCCCGGCCCGACTGGTGAGTATGCCCGCGAGTTTCAACTCAAGCAGAATGGCCTCCAGAAATTTCCTCGGGATTCTGCAAGCGTCCGAAATATCCTTGATGACGTATTTTTGAGAGGGCTCTTTCGCCATGAATACGAGAGCGTGTATGGCGTACTTGCACTTCTTCGACAGCATAGGGCAAGATAGCCCTTTCCGGTTAAACACCCTAGTTCCGTGCTCGGAGTGGCTCGAAAAAAAAACTCAAAAGGTCCCGCAGGAAGCTCATCAGTCTGGCTTCCCGTTCATGGATTAGGGTTCCGGAACAGTCAGTCCCTTTGCAACTCCGCGTACGCACGCTGCAACTCCCGGCGATGGCTGGCCTCGATTTCAATAACTGATCTCAGCGCTTTGCGAAATCTTCTCTCCTTTTTGAGGAGGTCGTAGATCAAATCGAGAAACTGATAGAGTGTTTCCAACTGCGTCTGCTTCACCACCGCTACGAAGGAGTGTGCCTGACGATCGTAGGTGAATGAAAGTTCCTTCGAGCGATGGAACTCGATCAACCCGCGTATCAGCACAAACTCGCCTACGTATTCGTCAGCAACGGTGAATGTTAATCGGGCATCACCATCATAAAAAAACGGCGACGTCTGATGGAACAACTCTTGCCACTGCGGACGGGCGTCTACCGGTTCCGGGAGTTGGACGGTATTGTAAGTATCAACTGGGTTGGTGGATGATAGGACCAGATAGTCCCGGTCGTTTATTTCTGATGTTAGTGTCATGATTCAATTGCTTTAGTGTTCTTGATGTTTCTACGCAGTCCAAAAAGGGATGGTATCAACAACAACAACGATAAAGACGCATGAAACTGACAGGGTACATACTAAACGATTTTAGCGACGATCCTGAGACCGTCATGAACGATAGCCCAAAGATAATATTTTAAATCTATAAAACAAGTAGGATTTATAGAAAATGGTATCTTTTTTTTGCTAACCCACGTTTTCGTCGGCGATTCGCAGAGCCTCAGAAATAATGCCAAAACCCTGGTCGATTTGCGCGCGGGTGACGCACAGCGGAGGTGCCACAAAAATGTAATTCCACCTCACAAACGTGTACAGGCCAAGCTCCTTCAATTTTTCTGCGACCTTATTCATAATCCCCATTTCGGAAGGGGGCGCATTGAAGCCAGCCATCGGTTCCTTAGTCTGCCGGTTCCTCACCAATTCGAAGCATCCCAGCAGGCCGGTATTTCGAAAATCGCCGATAGAAGGATGGATCTCCATCAAATCTTTGGCTTTTGCGTCCACATATTGACCCATAGCGGCCGCGTTCGAGATCAGATTTTCGTCCTCATAGATATTCAGCACTTCCAGAGCGGCAGCGCATGCAGTGGCGTGCGCTGAATAAGTCATTCCCAGCATGAGAGGCTTGTCATCAAAGGAACGTGCAATTTTTTCCGAAACCATGAGTGCACCCATCGGCAGGTATCCGGCCGTCAGGCCCTTAGCCATCGCCATCATATCCGGAACCACATCGTAGTTATCCACTCCAAACCATTTGCCCGTGCGCCCAAATCCGCTCATCACCTCATCTGATATTAATAGTATACCGTAGCGATCACAAATATCCCTGACTTCCCGCCAATAGCCTTTCGGCAGTTTCAGGCATCCCGACGTTCCGGACTCACCTTCCAGCAGGATTGCCGCGATATTACCAGGTCCTTCGTAAGCGATGATACGTTCCAGTTGAGCGATCGACTCCCGCAGCGTTGAAGCTTCGTCGCCATAGGGAGAGCGGTAGCTGTACGGAATCTCGAAGTGCACAAAATTCGGTGCCTGTTGAGAATCGACCGCGAGTTTTCGGGGATCTCCGCCCGCGGAGAAAGCGCCGTAGGATGCCCCATGAAACGAACGATAACGGGTAAGTATCTTATGTCGCCCCGTATACAATCGGGCGAGTTTGACCGCATTCTCAATAGACGACGCACCGCAGAGCGTGAACAATGCTCGGTTCAAGTCGCCCGGGCAGATCTCGGCAAGCTTCCTGCCAAGTTCACCTCTGACTTTGGTGACACAACTCGGCGTGACATAACTCACCTGTTGCATTTGTTTTACAACCGCGGCCGTGACGCGCTGGTTGCCATGACCGATATTGACATTCATCAGCCCTGAGGAAAAGTCGATATACTCTTTCCCGTTATAGTCATACAAGTACACTCCTTCTGCCCGTTCAACAGCGATCGGGTTGATGCCTCTTTGGCGAGACCAGGAGAAGAGTGTATGGTCGAAGTTGTTCTTTAAGATCAAATCACGCTCATCGAGGGCGATTGTTGCTGCTTCCTGCGGTCTCATATAGTTATAGATGGATTGTTTACGACATCCAGTTAACGCCTGCCTCCGGATTCCACTTTGTGGTGACCTTCTTTAGTTTCGTCCAAAACTCGATGGAGCTTTTCCCGGTGATATCCAGCGCCCCAAAGCGTGACTCGTTCCACCCGCCAAACGAGAAAGGTTCACGGGGTACGGGTACGCCGATATTGATGCCGACCATTCCCGAGCTGACGTTGTCGGAGATAAACTTTGCCGCCGCTCCGCTTTGGGTAAAAATACCGACAGCATTGCCATAGGGATTGCTATTCTCAATCTCAATAGCTTCATTCACGCTATTGACCCGTATGATCGAGAGCACAGGCCCGAACACCTCTTCGCGCGCAATCGCCATTTCCGGCTTGACGTTGTCAATGATTGTAGGACCTACGTAATATCCATTCTCTTTTCCAGGGACTACTGTGTCACGACCGTCCACCAGAATCTTAGCGCCTGAAGCTTCAGCCTCATTGATAAAACGCTCGATACGATTCTTCGATTGACTATTAATAATCGCCCCAAGGTTCTCCCCGCACGTAATTTTGCGTGCTTCGTCGACAATCTTGTTAATAATGTGGTCTACATCGCCGACAGCGAGTACCACCGCTGCGGCCATGCAACGCTGACCTGCACATCCCGTTGCGGAGGCTACAATATTGGACGACGCCATTTCGGGATGAGCATCGGGAAGAAGAACGAGATGGTTCTTGGCACCTCCTAGCGCCAATACGCGCTTGTAGTTTGCCGTGCCCCGCGCATAGACAAGTTTCGCCACGCGAGTCGACCCAACAAATGATATTGCTTGTATATCAGGGTGATCAGCTATCGCCTCTACGATATCCCGCGTACCGTTGACGATGTTGAACACACCATTCGGCAGCCCGGCGTCCCGCAACATTTCAGCGATTCGCTGCGCGCTTAGTGGCACTTGTTCGGACGGCTTCAGGATCATGGTGTTACCCAGCGCGATCGCATTCGGTATCGTCCAGTGCGGAACCATGCTCGGAAAGTTGAACGGAGCAATACTAGCGACCACCCCCAGCGGAACATGCGTCGAACGGCACTCTACTCCCTTGCTTACTTCCAACCCTTCACCCCCGACGATCTGAGGCAACGAGCACGCGAATTCAGTCAACTCAATTGCTTTCTCTATCTCTGCCCTGGCTTCGGCGAAGGTCTTGCCGTTCTCCTCCACGACTAGCTCGGAGAGCTCCTTTATATTCTCCAACAACAGCTCTCGATAGCGGTAGAATATCTGGACGCGCTCCTTGATCGGCGTAGCTGCCCATGCCGGAAAAGCCGATTTCGCGGCTGCAACTGCCGCGTCCAGTGTTTGAGGAGACGCCAACGGAACGGATGATATCACACTGCCATCCAGCGGAGAGACAACTTCGAGAAATTCCCCCGACGGGCCCGCAGTAAATTTCCCATCGATGAAGTTTCTGACAGCCGGGTGTTTCGCGGTAATAGTTTGCATAGATTTGAACGATAGACGATTTATGAACAATAATGCAAATTTTGCATATTATTATCAACAAATGATCAATTTTTGCTTTTTTGATCCTCAATCTGCGAGTTTTTTTTCAGTAACACCTTGAATGGACACCCATGGCTAAACCCCATACTACCAAGGCAACCGCCCCCCAACCGGAATCGCAAGCTGAAGCGGAACTTGACGATCTGGATTTCTCCATTCTCGTGCTCCTGCAGAAAGACGGGAGAATGTCGTTTACGGAGATGGCTTCCGCCTTGGGCGTCTCCATCAGCAACGTGCGAAACCGGGTTGCCCGATTGATCGAGGATAAGACCATTCAGATTGTCGGCCGGGTTAGCGCCGAAAAGGTGGGCTTTCACGCGTATGCCCAAATCAAGATTGCTGTCAGACCAGCGAATATGATCGATTCAGTCGCGAATGAATTGTTGAAGATGCCGGAAGTAAGTTTCCTGGCAATGACCTCCGGTGAATACGAACTCGAAGTAGACGTCATGTGCCGGGACAACAACCATTTGCTGCAGATCGTAAA
The DNA here is from genome assembly GCA_044507115.1 of Flammeovirgaceae bacterium. GTDB lineage: Bacteria > Bacteroidota > Bacteroidia > Cytophagales > Cyclobacteriaceae > Chryseosolibacter. Next base: position 2,534 of record JBIQJZ010000057.1, on the reverse strand, counting down.
CAACTGGATTTCGAGGATAGACGGCGTGTACCATACCAAAACCGATATGTACTTCAAGGTACTCAAATACGCGCAACCAGATCTGAATCTACTTCGATAGCAGCTGTCTTATCACAGACACGGCAACGGGGCGGCGAATAAAACGGCGCCGACGCTTCATTCAATCGCCTCCTCTGGAAAACCCTCGAATACGGTCTTCGCCGGGCGACCCGTCCAGACGGCTGGCTGCTCGATATTCAAGGCAAACGCGACCGTCGCGGCATTGTCAAATTGCACGAATGAAGTATTTATTTCGTAGTTCTTTTTGACGCTTCTTCCGGCGATGACAAACGGTATTTCGACCTCTGCGAGCGTTTGTCCACCGTGTCCTTTCCCGATCCCGCCGTGATCAGACGTTATGATGAATATCGTCTCGTTATAAGTTCCCGCGCGCTTGACGGCGTCAACAATCTCACCTACCAACTTATCCGCCCGCCCGACAGCCGCGTAGTACTGCGAAGTTCCATGCCCGTACGTATGCCCCGCTCCATCGACGTGATCGAGATGGACAAATGTCAGCAAAGGCTTCTTCTCCCGGATGTATGCGGCGGCCTTGTCGGCGGCATCCTGTTCATTCGTTGCGTTCACGGAATAGCTGACCGAACTTTCCTCAAAAAGCCGCCCAAATCCGCTCCAATGGTAAATCACACCGATTTCAGCGGTAGAAATATTATTCCGAATAAGCGTGAAGACAGTCGGAAACATAGGTTCAGGACCCGTAGTGATTGGCGGCAAGATAAAATTGTCGCGTTCCCAGCTGTTCGACGTGATACCATGTAGCTCTGGTCCGACGCCCATGATCATCGACGCCCAGTTCGGGCTGCTGCTCGTTGGCAGAACGGCACGCGCGCGCATAGTAGACGCGCCGTTATTGATGAAATGATGAATATGAGGACTATCCGAATTTTCGATACCGTCTGGGCTCAGTCCATCAATTCCAATAATGATGATGTGCTTCACACCGGAAACCCGGGGTTCCTGCTGTTGTTCGGATGAGCACGACATCATCACTAAGAAAAGACAAAGGAGCAAGGAAACGGAAAGGGTGTACCTCATAGTTCTTATAGTTTAGAAACGCGTAATAACATCTATAATATCTCAGGGGACCCGCACCGTACCATTCCCTCTCACCAGCCACTTGTACGATGTAAGTTCGCGAAGCGCCATTGGGCCACGAGCATGAAGTTTCTGCGTGCTGATGCCGATCTCCGCGCCAAGGCCGAATTGCGCCCCATCGGTGAAAGCGGTCGAGGCATTCGCATAGGTCACGGCAGCATCTACGCTCATCATAAATTCCTCTATAGCCTGTTCGTCCTCGGCGACAATTGCCTCACTGTGCTTGGAACTATATTGGTGTATATGGTCGAGTGCCTCTGCGAGCGTGTCGACCGTACGTATACTCATTTTGTAATCCAGAAACTCGGTACCGTAGTGTTCAGGCTTTGCGGCATGGAGGAGCGTTGCCGGATATACGGCACGAAGCTGTCCGAGACTGGGCTCGTCCGCATAAATAATGACATCCTTGGTACTCAGGCGGTCAACAAGCTTCGGCAAGTCAGCGAGGCGGGAACTGTGAACAATCAGGCAGTCGAGTGCGTTGCAAACACTCACCCGACGCGTCTTCGAATTGAAGATAACGTCTGCTCCTTTAGATACGTCGCCACTGGCATCGAAATATGTATGAACGATGCCGGCTCCGGTTTCGATCACCGGCACCTTAGCGTTGTCGCGGACGTAGTCGATCAGATTCTGGCTCCCGCGCGGAATCAGGATGTCGACATATCCAACAGCGTGGAGCAGTTCAGTCGTGGCTTGACGATCAGCGGGCAGCAGCGCGACGACATTCTCGTCGAGACCAGCCTCCCTAAGTACTCGCTGAATAAGCTGATGAATGTGGCGGTTCGAATCGTCTGCATCGCTTCCGCCTTTCAATATACAAGCATTACCCGACCTCAGACAAAGCGAAAAGACGTCAAATGTGACATTTGGTCGTGCCTCATAAATTACTCCCACTACTCCTAGTGGAACGGTAACCTTGCGGAGGTCCAATCCGCTCTTCAATTTTCGCTCTTCGAGCACCACACCAAGCGGCGAAGGAAGGTCGGCAACATTTCGCATATCCGCAGCGATGTCGCGGATGCGCTGCTCTGTTAACTTGAGCCGGTCGTACCGTGGGTCTGACACAGGCATACGTTTCAAGTCTTTTTCGTTCGCTTCGAGAATCGCCGCGGTATCAGCCACCGCAGCATCCGCAATTCTACGGAGTGCATCGCTGATTTTCTCCTGCGGAACCAGGGACAGCTTCCTACTAGCCGTCTGAACGGCCCGAAACGTATTTTCAAGAGGCTTCATCGCAATTAATGTAAGTATAGATGATCGTAGTGAATTAACGGCTTTTGATTCTTCTGACCGACTACTTCACGGGCTTTTTTGTGTCCGTACCGCGCGAGGCCAAGGCCGATCTCCTTTTGATTCTCATCCAGTATCTTGATAAG
>JBIQJZ010000056.1:2466-18228 GCA_044507115.1 Flammeovirgaceae bacterium | reverse complement strand
GAACGAAATATTCCCGGAGACCCCGTATGTGAAAGCACCAACGCGTCCGTTGTAACCCAACTCCAGTTCCAATCCCGTATTCTTCAATTCACCGATGTTCATTACCGGCGAAGCTGTTCCAACGGTCGGCGGGATGACTACTGTCTGCAGGATACCGTCAGTCACGCGACTGAAATACTCAATTGTTGCTGTTAGCTGGTTCTTGAGAAATGAGGCATCCAAAGCCGCGTATGTCTGAGTAACAACCTCCCACTTAAGGTCATCATTAGGAAAATCACGAATGGAGGAGGCTATGACATAGTTGCCAAGCGCATTGCCGTCTCCGGATCCGAAGGAATAGGACCCTGCATTTGTCACGCTGGATAGATATGGATAGCGACCCGCAACCACTTCATCATTGCCAGTCTGACCCCATCCACCGCGTATCTTCAAGTCGTCAATGAACGAAAAGTTTTCCATGAAACTTTCATCGCTGATCCGCCAGGCTACCGCGGCCGAAGGGAATGTACCCCATCGTTTGTCTTTTGGAAGTCCGGCACTCGCATCTCTGCGTATCGAAAAGTCGAGGTAGTAGCGATTCGAATAGTTGTAACTCGCCCGGCCGACGTAGCCGTACCAGAAACGCTGGGCGCGGCCAGAGAACCCGGCGATATCGCCCTGGGCTCCGGTTACGCCAAGGCGATTACGATCGCGTGTCTGTGCGTTGTTGGTGCTGAAACTTTCAGTCCAGTTCTTAAAGAACTGATCCTGCACAGATCCGAATACGTTGATGTTGTGCTCACCAAATGATTTTGCGTAAGTAACAATCAGATCAGCCTGGTAGTTGTAAAACTTGTTGGTGCGAAGTTCATAGTTTCCGTACGATCCAACTGGATTTGCATCTGCCGGATTGCCAGCGTTCACGGAAAACTGGGCGGCCAACACATCGTTAAATGACACGCGTTGTTGATACGTGTAGTCAAGACTCAAGGCGCCACGTACAGTCAGTCCTTTGATCGGTTCGACTTCCAGAAATGCCTGACCCATATTTCGCATGAGATTGAACTGACCCATATTTACGTGTTGGAACGCAACCGTATTCTCACGTGTCTGCTCCCCATAGAGGCGGTACGGCTCCCACGCACCGACGTCGTTGTACAATCGTCGCACCGGTGCAAACCCGAACGGGTTGTTCGGATCATAGATTGGCTGCCAAGGCGGAGCCGAAGCTGCTTCCGGCACACCAAAGGTCGCGGCATCGTCCGACTCCTGGTACGTCAACTTGTAGTTGAACCCTGTGCGAATAAATTTTCCGACATCAGTATTGACATTCACGGCGAAATTGTAACGCTCAAGCCCTGATCCGATCAATACAGACTGTTGTTCGGTATAGCCAGCAGAAATATAGTAGTCCGCAGCTTCGCCGGCACCGGAGACTTTTATGTTGTAGCTCTGGTCACCGCGTTCTTGTTCCTCACGGCATCCTGCCAATCGTAGGAGGGCCCATTTTCACCAATAAAGTATGGGCTTTCCGGATCCATCTGCGGTGTATAAGTCTGGAAGCGATTGATCAAATTAGCCTCATTCCGGCCGTAAAGGTCATCTTCGAGCGTCACATCAGGATCACTGCTGTTGGTATACGCTTCCCGAGTGATGTTTACATACTCGCGCGTATTCAAGACATCATACTTGGGAATATTCTGTACGCCGTATTGCGAATTGAATTCCACGACGGGCCTTCCTCTGCGGCCCCGCTTGGTTGTGATCAACAAGACTCCGTTCGCACCCCGGCTGCCGTAGATCGCCGTCGCAGAGGCATCCTTGAGCACTGAAATTGATTCAATGTCATTCGGGTTGACAAGAGTCCAAAGGTTGATGCTGCCGATAACATCTTGATTGGCATTCTGAGGCTCTTCAATAATCTGTCCGTCGATCACGTAAAGTGGCTGAGCGGATCCATTCCAGGTTCCGACGCCGCGAACAAATATTTGTGGCCCTTCAGATGGGTCTCCGCTTTGGTTAACGACGCGAACACCCGTTACTTTTCCTTGCAGAGCAAACTGCGGTGAAGCAAAGGGAATGCTCTCAATATCCTTGGACTGAACGGCCGAAATAGAACCGGTGAGATCCTTTTTTTCGCGTGTACCATAACCTATGACGACAACCTCTGACAGTGTCTGGGTTGATGGTTGCATGGTGATATTAATCGCAGTACGTTGGCCTACGGGGATCTCTTGCGTCTCGTAGCCGATGAACGAAAACACCAACATACTCTCCGGCGCGGCGATAATCGAGTAATTGCCGTCGACGTCGCTTGCCGTACCATTGTTTGTGCCTCTAACCAGGACGCTGACTCCGGGCAGTGGGCTGCCCCTTTCGTCGGTTATGACCCCGGTTATAGTAGCTGGTTGTGGACTGGCAGCGATGATTGAAACCGCATTGTGCTCCAAGGGATCGTCGACAAACGCTGCGGTAATGGTGAGATCAATGACCTGGAATCGCACGCGCGCTTTCTCGCTTACTTCAAGCAATACCTTATCAAGGCTTTGATTGTCGAACCTGAATGAGAACCGGGCTTTGCTCTTCTTCACCCCGTCCGGAAATGCAAAAACATAGTCGGTTTTTGTCTCGATTGCGTCAAAAACCTCGACAAGCTTCTTGTTCCGGATCTCTGCCGAGAGCCGGGTATCCGCCAGATTCTGAGCGCGCAGGTCGCCTGCCACCAGCAGCGGCATCGTAACCACCTGAATTGTCATGACGATTAAACAATGCAATGACATAAAATTCAGCGATTTAGATAGAATTTTTTGCATAGATTTGAATTGAGTTAAAATAGGTAAAACGTATTTTGACTTGTGCTCCGGTCACCCGCCTCTGCCAAGATTCGGGGTGGCTCGGAGCTCTCTTTTTGTGTGCAGTCACACAATCACTTTAAGACGAATCAGACATCTTGCTTTTGCAGCCGTCTCCTTTCAGACGGACGCGGTTAGGAAATTGAAACTCATAATCGATGTGGTACATATACTGAATACTTTGCAGCACACTTTCGAGACTTTGATCTTTGTACTTGCCATTGATATGGCAGCGCTTGATCTGCTCATTGTCGAATGTGATCGAAACGTTGTACCAGCGCGCTAGAATATCCGCCACCTGCTCAAGTGACGTATCTTTAAACAGAAGCGTATTGTCCTTCCACGCCAGGTATTTTTCAATATCCACCTCGCGAATGCTGAAGCCGGATTGTCCGGGCACATAAATGGCTTGGTCGTTCGGTGTAAGAATCACAGCGTTCGGGCCCGGAGTCGCATTCATCCGGGCAGCCGGCAGTCCTACGTTTACCTGCACCTTGCCAGTTGCTACTGTTACGCTCACCTCCTTCTCCGGAAAAGCCTGAACATTAAAAGACGTGCCGAGCACCTGTGTGACAACATCACCTGAAGTGACAATAAAAGGTTGGTGGGGATTAGGGGCAACCTCGAAAAAAGCCTCTCCGGAAAGCGACACCTCTCGCTTCTCCTGAGCAAAAACCTCCGGATACTTGACAAAACTTCCTCCGTTGAGGAATATCCGTGTACCGTCGGGTAAAGTGACGAGCGATTTCTGGCCAAAGGGCGCATCGATCGTAATCCAAGGCGTTGCCTCCGGATCATCACCAGACAACGCACTCATGCTAAAGAACCCAGCTGCAACAATCAAGATCACAACAGCGACACCAGCCATCCACCAGTACCGACGCGAAGTTCCACGCACGGCTAGGTGGTCTTCTTCTAAATCCTCTCCGATATGCTTCTCAATCGAAGTCCACACCTCTTCACCTGTCTCTCTGTCTTCTGTTGTCGCTTTTCGCTCCTGCACTAAAAAGAACTCCTCGACAATCTGCTCTTCACGCTCGGAGGCAACTCCTGCCAGGTACTTGTCTATCAGACGCTCAAATTCTTCCTTGGTCATACGGGTACTATTACCCTTATGTACCGCAAAGGCGGCGCTACCCTTACGGCGGCTGTCATTTTCTAAAATAACAGTCGCTCTTGCAGAAAAAATGGGGTTAAACGAACGTTACCAAAACAGCGACGAGGACAATGCCCTCTAGCTTGGAACGCAAAATCGACAATGCTTTGCCGATTTGCGCCTCCACGGTTTTGGGTGAGATGCTGAGGCGTTCGGATATTTCCTTATGTGACAAACTCTCGTAACGGCTTAAGAAGAAAACCTCACGGCATCGGGGCGGAAGAATCTCAACTGCTTTACGCAGCTGTAGTTCCAACTCTTGAAAATTCAGAATATCCTCTGTTTGATTGACAAACTCCACTTGCTGAATCATTGTGAGGTGATGAGCTCTTAGCTTTCCGTTTCGCAGATACTTGAGCACTTGGAACCTGATAGCCCGGGTAAGATAGCTACACAGGTGTTGGATGTTGGAGGTATGCCGTCGATTCCACAGATCGATGAAAACATCCTGAACGAGGTCCTTAGCCTGGTCATGGTCACGCAATACACCAGCCGCTGTTTTGTACAAGCGCGCGTAATACCGATCAAATATCTCCCGCAACGCCCAGGCATGATTCGAACGCAGCATTTCGAGCAGGGACTCGTCGGATAATCTGAATTCACTATGTTGCGAATAGCTCATCGGTTCCGCGGTAATGCAAGGGAAGTAATTTATTTATTGTGTCATTTCAAAGAGAAAGTCGACAATAATTAGTCGGAGCAAATGCACTTAGCCCGGATAGAATTCGCGATACCAGCTATTTCGGATGCAAAAAGACTGTTTTTGCTGTGGAAGGTGTGAGAAATATCCTGATGAATTCCGTCAAAGTCGCTTCTTGGAATCGATGAGAATCGTAACCGGTCCATCGTTAATCAATGCAACTTTCATGTCAGCACCAAATTCTCCCGTTTGAACGGGCTTGCCGAGTGCGCGTTCCATAGCCGCGACAAAAGACGTATAGATCGGAATAGCTATCTCCGGCTTTGCTGCCTTTATGTACGAAGGGCGGTTCCCTTTCTTGGTGCTCGCATGTAGTGTGAACTGACTTACGATAATGATCTCGCCGCCTGTCTCGCGAATACTGATGTTCATGACACCGGCTTCGTCGTCAAAGATTCGAAGCGCTGTGATCTTTCCAGTGAGCCACTCAATATCTTCTTCTGTATCGGCATCCTCAATTCCCACCAGAACCAGAAGTCCGTGTCCGATGCTCGCGCGAACTTCATTGGAAATTGTCACAGAGGCTTGTGACACGCGTTGAATAACAGCGATCATTATTGAAGTCTCATTTCATCCGACTCGTGGATATATACACCAGGGTCATCTCCGGCTGCAAGCATCGCACGGGCGACGGTTTCTCCCTCGATCGCCTTATACTTGCGCGGAATTACAGGATTCAGGATTCTGTACAAACCTTTGGCAAGATCTTCCCCTGCTCGTTTCTCGCTGCGCGGTCCGAGTAACAGCGATGGACGAAAGATGTGGACAACACGGTATCCAATTCCGCTGATTGCCTGCTCGACCTCACCCTTTACCCGATTATAAAAAACCATCGACTTAGGATTAGCTCCCAACGACGAGACGAGAAGGAAACGCGTGGCCCCGAGAGCGAGGGTTGCCCGGGCAAGCGCTAGAGGATATTCATGATCAACCTCGTAAAATTTCTCTCTCGAACCCGCCGCGGCCATCGTGGTGCCGAGACAGCAGAAGACATCATCGGGTTGTACTCCGCTGAGCACCTCACCAGGATTCAGCATGTCCGTCGCGATGCGTTTCTCAAGTCGGGGATGCGAAACCGGAAAATCTCGCCGTGAAACAGTGACGACCTTCTGGTATCGAGGGTTTGAAAGGATCTGATCGAGTAGGGCGCCTCCAACGAGTCCGGTAGCTCCGGCAATGACCGCGGTTCTCATTCTCCGTGCGCCTGGTTCTTTTCCCACTGCAGGAACTTGTCTATTTCGTCGCTCACAGTGCCATATACCCAAACCAGGATCGCAAAGTCATCCGTCAATCCGGTCAATGGAACGATATCGGGCACCAGATCTAACGGGTTGATGAAGTAGATCACCGCTGCAACGATCAGCAGCAAACTCTTCCACGGAAGTTCGCGATACTGACCCAAGGCGTATGCTTTTATTAGTCGGCCAAAAACAAAAAATCGGTCGCGGGTGGCCGTGGCGCTTAGATTCGAAAAATTCGTATCCTTCAACTTCATGGCCAGTCGCGGAAGAAGTGCTAGTAAGCGAGACCTCCTCGCAACAGCGGCCGTCGCCTTTCCTAATGCCAGATTGAAAAATCGGTTCATAATTTCTTATATCGCGTAAACGCAGCTGCCAATCAAAAAATTCGGTGAACTTCCCGCTTTAGTTCTGTCAGCGCATGTGCAAGCGGATCCACTGCCTTCGACAGGGACTTTTCCACGATCTTCTTGGAGAGATCCAGACTGGTAGCCTGCTCTGGCATCTCGCTTGCTGCGTCGTTAATTGTAACGATCAAGTCCTCTTTCGCACTTCTGATCAATTCCCATACCTCCTCGCTGATATAGACCTGCTGCGATGCATTGTGGTTGTATTCATTGCGTACTTCCGAAAGTAGTATCTGGTGGAAATCCTTCGCCGGCATGCTGCCTGTGTTGATCCTGATCAACAGATTCTGCGGTGACATGCGTTCGAGAAAAAGTGTCATCCGCTCATACGCATGAAGGCGACTGGGTAAAACCGCCTCAATCGCCTTTCCTCTGACTTCGAGCTTCTTCATGTCCACGTCACGCTGGACAAAAGATCTCACCAGCAGATATGCCGCATAGAGGACAACAGAAGCGGGAATCAGTATCTTCCCAAATTCGATAAGAGCATCCATAGAATCACATAAAGTGTTTGAAATTAAATAATTTTACTCCACAATTACACACATGTTTGACAACATTCAACCTGTTATCATTTCGGATCGCGCGTGCAAAGAGATTCGTGGCATCATGAAGACGAAGGGCATTCCCGCAGACTACGGATTGCGTGTGGGCGTCAAGGGCGGGGGTGGATGCGGCGGAATGTCGCTGATGATCGGCTTTGACAAAAAGAAGGATGCTGACCTCTCGTGGGATATTGACGGAATCCCTGTCTATGTCGACAAAAAGCATACTATGTATCTTATTGGGAAAGAGGTCGACTTCGTCGACGACGCTGACGGCAGGGGTTTTACATTCATTGATCGGGATATCGCTAAGCAGTAGCGGGATTAACGCGCCTTCTGGATGCGAAGGGATGCTTTTCTGCACTTACCTGCTATAGGAGGATTTATCTTAGCTACCTTAACCTCCACCTGCTGCACTGCGGGAATATCGTTCAACACACGCTGAACAATTTCCTCCGCTACCGTCTCTAGCAAGCGGGATGGCTTCTCCATCTCATCTTTCACGTACTGGTACAGCAATTCGTAGTTGACCGTGCGTTCCAATTCATCGTGAATCGTATTCTCCCGGATATCGATGTCCACGGAAATGTCCACCTCAAACCAGTTACCGGACTCGCGTTCGTGCGGGTAAACACCGTGAAATGCATGGAACTCAAGCCCCTCAAGAGATATCCTACCGTTCATAAAGCAGTCGCCCTATCCGATCTCATCAAAGAAAGATTTCCGGGTCTTGTGCGAGGGCTCGGCCGACACTTCATGGTGTTCGCCGATTTCCGCCTCCCGTTTCTCCGGGCGTTCGGCAGGCTGTTCCGGTTTGTCAAAATCCAGGTTTGGAAACGCGATCTTTTTAGCCTCGCGCCGTACCGTTGCAAGGTGGCGGTCGGCGTCAAACTCCTTCGCATTCGCCTTGGAGCGATCAACCTTGTCGAGGACTTCCGAGGCCAGTCGCTTTAATTCGCTGAGCATATCTTCGCGAGCCGACTCAAGTTTCTTATAGTGTTCAATCAGTCCTTTCACACGCTCCTCCATTTCCGCGATAATCTGCTTCGCCCGAACTTCGGATTCTTCGATCGTATCCTTTGCCTTGGTCTTGGCCTCGCTAACGAGTTGCTCGGCCTTAAGCTGCGATTCCCGCAGGTGGAGTTCTGCAGCCTTGCGCGCCTGATCAATCACGCTGGCGCCGGTATCCTCGGCGGTTTTAAGGGTTTTGTAAAGTGAGCTTTCAACCTCGCGAAGTTTCTGGATCTCGCGCTCGGTCGACTCGTATTTGAACTTCAATTCCTTATTCTCATCGACGATTCGCTCCCATTCCTGGGATAATGTCAACAAAAACGCATTTACCTCCTCGCGTTCGTATCCCCGAAAGTTCTTCTCGAAAGTCTTCTGCCTTATCTCAAGTGGCGTGATTCTCATGGTTGCAACAGTTTAAAAAATGATCTGCCAAACGGAAATCGAGCGATCATCGCTGGCACTGACAAGTTGCTCGTGATAGTGGGTCCAGAGTAGTTTGTTGACGGAAGTACCGTGGCCAGCGTGTCGCGCACGGTCGATAACCCTCAAAAGTCTTAAGGCGTTGGTATCCCAAACCTTGATGGACTTATCCATGCTACAAGTTACAAAATGTTTGCCATCCGGGCTAAAGTCGATATGATTAATTGCATACATGTGCGCCACCACCTCTTCCTGTAGTTGGTAGTTGGATCCAGTTGCCCACGCCTTCAGCCGGGCATCGCGCGAGCCACTCAGCAGCGATCCTCCATCCGGAGAATACCGGAGCGTAAAAACCGAGTTCCCATGCGCAGCCCATTCATGCTTCATCCTGAGATTTTTGTCATATACTCGAATATACGAATCGCTGAACCCTACCGCTATCTCATCCCCAGCCGCGCTGACAGCAATCGTTCGAGCGCTCTTCTCACTAGCCTTTAGCTGGTTTAAAATCGATAGCGATGCGAGGTCAACAAGAGTTATGGTTCCATCGCCGCTACCAACGATCAGCCGGTCTCCCATCGACTGAATATCAAAGATCGCCGCGGCTGTAAGTTTTAACGACGCGAGTTCTTTTTTATTCCTCCAGTCAAGTAAATGTATTCCTTCATAATTATGCCCGGCTACCAGTATTTCCTGCTGGGGCAGGTAATGCAGCGAGTATACAGAATTGGGAAGTTTGGCTATCAATTCGCCATCGGCCGGGCTTTCGAGATCCCAGCGCGCGATCATCCCATCGCCCGCGCCCGAAAAGAACGTCGACGATTTGTCGCCGGGGTGCAGCGTATACACCGCGTCGCGGTGCCCGGTTAAAGAATGCAGTCGCTTGATTTGAACCTGCGTCATCGGATGATTGGGAGGAATGTCCTAACTTTCAGAAATTTTCTAAATAACAGCAATTTTGGCTTTAGGCTCCATTTCCTGTGCTATTATTCCGCCCCGGACGCCACTTTTGACAAAATCCAAGGTTTGAATGCCTCTTGACCACATCCAATCTTCCGCAGATTCTTGTTGGGGCGTCTGGAAGATCACCGAAGACGAACATTCGCTGCGACGTCAGGCCCGGCCTGAAGACTTGTCGCCTCCAGTGACAAACCCATTAAAACGCCTTGAGTTCTTCGCCGCGAGGGTACTGATCCGGCAACTCTTGAGCGCATGGAGCCTGCCCTACCAGGGAATTTCCAAAGACACATTTGGCAAGCCGTTCCTTGCGGGACTCTCCGTTCATATGTCTCTCACCCACTCGTATCCTTACGTTGCGGCAATCGTTCACCGAACGAAGAACGTGGGTATCGACCTGGAACAGCCGACGGAGAAACTGTTGCGCATAGCTCCCCGGATTCTCTCCATACCAGAGCTGACTGACGCGGGCGAAGATGTGGTAAAACATTGTGTATACTGGTGCGCTAAAGAGACGCTGATCAAAATCTACGGGAAAAAAAACCTTTCGTTTTCCAACAATCTGCTGATTTCCCCCTTCTCCCTACAACAAAGCGGGCATTTAGTGGGGCGGATTCTTGTCAATGATGGTGAAACAGCCATACCTTTAGAATACCAGGTATCCGATAGCTTTGTACTGGTGATTTCAACGTGATGAGAAACTTCTTCAACATCCTCGTGCTGGCCGCACTAGTTTACGTGACGCCAGCCACCGCTCAGGTCCTTGACAATTTCAGCCTGCGAAATGCCCTCAATAATGAAACCATATCGCTCGCGTCCTATCCGTCCTGTCAGGGCATGGTGATCATCTTCACCAGCAACAATTGCCCTTATGACGAGTACTACCGCGACCGAATTTCCCAGCTGGCAAAGAACTATCACGACAGAGTGCCTGTACTGCTGGTGAATTCACATACAGAACCCAACGAAAGCGTGGAAGCGATGGCGGCCAAAGGAAAATCCTTAAAGCTCGGAATGCCCTACCTCGCAGACAAGAACCAGTCACTGATGATGAAACTGAATGTGAGGAAGAGTCCGGAGGTTTTTCTGCTAAAAAACGACAACGGGAAGTTTACCGTAATCTATCGCGGCGCGATCGACGACAATCCGCAGGTTCCCAGCGACGTGAGGCATCACTACCTCCGGGATGCCATTGACATTATGCTGAATAACCAGCGCGTGCAAACTCCGGAAGTCAGGCCGGTGGGGTGTAACGTTAAACGGGCTGCGGGAGAATAGATCTAGGTGGGTACTTCGGCCGACGGTTGAATCGCCCGCTGATAAACTTCCTGATAGTACTTCAGCAGGTTTTCCCATCCAAACGAAGCCGCATACCCTTCCACGTTGTTTCGCTGTAGATTGCGTTGACGTCGCGTCTGGCTCAAGAACTTGTACAAGAAGGTAGCAAGGTGACGGGCGCTCCAGTCAAATGTGCGCTTCCCTCGTTCCACCACAAACATTCCGTGCTTCTCGTGATCGGGCATATTCCGCAACAGGTAATCACCAAATCCCGAAAGATCACTGGTCACTGACGGTATGCCGGCGGCAATACATTCGAGGGGCGTATAGCCCCAGGGTTCGTAATAGCTTGGGAAAATACCGAGGTTGCACCCCCGCACGAATTGCAGATACTCCATCCCAAACAGCGGATTGGTAACGGATATAAAGTCGGGGTGGTAAACGAACTTCACTTTGTCCTCCGGAGCATTCCTCAAACCGCGCGATCGCAAGAACTGAAGAATCTCATCGCTCGCCTCGTCGACCAACCGATGTGTGACGACTGGCGGTAGTTTGTCGGTCTTCCACGATTGGATCGTGCGGCGGTAGCGAAGTTTCCAATAATCGTCGACAAATTCATTGAGGTCGGGGAGGCGATGATCTTCCCGCTGGGCGCTTTCATAGAAAAGGTACTTACCTACTTGCTCGACAATCGCATCGCATGTTTGACGGATTTCTTCCAACATCGCTTTGGAATGTAGAACCTCCGGCATCAGGCTATAGAAGTCACGCTTACTCACGAAGAACATAACTACGGTCACATCAGCTTTCTCCTGTTTTAGCTGCTCATTGAGATGGGCAAGCGCCTCAAGCGTAAGATCAAAACCTTTGTTTTTGTATTCGAACCGGCCGGAGGTGAAGAAGTAAATTGTTTTGTCGAGGTCAAACGAATACGACTGAAAGAAATGAGCCATTACGAACTGATGTATCCTGCTCTTGTAGCGTGTGTGGATGTTCTGCGCCTCGTGAACAGCTTCATAACGGTGAATGTTGATCCCGTTGGGCAACACCGCATCCGGCTTCCGTTTGAGTAGGTGCTTACACTCGCGAGCAGTCACCTCGCTGACCGTTGTGAAGAAGTCCGACGACTGTGCGCTGGCAAACTCGATCCCAGCCTCCGTTTCTACGCCGAACTTTCGCGCCTCTTCCTTCCATTTAAAGAATGGAAGATGGGCATAGAAAAAGGGCGAGTTGATTGCCAGGTGGCGACCGAGTTGGGTAGCGTGCGTGGTGAATACCGTCTTTATTGGCAACCCTTCTCGTTTGATAGCAAGGATAGGTAGGCTCGCCATCCATTCGTGAAAATGTCCGATCAGTTGCCTGTCATCCGCAAGTTCCACCAGTTCCTCCAAAAACAATTTCGTGAGGTATCCGAACGCCACGACCTGATTCACCAAGGCTCCATTCGGTATGATACTTATTTCGTGATTCCTCCACAGAGACTCTTTGTATTGCTGGAGAACTGAGCCTTCAATGACATTGGGATTGATCAGCACCACACGAGGCTTGCCCGTGACTAGCCACTCTGCATAATGAACATGGTATCCCTTTTTCCGAAGGTTGGCAGCAGCTTGTCCGAAAATGTCCTGTACATCGTCCATCAAGTCTAATTCGGCCAGAATGTTCTTGTTGAGAAACGGACCGACAAGGCAATACCGACCGGCCCAGTGGTCCATCGTACAGGGAACTTTAGACCGTATCACGGTGTAGATACCCCCCACCTGATTACACACTTCCCAAGAGACCTCGACCAGATTAGCTTGAGGCAATAAGGGCGGTGAAGCGGACGATCGTTTTGACATACATTAAGCCACTTTGGCTATGGCATCCAAATAAAACTAGTCATTTATATGCCAAACTTTCAGAAAAAAAACCATTTAAGTTGCTGGAGTATTTTTTGATCCCGACTGTCACGTGAAATGACGGCTGTCCGTTAGAAAAAATACAGACTATGAATTTTGAAAAATATACGATCAAGTCCCAGGAGGCACTGCAAAAGTCGGCTGAGATCGCCCTGGGCAATCACAACCAGGCCATTGAACCCGGACACGTATTGAAAGCGCTTCTGGAGACCGATGAAAACGTTGTGTCGTATCTGATGAAGAAGTTGAACGTGAATAGAGCGTTGCTAGACACAAAACTGAATGAGGTGCTCCACAGCTATCCGCGGGTTACTGGTCAGCAGCCGTACCTGTCGACTGCCACGAATAGTGTGTTACAACAGGCCGAAAAGGTACTGCGCGAGTTTAAAGATGAGTTCGTCGCGATTGAACACCTCCTTCTGGCTATCCTGGCGGGAAAAGATCAGGCATCCACGATCATGAAGGACGTTGGATTTCAACGGGCGGCATTGGTCAAAGCAATTAAGGAACTAAGAGGTGGGGCATCGGTGACGGATCAAAATGCAGAAGCCAAGTATAAATCGCTGGAGCGCTACTCTAAGAACCTGAACGATCTCGCACGGCAAGGAAAGATCGACCCTGTAATTGGGCGCGATGAAGAGATTCGCCGGGTGCTGCAGATTCTTTCGCGTCGTACTAAGAACAACCCCATCCTCCTCGGCGAACCTGGGGTGGGTAAGACAGCAATTGTGGAGGGTCTTGCCCAACGTATTGTTGATGGCGACGTTCCTGAAAACCTGAAGTCGAAGACTTTGATTTCACTTGACATGGGGTTGCTGGTCGCCGGCGCGAAATACAAAGGAGAGTTTGAAGAGCGACTGAAGTCTGTCATTAAGGAAGTCACCGATTCCAACGGAGAGATCATTCTCTTCATTGATGAGATACACACGTTGATCGGCGCAGGCGGTGGTGAAGGGGCAATGGATGCAGCGAACCTATTGAAACCCGCCTTGGCAAGGGGCGAACTGCATGCCATCGGGGCCACTACATTGAAAGAGTACCAGAAGTATATCGAAAAAGACAAGGCGCTCGAGCGCAGGTTCCAGTCCGTTATGGTAGACGAGCCCAGCATGGAAGACTCGATTTCCATCCTCCGGGGTATTAAAGAAAAATACGAGCTTCATCATGGCGTTCGGATCAAGGACGACGCTGTAATCGCGGCGGTAGAACTTTCCACGCGATACATATCCGATCGATTCTTGCCGGACAAGGCAATCGACTTGATGGACGAAGCAGCTGCAAAACTCAGACTCGAGATGGACTCATTGCCCGAGGAACTCGACGAGTTGAACCGCAAGATCATGCAACTTGAGATTGAGCGCGAGGCGATTCGCCGCGAAAAAGATAAGGACAAGGAGGCGGTTCTAACAAAAGAGATCGCTGATTTAAGCGAGCAGCGCAACGCGCTTAAGGCTAAATGGGAGACGGAGAAAGAGGTCGTCCATGGAATACAGAAAGAGAAAGAAAATATCGACAGGCTGAAGTTCGAAGCTGAGCAAGCGGAGAAATCCGGCGACTACGGAAAGGTTGCCGAAATCCGCTACGGCAAAATCGTTGAGGCCGAAAATCGGCTCAATGAATATCAGCGCAAGATGAGTGAGCAGTCTGGCGAGCACGCCTTGCTGAAAGAAGAAGTCGACAGCGACGACATTGCAGAAGTGGTAGCCAAATGGACCGGCATACCTGTGTCGCGTATGTTGCAGAGCGAACGCGAAAAACTCCTCAATCTCGAGGATGAACTAAGCAAACGAGTTGCCGGACAGGAAGAGGCGATCCGGCTTCTGAGCGACGCGGTCAGAAGGAGCAGAGCAGGTCTGCAAGACCCCAAACGCCCTATCGGCTCATTCATTTTTATGGGAACGACAGGCGTTGGTAAGACTGAGCTCTCGAAAGCTTTGGCAGACTACCTGTTCAACGATGAAACGGCCATGGTACGTATCGACATGAGTGAGTACCAGGAACGCCATAGCGTGAGTCGTCTCATCGGGGCCCCGCCTGGATACGTCGGCTACGATGAAGGAGGTCAGTTGACGGAGGCCGTGAGGCGAAAGCCCTACTCGGTTGTGTTGCTCGACGAAATCGAGAAGGCGCATCCTGACGTGTTTAATATTCTCCTTCAGGTACTTGATGACGGCCGCCTGACTGACAACAAAGGAAGGGTCGCCAACTTCAAGAACACCATCATCATCATGACGACTAACATCGGGTCGAACATCATCCAGGAGAACTTCGAGAAACTCACCGATGAAAACTACTTCGAAGTAATCGAGGAAACGAAAGATGAGGTATCGAACCTGCTGCGAAAAACAGTGCGACCTGAATTCATCAACAGGATTGATGAGATCATTATGTTCAGGCCGCTGAGCAGAAAAGATATTCGCAAGATTGTCGATATCCAGGTGGATCTGGTGAGGAAGCGGCTCGAAGAGGCTGGTGTTAAACTGGAGTTGTCGGATGCCGCACGTGAACGGTTAGCGAAATTGGGATTTGATCCCCAGTTCGGAGCAAGGCCACTGAAGCGGGTTCTGCAACGCGAAATACTAAACGCGTTATCGAAGCAAATACTGGCGGGAACAATCCATAAGGATTCCGTCATATTCGTTGATGTCACCGCCGAGCAGGAGTTCGTATTCGAAAATGCAGAGAACGCGGAATTGCTGAGTTGAGTTGCACCGAAACGGTACTAATACCTTACGCACTACTCAACTGGATATTCGACCATTAAAAGGCGAATATTCGCAAACCATTTTCGCGGGCATCATGTTATATAGACGAACACACGATATACATATATATGTCCTCTCGCGAGGACAACATAAGTTGGTTTGAGGGGTTTGGTTTAGACGTCCTGCCGCAATGGCGGGACGTTTTTTTTAACGGTGAGCACGAACCGGTGATTGGGTATGGCCAGCAACCGCCTCCTGCAATTCACGTGCGTTTACAACGGCGTGGCCCTGCGCTGTATTGTTGAAATAAATAAAAGCCTTCTGATGACCGCCGGCCTTTTCAATTTCGCGCACAATATCTTCAAGCTTCCCGGTGTCATACCGTGAATTATACAAGAAGGGTACGCCGTGAAAGCGATAATACACGATGTCCGTGGTCGCAATCACGCGGTCGGGAAGCTCCGGGTGACTCATTCCGCAAAACGCCACACCGAGCTGCGCCAGTAGGTCCATCACTTCCGGTCGCCACCAAGACACATGGCGGTATTCCAGGACGTTTTGCACCGAAGGATCAAGCATCTCTGTGATTCGAGCCAGTCGATCTGCTTCATAC
>JBIQJZ010000056.1:0-2456 GCA_044507115.1 Flammeovirgaceae bacterium | reverse complement strand
AAGCGGGAAACTGGAATAGGACGCAACCGAGCTTTTCCCCGAGGCCATCCACTGCAACCTGATAAAAGTCGGCAAGCATTTTCTGCGCCTGCGTAAACTTCCGAAAGTGCGTGATGTATCGCGGTGCCTTTAGGGTGAAGCGAAAGTCCGCTGGACTTTGCGCCTTCCATGTCCGCAGCGTATCCAGCCGCGGAAATCTATAGTAAGTGACATTTAATTCAAGCGTATTGAAGCGGCTGCAGTAAAAGTCCAACCACTTCTTCTGACTGAGGTCGTCGGGATAGAAGACGCCTTTCCATTCCGGGTAGTAATATCCTGAACATCCAATTCTCCACTCCATCACTACCTGTCAACAAGATCCATTCCTCAAAAGCTTCCGAAAACAGGGATATCCTGAAACATTTGATGAAGCAGGTATTGACCGCCCGACAGAATAACTTCAGCGAATGCGTGCGACTCCGAGACCGGGTTTATCCGAGCAGCGCATCACCCCATCTTTGAGAACGAAACCGCCTTTGACGACATCGTTCCCCAGGTCAAGGCTGCCATCCAGATCGATGTACTTTGTTCGGGAGGTCGAAAAAGCGGTGTGTAAAGCTGCGGTAATGCTCACGATACTCTCATCGTTACATCCCCAGAAAAGGTCGACGTCACCGAGTAGAGCGATATCGGCGATCTTCAATCCCTGCGAGACTCCCCCGCATTTCATCAGCTTGATGTTAAATATCCCCGAAGCGAAAGGGGGCTTGATAAGATTTAGTGCATCGCGCGGTGTAATCAGCGACTCATCCGCGGCGGTCTTCCGTTTGATTTCGTCAGGCAATGATTTCATTTGATCCACCGCCTTTGCCGGAAGAGGCTGCTCGATTAGTTCGATGTTCAGATCGGCGGTTTTCTGCCAGAACTCCCTCGTTTGGTCAACGCTATATCCCTGATTTGCATCAACGCGGAGCACAACACGGCGGCCGACTCGCTCGCGAAGCTTGATCATCCGCTCGATATCCTCTGCGAGATCCTTTCCCAGTTTGACCTTCACAATCTTGAAGCCTTGGCGAATAAAATCGTCCGCCTCCCGAAGAGTCTCCTCCACATTCTTTATCCCGATCGTGATAGAAGTTGGTAGGGATTCGATCTTTTGGCCCAGGAATTTCACGAGGGGAAGATCAAGGACCTTGGTGAATGCATCGTAAAGCGCGATATCAAGCGCTGCTCGTGCTGAAGGGTTTCGAGGGAATCGCTCCCACACTTCATATGTCAATTGGTTGATGTTCCGGATATCCCTTCCCACGAGGAAATCCAGATTTCTTTCGTGAAGCGCTTCGAGACACTGCTGAAGGTTTTCCCCGACCACGTACTCGCTTGGGTTGCCAGACCCGAGACCCGTCAGGCCGGAGTCGAGTGTAATCTCGACAAACGCGTTGCGCACCTGGTCAACCGTTTTGAACGCAATTGTATAGGGTTTTGTGTTTCCCAGGTCTGCATCCCAGACTTTGATGTCCTTGATCTTCGGCATGTGATTGATTTTACACGGCTACTCCAGCGTTCTTCACCAGTGCGACGAAGAGTGGCACAAGGCTGTCGACACCATCTTCGAGGGGGAGAATCGCAGGAATAGAAAGTTTTTCTGATTGCTGACGGGCATATGCCCTGGCCTCCTCCTGGTTCATCGAGGCCGTATTAACTGTAAGCGCGATGGTTGGAGCCCCGTAGATTCGAATAAGCTCGATCTCTTCATCCGGCTGGGCTACCAAAGCAGGGTAGTGGCCCATGTCTTTATAATGTTTTCGCAAGGGGTTGTGTTGGAGGACGACAGCGTCCGCGGCAGCAGAACATATCCATTCCGCGCCAGCGGGTCCGCTGGGATTTCGCAACGAAGATTGGCCTTCGATAAAAATAATATCGGGCCGCGTCTCGATATAGCAGGTGTGCACGGCGTGCTCCATCTCACCGGAAATAAAATCGTTTAGCGTCGAGTCAAATACAAACCCGTACTTAGCACCCTGCATCCATCCTGTCTGTCCGGTATAAATCATTTCCGCCTTGTATCCAGCCTTGCGCATAGCTTCCACCAGAAGGCGGGTCGTTGTTCTTTTGCCAAGCGCACAATCGGTGCCGAGCACAGCAATCTTCGGACACTTCACTTCCCTAATCTTCCCTGTCCAGAAGTGAAGGTCGCGGAACTTCTTTGGCTTCCTCACATCGATGATCTCCAGGTTCCGGGTGTTCGCAAGTTCCACCAACTCCGGGATATCGGATACGAATTCATGCAGACCGTTGATGAGACTGAACCCATTCTCCAGCGCTTCCCGAAGTTCGGCGCGCAGTGAGTCCGGGATCACACCACCCTTTGTTGCCAATCCGACAATACAGTGCGTGGCCGTTGCACCTGATTGTCCCCGGAAGTCTTTTATCGACCCATAAACCGGGATATCACGCCTGATGCCGTCCAGCACTAC
>JBIQJZ010000330.1:0-2680 GCA_044507115.1 Flammeovirgaceae bacterium | reverse complement strand
AAGGATCCTTTTTCATGGCCGAACAGCTCGCTCTCGATGAGTTCGGAGGGAATGGCGGCGCAGTTCACTTCTATCAATGGGCCATCGGCACGTTTGCTTTTTTCGTGAATGGATTTTGCGACAAGTTCCTTTCCCGATCCGTTTGGCCCGATGACGAGTACGCGTGCGTCGGTCGGCGCGACTTTATCAATCATCTCCATCATTTGTCGCACAGGCTCGGATTCCCCGATCATCTCGAATTTCCGGGAGATCTTCCGGCGGAGATTCTTGGTCTCCTTGATCAGTGTCGTCTTGTCTAGCGCGTTGCGCAGGGTGATCTCAAGTCTGCCGAGGTCGAATGGCTTTTGCAGAAAGTCGAATGCGCCTTTCTTGACGGCTTCTACCGCTATGTCGATGTTTCCATGCGCAGAGATAACGACAAAGTTGGTGGGAATGCCCGCCTCTTTGGTTTTTTCGAGCACTTCCAGACCATCCATCTTGGGCATCTTGATGTCGCAGATGCAAAGGTCGTAGGCGCCCTGCTCGAGTTTTCGAAAGCCTTCGAGTCCGTCGCCGGCTTCGTCTACTTCGTGATTTTTTTCCAGAAGTATTTCCTTAAGGATGCTGCGGATCTTGACATCGTCTTCTATGAGCAGGATTTTTGACATGAATCGGGGTTGATGGTTGCCGAAAAATAAATAAACCTGCCAGTAGAGACAACTGTGCGTCTCCGCCGGCAGGTCTGATAGAAATTAACAAACCTGTAAGCCGGGTTCTGTCTCCTGATTGCTCGGGAGCCCTA
The DNA here is from genome assembly GCA_044507115.1 of Flammeovirgaceae bacterium. Classification (GTDB taxonomy): domain Bacteria; phylum Bacteroidota; class Bacteroidia; order Cytophagales; family Cyclobacteriaceae; genus Chryseosolibacter. The sequence goes on along the minus strand of JBIQJZ010000330.1, from coordinate 1,899 downwards.
CCATTTATCTGGTCGTATCCTCACGGATACGATCAATCAGTCTACCCGTTCCGGGGCCGAAGCTAAAGCGGGCCGCTTATCCCGAAACTTATTTGACCTTTCAACGCGTAAGGTTTACCATGCGCCTTCTCTCGCGAGCCGACCGGTGAGCTCTTACCTCACCTTTTCACCTTTTCCCCCGAAAAATTCGGTGGTAGTTTGTTTTCTGTGGCACTTTCTGTCCGCGTGTTCTTACGAACGCGCGTCCTTCCCGTTAGGAAGTACGCTGCCCTGTGTTGCCCGGACTTTCCTCTTCCTGCGAAGCAGGAGGCGATAGGGCGGTTTGTCAATAGTCGTTACAGATTTTCAACAGAATTCGTTCCGATAGTCGGAGCGGATGCTAGTGAATATCCTGCCCTGTAAGCTTCAGTTCGTAGTGGTCTGCTAACTGTGCGACTTCCTGGACCATTTCTTTGACTTGCGCTTCTGACGCTGATGCGGTGAGGCACGATGCCTCTACTTTCAGATATCCGTCGACGAGCACAAACTTGCTGTAGTCGAAGTTGGAATTCTGCTCCATCAGAACCTTGAGATCAATATTGTTGCGGTATTCGCATACCTTGGAAGTAAAGACAGCCTGGTCTCTGCCCGACACCTGGCTCTTCTGTGTCGTGGCGAGCACTGTCTGGAACCGGCTCTTGTCAAGCGGCACGACGATCACGGATTTGATGTGATCGTAGTCGGTGAATTGTCCGCCGATTTGGTCAGCGTACTGCTTTAGGGTATAGGTAATATCCATAGGGGTTAGTGTTTTCAGCTAGTAGAAATTGGCCTTAACTTGTTAAGGTACAAAAAGTTGGGTGAATTTAGAAATAAAATGCATGAAATCTTGAGCCCCGCGGGGAAAATTCGAGGGCGGGGGCTGGGAGGCGGACGATGTTGACCACGTAAAGCAGCATTTTCAGCGCTTTTGAACGTGTCTGGATACTGCTCAGATCAATGTCAACGGCGACGTAAAACTGACGAAATGGGATGAACCCGGCAGCTGTATTTTCGTGATCCCGTGCATAGACCATTTCTTCTGCTCCGTATCCAACTGCGAAGTTCAGCCACTTCGGAAAGGTGGTGAACTTGTCGATATCCAGCGATAGCCAGTAGGTCTGACCGTTGTAATCTTTCACGATCTCGCTGAGCAGATTGTCGCCCAGCAGCTCGGGTCGCAGAGGAGCAAAGCGGGTGCGGTGAAACGAAAATTTGGGCTGTACGCGTATTTCCCTCCAAAGGAGTTTTTGCCCGAGGAATAGTGCCGACCCTGCCGCGTCTGCGACGGCGTCGCCAACCGATGCACCATATCCGGATGAATAGCCATCGAGCACTTCAATTGGGAGCGTCAGCATCAATCCAGTTAGCGCCCCGTACACATCGGATTTTTTCGGCGGTACACCCGCGCCGCGGAGCAGCGTTGAAGAAAGGTCACTGAGCACATAGCTGGAGAGAACGTGTCCCGCCTTGTCGCATTGTTTCCACTCTGCGTTGTCGTTGAAGAAGCGGAACGACTGGCGATCGTTGTTACTATACCAAATGTGGTTGAGGGTCGCGATTCCACCTGCGTACGCTACTCCCGATGTGATCAGAAGCGTTCGCAGTTTCTTTTTGTTCAGGCTGGTCGTGTCGGTTTGCGCACGCGATGTTGCCGGCGACATCAGTAACGCGGATGCGAGTAGAGCAATCGGGGCTCTTGTAAGCGTGCGTCGAATGAGACTACTCCGTTCCCTCATCCTCATTGAGTATCGCTTCCGCGTTTTCCTGAGACTCGATCGCGGGGTTCTGTTCCCGGCGGGATCGTGCTGAACGCCAAATATCCTTGATGCGGTTGAAACTTTGCGTGTGCGTGAGACTGAATCCTGTCGTGACCGAGTT
>JBIQJZ010000055.1:0-18425 GCA_044507115.1 Flammeovirgaceae bacterium | reverse complement strand
AATTTTCAAATTTTCAGCCATAAAAGATTTGTGTTATTAGCTTATCTTCAAAATTATGAATATTTATTAAAAATACTCCAATATTTGGCAGTATTTATTGCGTTATGAGGGCTATAAATCCGTAATTTGTTGCATAATTTACAATCAACACACACACTGTAGGGTGTTGAAACTGGCAGACAAGCCCTCCTGTCTCGGGGGTGGGGATAAGGGAAAAAGTTGTCCGATCAGCCCGATCTCAATTGCAACATTGAGCTCGGGAGAATCGGGTAAACCTAACCGCTCCGTGGAGGTTCGAACCCTCCCCCTACAGCAACGACGTTCTTCAAAATTGTAGGGTGATGAAACTTGGCAGACATACCCTCCTGTCTCGGGGGTGGGGATCCAGGATAAACACAGGATAATGGGTTGACCACTAAAATGTTCTCTTATGTCCTGCGGCTAACTGCCCCGTGGAGGTTCGAGCCCTCCCTCTACAGCAGCTCAGTTTAGGTTAATGAGTTATTCAGAGCTAACCCACTTCTTCGATTGGGATCGAAAGGTGGGTTTTTTTTTGTGAAGATCGCCCTGCTGCCGCACGTGTTCAATCGTTTGCTTTCACCACGCGTTTTTATTAAACTCACCACAAAAGTTAATGTCGGAATCAGTGGATCGGTTTTAACGAGCCGTTCCGTTGTAAATAACCTGCTATGAAATCGTATCCCTGGTTGAAGAATTATCCCGAAGGAGTGCCGCATGAGATCGAGATGGATAAGTATCGCTCGGTTGTGCACCTGTTTGAAGAAAGTTGCAAGAAGTACGGCGATCGGGTGGCGTTCGACAACATGGGCGCGACATTGACCTACGCGGAGGTCGACAAGCTAACACGGGATTTTGCGGCGTACCTGCAGAACGGGATCGGTCTGAAGAAAGGGGATAGGATAGCTATTCAGATGCCGAATGCCTTGCAGTTCCCCGTTGCATTCTTTGGTGCGCTCCGCGCCGGCTTGATCGTGGTCAATACCAATCCGCTTTATACGCCGCGCGAGATGGAGCACCAGTTCAAGGATTCAGGCGCAGTGGCGATTGTTATTGTCGCCAACTTTGCCGCAAACCTTCAGAAGATCGTTGCGAAGACTAGCATCCGGCATATCATTGTTACGCAACTCGGTGACATGCTCGGCGGACTCAAAGGACCGATCGTTAACTTCGTCGTCAAGAATATTAAGAAGATGGTACCGCCCTACGAGTTGCCTGGTGCACTGTCTTTCAAGGACGTCCTGAAAAAGGGATCGGTGCTGCCTTTGCAGGCTCCCGAAATCTCGAATGACGACGTTGCAGTGCTTCAGTACACAGGAGGCACCACCGGAGTATCTAAAGGTGCCAAGCTCTCCCATGGTAATCTGGTGAACCACAATACCATGGTTACTCACTGGTTCTATCCGTATCTGAAGGACGGTGGAGAAGACATTATCATCACCGCGATTCCGATGTACCACATCTTCGCGCTGGCAGTCAATGGTTTGCTGATGTTCAGCACCGGCGTCAAGAATGTGTTGATCACGAATCCTCGTGACATGAAAGGCTTTTGCAAGGAACTCAACAAGCACAAGTTCAGTATACTCACAGGTGTAAATACGTTGTTCAACGGGCTTCTGAATACACCAGCTTTCAAAGACCTCGATTTCTCACATCTCAAAGGATCGATCGGCGGCGGAATGGCTGTGCAAGACGCAGTGGCGAAGCGCTGGGAGCAGGTGGTGGGTACGCCGTTGCTGGAAGGCTACGGACTTTCGGAGACATCTCCTGTACTATGTTGTAATCCCCTCGACGGAACGCATCGCATGGGAACGATCGGTCTTCCAATGCCCAGCACGGAAGTAGCGATCTTCGACGACGACGGCAACCAGCTTCCCGAGGGAGAGACAGGTGAGATATGTGCACGAGGTCCTCAGGTGATGTCGGGGTATTGGGAACATGACAACGTCGGAGTCTTTCACCCTGGGGGGTGGTTCAAGACTGGTGACATCGGGAATATGGATGCCGATGGTTTTTTCAAGATCGTCGACCGCAAAAAAGACATGATCATGGTCTCCGGGTTCAACGTGTACCCCAATGAGATAGAGAATGTTATAGCGGGTCATCCCAAAGTGTTGGAGGTGGCCGCAATCGGAACACCTGATGCGATGACAGGTGAAGCGATCAAGGTTTTCGTCGTGCGACGCGACGAAAGTCTCACGGAAGAGGAATTGAAAAGTTATTGCCGCGAAAACCTCACTAACTACAAACGCCCGAAGCACGTGGAATTCAGAAAGGAATTGCCGAAGACAAATGTCGGGAAGATTCTCCGTCGCGCATTGAAAGAGGAACAGGCCGGGGTGCCTCAGTAGTTGGTCCAGTTTAGGAGTGCGGACATCCTAGCTGGCGCAATATGTGTTGTTGTCCACGCGTTGATGCTATGAATTGACAAGATGATCGGCTTCTTTGAACACCAGTATCTCTCCTTTAAGAAGAACCATATCCGGAATCTGCTGGCTTTGGCACGGGCAGATGGACAGATTCATCCGAAAGAGGAAGAACTCCTTTATCGGATCGGCCGCCGGTATGGTCTGAAAGACCGACAGATTCGGGCAATCGTGGAAAGCGAGACACCGCACACGCTGACCGTGCCCGAGAATCACGATGACAAAATGAATCTGATATACGATCTCCTGCTCATGCTCCACGCAGACGACCACGTTGCGGCACATGAGATCTCATTCGTCGAAGATGCCGTCGGTAAATTCGGGATGAAAAAGGAGATGGTGCCCTGGCTCCTCGACTTCTTCGGGAAAAATGGTATTCCTCCCGACGACTGGGAGGATATCAAGCAGGAAGCCAGGGAGCGTTTTTGACGTATCTTTCTGAAAACCTTTCCGTTCAAGAAGCAGTTAAAACTGGTACAGTTATTATTGTACTGAGGCTCGGACGTTACCGATTGCAATTGTCGATCGCAAGAAAGTTCAGGCAATTCACTAAATTCAACCGCATTATCCGATGCTTATGGAGGAATACCGAAAACTGACCACCCAGGAGAAGGCGCTCAGGATAAACCTTAGCAAGGCGATCTACGGTTCGTTTGCGGAGATTGGCGCGGGGCAAGAGGTGGCGGCAAATTTTTTTAAGGTGGGTGGCGCCTCCGGAACCATTGCCAAAACCATATCCGCTTATGATATGAAGTTCAGCGATGCTATCTACGGCGTTTGCGATCGGTATGTCTGTGAGGATAGGTTGATGCAGATGTTGGATCACGAGTATGTCCTACTCGCGGAACGCCTGCCGCACCGGATCGAGACGACGCGTTTCTTCGCGTTCGCGGATACAATAGAAGCGCTTAATTACGAGCGCACCAACCACGGCCATGGATGGCTCGGACTGCGCTTTCAGCTCCATCCGATGACGGAGCCGAATGAGTGTGTCATCCATGTCAAAATGAATGACAACGACCCCCTGCAACAGCAATTGAGTATCGGCATTGTGGGCGTAAACATGATTTACGGTTGTATGTTCATGAGTGAGCCAGAAGAGATACTGATGTCGCTAGTAGACGGTCTTGGCGCTAAACGTGTGGAGGTCGATATGTTCCGACTCTCCGGCCCGGATTTCAAGCACGTCGACAACCGCCTCATGGCGTTGAAGCTTGTGAAGAACGGTCTTACGAAGGCCGCCATGTTTGGCCCGGATGGAAATGTAATGCAACCGACCGACGAGTTGTACAAGAAGAACGTCCTGGTACTGAGAGGTAGGTTTCGCCCACCGACGAACGTCAACGTCGACATGCTGCTTTCGTCGCGGAGACATTTCAAGCGTGAGCCGGACGTCGATCGGTCGAAGATACTTCTGATCACCGAACTCACGCTGAACGATTTGGGACCCGACGGCAGAATTGATGAGCGCGATTTTTTGCATCGCGCCGACATCATTTGTTCGCTGGGACAAAATGTGTTGATATCGAACTATTTTGAGTATTACCGCCTGGTGGATTATCTGTCGCGCACAACCAAGGGTAAAAAGATCGGCATCACCATGGGTATCTTTGCGCTGCAAAAGGTGTTTGAAGAACGGACATACGAAAATATCCGCGGTGGCATTCTTGAGTGTTTCGCGTCGCTGTTTGGTACGAATGTGAAGCTGTACATCTACCCTGCGCTCCGCCCGGATGGCTCACTGTTTACATTGAAGGATTTTGAGGAGGAGTTACCGGGTAACTTGAAGAGTCTCTTCCGATATCTCGTTGAAAACAACAAGCTGGAAGACATCAACGATGCGAACGTGAAAAACCTCCACATCATTTCGGACAACGTACTCGCGATGATCCGGAAAGGGGAGAGCGGTTGGGAATCGTTCGTTCCGCATAAGGTCGAAGAGGCGATCAAGGAGAAAGGTCTGTTCGACTATCCGACGGTTATCCCGCAGCAGTCCGAGTCGGTTGCGTAACGGACTTCAATCAACGATCAGGAACTGAGGAGAGACGATTCGATGCCTTTGATTCTCGCATCCAGATCCTTATTGCGTTGATCAAATTCTTCCCGAGTTGGCAGATCTGTTTTGACTGAGATGTAGAACTTTATCTTAGGCTCCGTTCCCGAGGGGCGTACAGACACCTTTGAATCGTCAGCCAGGTAGAACTGTAGTACATCGGACACAGGGAAGTTCAGCTTCCTGGTCTCGCCGGTCGACATGTCCTTTTCCTCCAAGGTTTTGTAATCCAGTGCCCTCGTGACGCGAACGCCGTTGATCTCAGCAGGAGGATCATTCCGAAACTTCTCCATCATGGCGCGGATCTCCTGCTCGCCTTGCTGGCCCTTCCGGGTTAGATTCAGTAGATGTTCCTTGTAGAAACCGAATTCGATATACATTTCAATCAGCCAATCGCTCATGGATTTTTTTTCCTCCGCGCTGCTCGCGGCCATGGCTGCAAAGAAGGCGCATGCCGATACCGCATCCTTATCGCGGACAAAATCGCCGACCATATATCCATAACTCTCTTCACCCGCCGCGATGAATCGCTCTTTCCCTTCGAGTTGCCCCATGAGTGCGGCGATGTATTTGAAGCCTGTCAGTGTGTTATAGCACATGATGCCAATTTCACGAGCCATCGTATCGACCAACTCCGAAGTCACAATGGTCTTTGCGATGTAGGCGTTGTTTCGATCTTTAATGTTTTTCAGAATGAAGTACATCATCAGACTGAAAGCCTGATTTCCATTCAGCAAAGTGAACTCGCCGTTAGCTTCCCGCACACCAATACCAACGCGGTCTGTATCGGGATCAGTGGCCATCACCAGCATAGCGCCGGCGGACTTCCCTTCACGGATCACTTCCTCCATTGCCGATTGCTCTTCAGGATTGGGTGAATGGACCGTTGGAAAGTTTCCATCAGGCTCCTGCTGTGACGCAACAACGCGGACGTTGGTAAAGCCGATACGTCTCAGACATTCGGGTACCATAGTGATGCCCGCGCCGTGAAGACTGGAGTACACAAGCGGTATGTTGCTGTTGCGTTCGATAACGCTTTTGTTGGGGATCAGTTTCAAGACCTCCTCGTAGTACGCATCTTCGACCTCTGGACCGATCGTATGGATCAACGACTTGTTTGCAGCATAATTCACCTGTGAAAACGATGTGATCTTCTTCACTTCCTCCGTGATGTTCTTGTCGTGAGGCGGTACTACCTGCGCGCCATCGCTCCAGTATGCTTTGTAACCGTTGTATTCTTTTGGATTATGGGACGCAGTGATCACCACCCCGGAATGGCACTTCAGGTAGCGGATAGCAAACGATAACAACGGTGTTGGCCGAAGTTCCGGGAAGATATGAACATCGATTCCGTTGGCTGAGAGAACGTCGGCGGTTACCTGTGCGAAATGTTGACTGTTGTTGCGGCTGTCGAAGGCGATCGCAACACGGATGTCTCCCCCGGGGTGGGTTTTCCGCAGGTAGTTCGCCAATCCCTGTGTGGCCTTTCCGATCGTATAACGGTTCATGCAATTTGACCCGGCGCCCATGACACCGCGTAGCCCCCCCGTGCCGAATTCCAGATCCTTGTAAAAGCTATCGATGAGTTCCTTGGAGTCGGGAGCATCGAGCAGTTGTCTCACCGCCGATTTGGTTTCGGCATCGATCACTTTGCTGTCGAGCCATTCTTCGGCCCTTTTCCTGACGTTTTCAATTAGTTCCGACATATCCATTCGCGTTTCGCTTGTGATCTCCCGCATCGATGAATGTGTACGGGATGAACGTGCGAAGATAAAATAATTGCCGGTGATTAATTAGCCAGGTCGGTTAAGGCAACCTCGATTTTTGCAGTCCTGTAGGTGGTGAGCGAGGCGTGAAGGAATTCCCGGAAGCACCTATTGTGCAGTTTTTTTTTGTTATTTCCTTAATTCTGTAATATTTACAGGAAATTACTCGCTATGAATGTGAAGGAATTAGATGCCGCATTGCAAGAAATTGAGAAGGCCAAGGCGGAATTAAGTGTTCTCGATTATAACGACCCCAGATATGACGATCTGGAGGAACAGCTCCATGACCTCGAGGATGATTTTCAGGACAAGCACGGCGAGTTTCTCGAAGATGCACTTCAGTCGGTCCATAACGACTTGTGTCCCGACAATGATGTCTTGATGCCGATCGCTTATCTCGGGAAAGGTGTTCCGGTTGAAGTAGACAAATTTCCGGGCAAGGATACGCGGTTGATTCTGATCACAAACCCACCCCGGATTGTCTTGACGGTTGGCAAGGACAAGCGGGATGTGGTGTGGACGGCTTAGCCGGGCTTACCGGTAGCCGAGTTTTCTTCGAACGCGATCCAGAGTCTCGTTCGCAATAACGCGCGCCCGCTTTTCCCCCTGCTCCAGTTTCGCCTCCAGTTCTGCCGGATTATCCATGTAGTAGTTGAACGCTTGCCGTTCGGATGCGTATCGACGGACAATCAACTCGAATAACTCTTGTTTGGCGTGGCCGTAGCCGTAGTTCCCGGCGAGGTATTTTTGCCGCAGCGACTCACGTTCTTCTTCTGTCGCAATGAGACTGTAGATAGCGAATACGTTGTCAGTATCAGGATTTTTAGGAGCCTCTAACGGCGTGCTATCGGTTACGACGGACATAACTTGTTTTCGAAGCTCCTTGTCCGGAAGGAAGATATCTATAATGTTGCCGTATGACTTGCTCATCTTCTGACCGTCAGTTCCGGGGATCGTCATAACCTGTTCCTCGATTCGAGCCTCGGGGACGACGAAAGTCTCACCGTATTGGTTGTTGAAGGCTGAAGCAATATCCCGCGCGATTTCGACGTGCTGACGCTGATCTTTGCCGACCGGAACATAGTTTGCGTTGTACAGAATGATGTCTGCCGTCATCAGCACCGGGTATGTGAACAAGCCGGCGTTTACGTCCGCGAGCTTTTCAGACTTGTCCTTAAACGAATGAGCATTGGCCAGCATTGGATAAGGCGTCAGACAGTTCAAATACCAGGTGAGTTCGCATACTTCGGGAATCCGTGACTGTCGGTATAGGTAGTTTTTTTTGATATCAAAACCGAACGCCAACCAAGCCGCTGCGACCGCGCGGACGTTGTGAACACGCGTTTCGGCATCTTTGATAGTTGTTAGTGAGTGGAGGTCGGCAATGAAGAAGAGTGACTCATTGCCAGCTTGTTGCGATAGTTTGATTGCGGGGATGATCGCTCCCAGCAAATTTCCGAGGTGCGGCCGACCACTGCTCTGGATGCCGGTAAGTATTCTTGCCATATTGAATGCAAAGAAAACAAAATGTTGGGAACAACCGGCGGAAGGATTGCCGTGAATCGACGTAACATTCGATGCCTGATTGTCCCCGTTAATCAACGGGTATTGTTTAATTTTGTGAAATCGTCGTTGTGTTATGAAAAGAGCTGTAGTAGGATCACTCCTGGTAGTGTGTTTTTTGAGCGCGGAAGCCCAGCGCGCATCGCAACTCGCTTTCCGCGAGGAAGTTCACAATTTTGGCTCCGTGGATGAAAACAAAGGGCCTGTCACGCATGAGTTTGTATTCACAAATAACAGCAGCCGAGACGTCAGGATTCTTAAGGTGCAGGCTTCCTGCGGGTGTACGACGCCAGGCTGGTCGCGTGACCCGATACCTCCGGGACAACAGGGGTTTGTCCAGGTGAGTTATGATCCAAAAGGCCGCCCCGGTTACTTTAACCGGTCATTAACCGTCACGACCGATCTCGAGCCGAATCCCATCGTCCTTCAGATCAAGGGCCAGGTCAGCAATGTTGACAATCCCGAGCCGTCGGACTTTCCGATTGCCAAGGGCAATCTCAGGTTCCGAACCTCCTCCTTCAACATGGGGCGTGTTTTCCGAAAGAGCGAGTATGCAGTACGGGAATTTCCAGTACTAAATGCGGGAGACAAGGTCATTAACTTCTCCGGGGAATTTGTGCAACCTAGCTATATTCTGGTAGATGTTCAACCGCGCACGCTCGAACCGGGCCGCCAGGGTACGATCCGTGTAAGCTACAATGGGGGGTTGAGGAATGCGTACGGTTTCCAGTCAGATAATATTGAAGTGCACACAGACGACCCGCTCGCACCAGTAAAATCGTTTCCTGTTTTCGCAACGCTGGAAGACTATTTTCCCGAGATGACAGCAGCAGAACTCGCTAGCGCACCACAGCTGGTACTCGGCACGCAGCTGCTCGAGTTCGGAAGTATTGGCAGTAACGGTACCACCGAGCGGGAAGTCACGATCACGAATGCCGGTCGAAGACCTTTGGAGCTGAGGGCTATTCAACCTAATTGTACGTGTATTACTGCGTCTGTATCGAAAACAACCTTGAAGCCCGGTGAAAGCGCTCCGGTTCGGATATCATTCAATCCCGCCAGTCGCAAGGGAACGCAGACAAAGTCGATATCATTTTATTCTAACGATCCAAAGAACCCGGTACAGCGATTGACGTTCACCGCTTACGTCCAGTAGAGCCCGTCATCCAAATGCCGGGATGCCGGTGATCTGGTTGCCTAGAATAAGCAGGTGGATATCGTGGGTGCCTTCATAAGTAATCACCGACTCCAGATTTGTCATGTGTCGCATGATCGGGTATTCACCAGTGATCCCCATGGCACCGTGGATCTGTCTGGCTTCGCGCGCTATCTCAAGCGCGACCGCTACGTTGTTGCGCTTCGCCAATGAGATCTGCGCGGAGGTGGCCCTTCCTTCGTTCATGAGTGTGCCCAATCGCCAGTTCAGAAGTTGTGCTTTCGTAATTTCGGTCAGCATCTCGGCGAGCTTCTTCTGAACCAACTGGAATGATGCAATAGGCTTTCCGAACTGCAGGCGCTCGTTCGCATAGCGGCGCGCGGATTCATAACAATCCATCGCCGCACCAATTGCGCCCCATGCGATTCCGTAGCGTGCGGTGTCAAGACACTTCAAGGGCGCGCCAAGTCCGCTCATGCCAGGCAATAAATTATCCTTCGGAATTTTTACATTATCGAAAACAAGTTCGCCAGTCACGCTGGTGCGAAGCGACCATTTGCCGTGGGTTTCCGGCGTGGAAAACCCCTCGTAGCCGCGCTCGACGATAAGTCCGTGAATACGGCCCTCTTCGTTCTTCGCCCACACAACAGCGACGTCCGCTCGCGGCGAATTGGAGATCCACATCTTCGCACCATTGAGCAGGAAGTGATCACCCATATCCCGGAAGTTGGTTGTCATGCCTCCCGGGTTTGACCCGTGGTCTGGCTCGGTGAGGCCGAAGCAACCCAACCATTCCCCGGCCCCGAGTTTCGGAAGGTAACGCTTCCGTTGTTCTTCACTCCCGAACGTGAAGATTGGGTACATGACTAACGGTCCCTGCACTGATGCCGTCGAGCGCATTCCCGAATCACCGCGTTCGATTTCCTGCATGATCAGCCCATAACTGATATAGTCGAGTCCGCCGCCACCGTACTCAACGGGAATTGTAGGACCAAACGCTCCGACCTCCCCGAATTTTCGAACGATCTCGTAGGGAAAGTGAGCACGCTGTGCCCAGTCTTCTATGAACGGGGATATTTCCCGTTTGACAAAGTCGCGGATAGAACTTCTCACAAGTTTATGCTCGTCCGTCAGAAGGTCGTCAATAGCATAGAAGTCAGGATGCTCGAAGACATCTTGTTTCATGGACTTTTTCCGGGTCGCCGCTGAGTCGTTGGTCTGCATATCGTGGGTACCGATTATTGCCTTAACTTAGCCAAGTTAATTGATAATTCACAATTCCGTGAATGCACGTGACCCCCTATGCGCACCGCCGATCTTATACTTCAACCCGAGGAAGCCTTCAATGAAAAACTGTTTCCAGATATCCTCTATGAACGCCTCGGCCTGAACAGGGAAGACGGTGTACGTGTAAAGCCGGTAAAGCGATCGATTGACGCACGAGGACGCAAGGTTCGGGTTCGCATTCAATGTGAAATCTATGATGGTTCGGAGACTCCGCGGAAGGAAGGCGACAAAAAATACCCCGACGTGCGGGGTCGAAAACCCGTCTTAGTTATCGGAGCCGGACCCGCCGGATTGTTTGCCGCCTTGAGGCTGATCGAACTCGGGGTGAAACCGATTGTGTTCGAGCGTGGAAAGGACGTTCAGTCCCGGCGCCGGGATCTTGCTGCAATCAATAAGGAACACATTGTCAATCCGGAATCGAACTACTGCTTCGGCGAAGGAGGTGCCGGCACGTACTCCGATGGAAAGCTCTACACCCGGTCGAAGAAACGCGGTGACGTACGAAGTGTTCTTGATACGTTTGTTGCACACGGTGCTCCTGACAATATCTTGTTCGATGCTCACCCGCACATTGGAACCAACATATTGCCGAAGGTGGTGGCCAACCTGCGACAGACGATTATCGAATGCGGTGGTGAGGTTCACTTCAATACCAGGGTTACCGACCTGATCATTGACCGGGGTGCCGTGACAGGCGCCGTGCTGGCTACAAACGAAAAAATTCGAGGTGAATCGGTGATTCTGGCTACAGGGCATTCCGCCCGTGACATTTTCGGACTACTCCACCAAAAAGGAATACTCATAGAGGCGAAACCGTTTGCGCTGGGCCTCCGCGTTGAGCACGCTCAGAATCTGATCGATCGTATTCAATACCATTGTGAGATTGATCGCGGACCGTGGCTCCCGGCATCCAGTTATAGCCTGGTACAACAGACAGTGGTCGGCGGGCGGCAACGCGGTGTCTTTTCGTTCTGCATGTGTCCCGGAGGTTTTATCGTTCCGTCGGCAACCGCTCCGGGCGAGATTGTTGTGAATGGTATGAGCCCGTCTCGGAGGGATTCTTTCTTTGCAAATTCAGGAATCGTCGTGGCAGTCGATGAGAAGGATTTTATGAATAGCGCCAACAGTGGTGCGCTTGCCGGCATGGAGTTCCAGGCTGCGATTGAACGCCGTGCCTGCGAAGTGGCGGGGGGCACGCAGCGGGCACCCGCTCAACGGCTGGTGGATTTTGTCGAGGGACGAGTATCTTCTTCGTTGCCCACTACGTCCTATCAGCCCGGGCTCGTTTCGACAGACTTGAAAGAGGTGCTGCCGTCGTTTATCTATCAATCGCTTCGCACTGCGTTTCTAGAGTTTGGCAAGAAGATGAAGGGATACTATACCAATGACGCACACGTTGTTGGCGTCGAGAGTCGTACATCATCACCGGTCAAAGTGCCGCGGGATAGCGATACGCTGGAGCATCTGCAGGTGCGCGGTCTATTTCCGTGCGGAGAGGGAGCAGGTTATGCCGGGGGTATCGTCTCTGCTGCGATGGACGGCGAACGGTGTGCCGAAGCCGCGGTGAAGGTGCTTCGCTGATCCTTTGACCATCACATCGGAGACTTCAAGATCAGTGGGAAGTGATGAACGGTGCTCGTACCTCAAAGAATAATTGCCTATATTAAGGGAACCATCAGTAGTTCTCTCTCCCGAGTATCCAACACAGCAAACACCAGATCCTTATGAAAGGCTATTCCCTGCTCATTCTCATGCTTTGCTCGCTGTCTTTTTACGCGAGCGCTGCGCATCAACAGATCGGTGCGCAAACACCTGATCCCGTCAAGCTTGAAAATCCAATCTCAGTATCATTCCTCAAGTCCAGGCTTCGGAAGGCGAGCCCGCGGCTTGTGCTCACGCCGGCGATCGAGCGAACGCTAAGAAACAAGCTGAAATCAGACCCGGTAGTAAAAAATTACTTCGCGGCAATGAAGTTGAGTGTGGGGGAGATCATGAAGGAACCCCTTTTGACCCGCGAGGTGATCGGCCGGCGCCTCCTGGGAACATCCCGGGAGATGCTCTACCGGATGAACATTCTCGGTATGGTGTATCGGATCGAACGAGATCCGGCAATAGCGAGGCGTATCGATGATGAGGTGAAAGCTGTCTGTAATTTCTCTGATTGGAATCCATCGCACTACCTCGACGTCGCAGAAATGTCACTGGCGGTCGCCATTGCACTGGATTGGGCGGGAGACCGGCTGCCTCCATCCACGATCAATCTGGCAAAGGATGCGCTGATTGAGAAAGGCATCAAACCGAGTTTTGCTGGCGAGGAAGCGCCAAGCTGGGTAACTGCGTCACACAACTGGAATCAGGTCTGCAACGGCGGGATGATTGCGGCTGCGATCTCCATTGCCGACCGAGATCCCGACCTGGCGGCGAGGACAATCCGCCGATCACTGGATGGGATGCCCTATGCGCTTGCAGCTTATGGACCGGATGGACTCTATCCGGAGGGCGCGACATATTGGGGCTATGGAACAAGCTTCTCAGCTTATACGTCCGCGCTGCTGGAGAGCGCGTTCGGCACTGACTTTGGGATTGCAAAGTATCCGGCGTTTGTAGAGAGCGCTAAGTTTCGGTTGCTCAGTGTTGCGCCCTCGGGTTGGTACTACAATTTCGCAGACTGCGGAGATAGGGGTGGCTCATCGGGTGATATCACGCTGGCGTGGTTTGCCAAACAGACGGGCGATGCGCTTTATCTGGAACGGGAGAAGTTTTTGGTGTCGTCGCAAGATATCAGGAGGCTTTCGCGACTGGCGGGAGCCGGTCTCGTATGGTTGTCGCAGTTTGAAGAAAAAAAATCCACCGAACTGCCGTTGGCATGGAAAGGGGAGGGGACGAATCCGGTGGTTATTTTCAGAGGGGGCAAAGACGATTCACGACAGTTTTACTTTGGTGGCAAGGGAGGGAAGGCGACGGTCAATCACGGTAATATGGATGCTGGCTCATTCATCCTTGAAGTAGACGGGGTTCGCTGGTCGATTGATCCCGGAAATCAGGCGTATCATGAAATTGAAAGGACAGGTTTCAATCTTTGGGGGAATTGTCAGGGTTGCGAGCGCTGGCTATTGCTTACGAAAAACAACTACGGGCATAGTACGCTTACGGTAAACGATGCACTCCATGTCAACAACGGATTCGCGTCGCTTCTTGAGTTTAAGGATGGTCAAAAGCCGGAAGCGACGTTTGATATGAAGGACGTTTTTGGCGGCACCCTGTCAAGTGCTACCCGGCGTTTTGTTAAAGAAGATAACCATTCCATACTCGTTGAAGACCGGTTTGAGGTGAATGACTCCACGCGTAGCATCACGTGGCAACTGATCACCGCCGCCGAAGTGGACATAATTCGGGGAGGTGCTGTACTCCGCCAAGAGGGCAAGGAGATGCGACTCGAGAATCTTTCGCATCCCGAAGTATCGGTCTCAGTTATCTCGCTGGATCCGCCACCACTTGAATTGGACAAGCGAATTGAGAACCTCAAACGCATCGAGATTCGCCTTCCTGCATATCTGTTTAAGCAAGGGCAATCAGTTGTGCGAGTCCGGCTGACGGCCGGGAGTTAATTATCGTCGCGCTAAAATCAATCCACCATGATGTCCTCGTATAATATTCTGGCCGTCGTTGCTTCCTTGTTGGTGCTCACTCCCGCGGTGACCACTGCCCAGCAGTGGGAAAAGTTGTTGACCACTCGCGACGCATATGAAGCCTATCCGCAACGCATCGGCAACCTGCTTGAAAAGCTTGATCTCACGCGGCCAGGACTTGAAAAGGTCAAGGCAGCCCATGATCGCAGAGATCAGGTGACCGCCTGCGATGAACTTCTGCACTATTACAGGCATGGTCAAACTGCGGCACAGTTACGACGCGACCAACCTACCCCCTCTTCGAAGAGACATGGCTGGGCCGATTCAATCCTGAACGATGTATTTGAATTCTACGATCTGACGGATCGGGTTCCAAGAACGCCGAACGGTCAACTAGACTGGTCACATGACGGTCCGGATGACGATATCGAATGGGCGTGGGGCCTCAATCGACATGGTCACCTTATGGGTTTGCTAAGGGCATACTTTGCTACCGGGAACGAGTTGTATGCCCAAACTATCGACGATCATATCCAGGACTGGGTCGTCAGCAGCCTACCCTATCCTGCGGTGAAGAGCAGTACCCCAATGTGGCGAGGCTTGGAGGTTGCGTTGCGTGCAAGGGTGTGGGTACAGGTATTCTATGCGCTGGTGAATTCCGATCACCTGACACCCGCGACCCGCATACTAATGCTGACGAGCATCCCGGAGCACACACATTACCTGCGCAACTTTCACGCGCCTCACGGAAACTGGCTGACGATGGAGATGGCGAGCCTGGCAAGGATCGCGACCGCATGGCCCGAATTCTCGGAGTCCGAACGTTGGGTTGCCTATGCCAAGAGCGAGATGCTTGAGGGACTTGCTGACCAGGTCTATCCCGACGGTGTCCAGAAAGAGTTGACGTCGCATTACCACCTCGTTGCCTTGCGCAACTTTGTACATTTCCGGGATGTCTGTGAAGACATCAATGAACCGCTGCCCGACGGTTATCAGGCCGAACTTGAAAAAATGGAGAACTACCTCGCGTATACGATGATGCCGAGTGGCCACGGGGTTCTCAATAACGATTCGGATTACCGATACAACCGTGATCACATTGTGAGCGCGGCACAGCGTTACGGTCGTGACGATTGGATGTTTATCGCAACGAACGGACGGCAAGGGAGAAAACCGGATAATGGCCCTTCCGTTATCTTTCCCTGGGCAGGTCAGGTAATTATGCGCAGCGATTACGACACAAGCGCTCACTGGGGATTTTTTGACATCGGGCCGTGGGGAACGGGGCATCAACATAGTGATAAGCTTCACCTCTCAATAACGGCTTACGGTCGTGACCTTCTCGTTGACTGCGGACGTTTCGCATACCGCGGTGCGCTGGCGGATAAATTTCGGCGGTATGCAACAGGTAGTGTCAGTCATAACCTGATTTTGATCGACGGACAGGGACAGCTACCTGGACCTCAGCAGGCGGAGACACCTGTTGCCAGTGATCAATACAAGATCACTGAGCTGTTCGACTACGCAACAGGTTATTATGACAAATTCCGCGACGTCGAAGGTGACGTTCGCCATCGCAGGTCAGTGCTATATGTACGCGGTAAGTTTTGGGTTGTGGTTGACCGCGTCGAAACAGATCGCAAACGCAAGATTGAAACCTTGTGGCATTGGCATCCCACCACGAAACTGACTGTCAGCAACAACAACGTAGTGTCAACGGACCACGAACGGGGGAATCTGAAAATCATCCCCGTGGGGTGGTCAAATTGGCAGGTGACAAAGGTTAAGGGTGTTTCTGATCCTATCCAGGGGTGGTACAGCGAACGATATAATCTCGCCGAGCCAACTCCCGTGAGCATCTACTCGACTGACATAGAAAAAACCGCGACGTTTGTCTGGATACTCCAACCCTCCGAAGGTGAGTCGCATGCCCTTCGCGGTGAAATTGTGGCTAGCAACGCGGAGGGTGTTCGTGTGCGAATCGTCGATCATGCGTCGAATACCTGGGAGGTGGATGTGCCGTACAGCAACAGTTCGCAGGCAGGTTATTCGTTTACTCCATCCCATAGAAAAGATGATGCTGGCAGTGAGCGACTCCGTAAGAAGAGGAAAGGCCAAAAATAAGGTTGCGTATTCTGATCAGTTGCCGTCCGTCAAAAGTGGAACCTTTTCTTTTTGAAATCCTTCTGATTATGGCGTTCTTACCATTACCTAATAAGTAGAACATGCCGATAGCAAATCGAATTAGTCGAAGAAATTTCTTAAGGAATGCAGCACTCGCTTCCTCCATATTGATTGTTCCGAGACATGTGCTGGGAGGTCGGGGATATGTGCCACCTAGCGATAAGGTTGCAATGGGGATCATCGGATGTGGCCGTCAGTCGGGAGGCCTTCAACGCCGGTTTTCGGCGGTGCCAGGTGTTCAGATCATCGCTGCGGCAGATCCGTATGCATCGAAACTGGAGCGAATGGTTCAGGCGAACAACCAGGTCTATGCATCGCTCTCCGACAAAGTGAGTTATGATGCGACCGCGGCGTTTGCGGACTATCGCGAGCTTTTAGCTTTGAAGGATATTGATGCGGTTATTATTGCGACTCCAGACCACTGGCACGCAACCATGGCAGTGCACGCTGCGGAAGCAGGGAAGGACATTTACTGCGAAAAGCCACTGTCACTCACTGTGAAAGAAGGTCGCGCGATGGTGAAGGCAACGCGCAAGTACAACCGCGTTTTCCAAACCGGAAACATGCAGCGGTCATTTCCTGAGTTCACTCAAGCAGTACAACTTGTGCGGAGTGGAGCGATCGGAGAGATTAAGAAGATCGTTGTGAGTGTCGGTGGGCCTCCCAAAGACTGGGATCTCCAGGCAGAACCCCTACCGCAAGGGTTGAATTGGGAGTTATGGATGGGTCCAAATGTCATCGATCGACCATATAATAATGCCCTCGCACCGGCCATTGAAGCCAATTTCTGGGCGAAGTGGCGCGATTACAAAGAGTTCGGTGGAGGAGGCATGACCGATTGGGGCGCGCACATGTTTGACATCGGTCAGTGGGGACTGAACATGGACGGTAGCGGACCCGTTAAATTGATTCCTCCCGGACCGAATAGCGAATCGGGCCTGGTGTTTGAATACGCCAACGGTGTCCAGATGATCCACCAAACAGACCAGCGTAAGAACTACTGCCATTTCTTCGGAAGTGAAGGGGAGGTGTACGTTCAGCGCGGCACTCTTCGGACCACTCCCGAAACACTTAAGGACAAGGTCTTCGATCGCAGCGAGTACAAGATTTATGTAAGTGATAATCACTTCGAGGATTTTATTCAGGCGATCCGAAAACGCGCGAAACCTATTTGCGACGTTGAAGTAGGTCATCGCACTGCGACGGTCTGCAACATTGGCAATATCGCCTACCAGGTTGGAAGAACGCTCGAGTGGGATCCTGAGAAAGAGAAATTCATCAAAGACAGCGAGGCGAATAAACTGTTGAAGAGGAAGATGAAGCGGGAATGGAAGGTGTGATGGTGAGTAGTGAGTAGTGAGTGGTGAGTGGTGAGTTAGTTGGGGGAGAGCCATGCGCGGCGCAGGGCGAGTTGTTCGTGTGTCGCGTTGGGATTTGGCGCCAGGAGGTGACGCTGTGTAATCGTCACGGGTCGCACGGGTGCCCGCAGAATTGTCTCTTTGCGTTCGCCGTTTGAGTTCAGGCGAAGGACGGTATACGATAAATCCTCACCTTCTGTCAGGCCCGTCAATTTCGCATGGATAAAGGCGCCAACGTCGGGGCTGTCAAGCCTTGGTATGTTATCCCCGTCGATGCGGAGTAAAATGTCGCCTTCCTGAAATCCCAGTGCCTGTCCCATTTCATTAAGGTGTGCCGTCGTCGCGATCTGGAACATCGGCACATCTTCCAAGTGTGCTAATCCAAGGTCATTGTTATCGATCCCCAGACTGAGATCCTCAAATGAGTGTTCCCGTGCGTAGATGATACCGACCTCGTCGAGCAGTTCCTCAAACGGAAGAGAATCGACGTATCGACTGGAAGTGGTATCCGTGATGCCGCTGACGTAATGTTCAAAGAACTTTCCAATTGCCGGGTCGGTCATCGCTGCGATCTCGTCGAATAATGCGTGGTCTTCGAACGGCTTGTCCTTCCCATATTTTCGCGAAAGCTGGAGCATCAGGTCGCGGAGACCACGTTCTCCACCGGAAAGTTTTCTGAGCGTAAGATCGAGGCAAAGGCCGATTAACGCGCCCTTCTGATAGACGTTGTCGTACTGATCGTGGTATTTGTTGAGGGTGAACTTACTGATTTCTGTGAAAGGCACATTGTCCAGATACTCGTCGGCAATGAGCATTTTTTCGCGAAGAGTAAGAATAAAATCATCCATCGAGATCAGATCGTGTTGAGCTTGTACCAGGAACGAGAAGTACTCGGGAACACCCTCATACATCCAGAGATGTTGCGACATCGCTGGATTGTTGTAGTCGAAGTCACTGATCTCACGCGAGTGGATGGTTAACGGTG
>JBIQJZ010000329.1:0-2707 GCA_044507115.1 Flammeovirgaceae bacterium | reverse complement strand
ACTCACCACTCACTACTCACCACTCACTACTCACCACTCACTACTCACCACTCACCTTCCACAAAAAAAGCAAATATTGCAACCTCAAGCGGCATAACGCCGTTAGCTAACCATTGTGCCTCCCGTTGCACCCAGCACTCGGTTACCGTCATATGGAAACATGAACGAGCAGAACCCCGGCAAAGAGATCGCGCTGACGATCTTTCCGTTCGAAAATCTCACAGACGGAAGATATCTGGACGTCTTTTGTCGCTCATTCCAGATCGAGCTCATCACAGAATTATCGCGATTTCGGCAATTCAACATCATCGCACACGACTCGAAGAGTGCGCATATCGATTACACCATCAAGGGATCCTTTCACCACCACGACGAACAAATCCGCATCAATGCGCAGTTGATCGACAACGCAGACAACCGGATCGTGTGGGCAGACCGCTTCGAGGGAACGCTTGCCTCGATATTCTCAATACAAGAAGGTTTGCTTACCCAAATTGTTTCCCGTCTCCAACACCAATTGAACTACGACCTCCTCTCGCGCATGCGCAAAAAGCCTGCGCCCAATCTCTCTGCATATGAATACTGGCTCTACGGGATGGAAGAATTGAAGAAGGGAACGCCTGAAGCAGACGAAAAAGCGCGGACGTACTTTCAGAAAGTAATCGAGATCGACCCCAACTACTCCCTGGCGTATTCGGGCATGTCGATGACGTACTTCAACGAATGGAGTTGTCAGCTTTGGGACCGGTGGGATGTTTGTCAATTCGGCGCGTACGAGTGGGCGAAGAAGGCGATTGGTCTTGATGAACAGAACTATGTCGCCGCATGCGTGCTCGGTCGTATCTATCTGTATGAAGCACAGTATGAACTCGCCGAGCACTACCTTCGAAAGGCGCTTCACCTCAACAGCAATGATACCGACAACCTCATTCAGATCGCGTCGTGCTTTGTCTTCCTGGGGCATGCAGCGGAAGCAAAAGAGCTTTACAACCGCGTACTGAGGATCAATCCTCACCACAGCAATTCCTATCATCACATTGCTGCGCTGATCGCATTCGAGCTCGGCGACTTTCACACGTGCCTCGCGCTGGGTGCGAATGCCACAACTCCCTGGGTAGATTTCGCGGCAATCATGGCAGCGGCCTGCTTTGAAACGAACGACCATGAGGGCATGCACCGGCACTGGAACACCTTCATGAATGACTTCCGCAAACGCATAGCAGGATCCAATGACGCGGACGAGGTACAAGCCGTGCAGTGGATCATGAACGTTAACCCGTACCGGGGAAAGACGAACCTGCTGCGTTTTTGGAATTTTATTGGTGGAAAGCAGGTCTCACTATCCGAACGCACTTTTGAGAGGACAGCCTCGCGCGATCAGGAGAACTACCTCTGCAAAGAGAACGACCGATGGCATATCTGTTTTGAAGGCGACTCGGTGTACCTCACCGAAGTAAAAGGATTCTACGATCTATCGAGTTTGTTGTTGAATCCGGAGAAACAATTTCATTGTATGGAACTGGCGGGCGGTGGCGTTGTGAGCGATACTGATCCTATCTTTGACCAGAAAGCCAAACGCCAATATCAAACGAAGATCCTGGAGCTTCAGGAAGAAATCAATTGGTCCGAGCAAAACAACGATCTGGCGCGTACCGTTACCCTGCAAAAAGAATACGACCAGATCGTGGATCACCTCTCATCCGCTCTTGGACTGGGCGGAAAGACCCGAAAAGCGGGCGACCCGCTTGACAAGGTGCGCTCAGCTGTTACCTGGAGAATCCGGAGCGCTATCCGGAAGATCTCCCGTGAAAACCCCGCACTCGGAAAACACCTCTCCGTCTCGGTCAGAACCGGCCTTTTTTGCTCTTACAATCCCGACCGCCCAATCCGATGGCGCACCGGGCGAGATAGCCAGGGACTTACATCGTAAGGGTCAAACTCACGCCATAAGGGCACGTTTGAAAACCAAAACTATCTTATGCCAACACCATTGGAAATCTTACTCGACCCCGTATCGCTAATCATTCTGGCCATCTACGGAATTCTCATGCTCTGGGAAGCTCTTTTCCCCGGCCGCGCACTGCCCTATGTGAAGTACTGGAAAATAAAAGGACTACTGGCGTTCCTACTGTTCTTCTATCTGTCTTCTTACCTGCCGATCTTCATCAGCCCATTCCTCGAACCTTACCGGTTGCTCGACCTGTCCGGCTGGAACGCGTTCTGGGGAGGACTGTTCGGTGTCTTGTTATACGAACTCGGTGTCTTCCTCTGGCATTATGCCATGCATCGCTTTGACTTCCTGTGGAAGACGTTTCACCAGATGCACCACAGTGCGGAGCGCCTTGACACCTATGGAGCGTTCTTCTTTAGTCCGTTAGACATGATTGGGTGGACGTTGCTGGGAACTATTTGTTTCAGTTTGATCGCAGGTCTTTCTGCGCAAGCCATAACCGTAATACTTCTTACAACAAACTTTTTCAGCATCTTTCAACACGCCAACATCCGCACTCCTCAATGGCTCGGATACATCGTTCAACGCCCGGAGAGCCACACATTTCACCATGCCCGCGGCATACATCGATACAATTATTCGGATCTCCCGCTGTTTGATATCATCTTCGGAACGTTCAAGAATCCCGCAACATTTGAACATTCGACCGGGTTCTACGAAGGAGCATCCGACCGCATCATCGATATGCTTCAAGGG
>JBIQJZ010000054.1:9888-18554 GCA_044507115.1 Flammeovirgaceae bacterium | reverse complement strand
CGGCCCGAGCGCCGGAATGCGCTCTCCCTCGCACTGATGCGCGAAATGCTCGACAACGAAATTGGGCTGACGTCGCGAGTGAAGTCTATGCCGGACACATATTCCTTTTCCAAAAAGGGATTTCTGCATGACTCTGTTTCAATGGACCGGGTCGTTTTCGGTACATCTGAATACATAAAGGACGGACTGATTCCTGTCACAGAGTGGCTTGGTGATAGTCCGTGGTCAGAAAGGCTTCTCACAATGCTGGCAGACATGGATGAGCATGTGAATGTTGCTGATGAGTTCGGCAGGGAGGATTTCGGGAATAGTCCGGTTGCGGAAGTGAACGGGGAATTGCTTCAGACTCTTTCCCGTATGTACTGGATGACTCGTGACCAAAGGTATCTGGATTGGGGTACCCAGATTGCTGACCACTTTCTACTGGGTGCTGGCTATCCACTACATGGTTTTGACTATTTGAGATTGCGCGATCATGGTTGTGAGTTAGTGGCGGGTTTGTGCGAGCTGTACGTGACGCTTCACTATGCTGACAAGGAAAAACAGCGCCTCTATAAGAGACCGCTTTACGAATTGCTGGATTATATCCTGGCGCATGGCCGGAACGAGGACGGCCTATTCTACAATGCGATCAACCCTACGACTGGCTCAATCGTCGATACAGTGCTCGCCGATACCTGGGGGTATACCTTGAACGGATTTTACGATGTTTATATGCTCGACAGCATATCAGCGTATCGAGGCGCCGTTCTGAAGGTTTTTGGAAACTTAAAAAAATACCACAATCATAACTGGGAGAATCACGGCGCCGACGGATATGCCGACGCCATTGAAGGCGCGCTGAACCTTTACAATCGCGTGAACGAAAATGACGCAGCACAATGGATCGATGCGGAGATACAGGTGATGTGGTCGATGCAGGATTCCAGTCACCGCGAGAGCGCGCAACGATGGAGAAATTCAGGCATTATTGAGGGATGGTACGGCGACGGCAATTTTGCGCGCACCACGCTGATGTATAATCTCTGGAAGTCCAAGGGTACATACCTTCAGCCCTGGAGCAGCGAAGTGCTGCTCGGGGCCGAGACGAAGGGTGATACTCTATATATTACTATACAATCCCGGTCGGCGTGGGATGGAAAACTGCATTTCGACAAGGTTCGGCATGCCGCGCAGATGAAATTGCCCGTCGACTGGCCGCGGGTCAATCAATTCCCCGAATGGTACACCGTTTCTCCGGAGTCTGATTATCAGGTTCTGGAGGTTGGGAAGAACATGGAGTCTAAGGACGGCAACGCGTTGATCACCGGACTATCCATATCGCTGGGCGCAAACGAAACAAAGCAGTTTATCATTGTTTCTGAATAGTCCGACCATTCGCCGCACCTCATAAGTCTGCTTCGTCCGTGCCCTGGACCTCTCGCAAAGCAGTTTAAGCCCCAATGTGTTAGGCTACACCTTTCGTGGAGGAAGATCAAACGCTTTGGCATCATGCTCAAAGTGTTCCCGGTGAGAACCGTCACAAAAGGGCTTGTTAGCAGAGCGGCCGCAGCGGCAAAGCGAAACGATCGTTCTGCCCTGAAGGCCGTATACATTTCCATCTTTGTCGACAATCTCAAAATCGCCTTCTACTTTAACAGAACCGTTGCTATTGATGATAAGTTTTGTCGCTGCCATAAACTTGATTTTCCGGCAAAGGTAACAATTCTGCGCAAGGGTTTGCCATTAACTGTGTCCTCGGCACAGTCAAAAAAGTTTCAGGATTGTTCGGTGCGTTTATTACATTTATTAACTAAAACCAAAGTACCAACGATTCTAATGAACCAGTCATTGCAATTCCTGGACTCGCAAGGCACTGCCGGGAATACTAACTCTCGACCGTTCTTAATTCTTACTATTCTGCTTTGTGTGTGTTCGATCTCCGGATCTGGTCTGGGGTTCGACAGCATTCAGCCGCGAGATTCCGTTCGTCATTTCAAGCTCGAAGCTACGATGGTTGGATATTTTGCACCGGATGGAACCCGCAATCCGACACTTCGTGCGTATAAAGGCGACCGGGTAACGATCACTATTGTCAACGGCGAACTGATGGTCCATGATATCGCCATGGAGAAACTGAAGGTAAAAAGCAAGTTTCTGGTTGAAAAGGGAACGTCCACCAGTATCACATTTACGGCTGAGGCAAATGACACATACTATTGTACGGTGCCGGGCCACAGGGCTGCCGGTATGGTGGGCAAGTTCGAGATTATGGAGGCCCCGGTTGTCGTTGAGATAGTAGCTGGACAGTTGCCGAAAAAGAACGGAAGAGTGTTGAACTTGGATTTTGAGACGGGTACGTTGCAGGACTGGACTTCGTCGGGCGATGCGTTCTTGATTCCGGAGGTGCGAGGCGACTCTTCTTCCGCGCACGATGCGGACTTGCTCCTCGGCCAATCAGGGAAATATTTTGTCAGCAGTGGAGGAACAAAAAATCACGGGGCTACTGGCACGCTGACGTCCGTGCCGTTTGAGGTCGTCCAGCCGTTCGCGACCTTCCAGGTGTCTGGTGGTGCCTTACACGACACCCGGGTGGAACTGGTGCAACATGACAATGACAGTGTGATCTTCCAGATAACGGGATCGGGCCGGGCACCTCTTCAACCTGTCGTGGTGGATTTACAACACTATCTGGGCAAGGAAATCTTCATCCGCATCATTGATAATGAGACGGGAATCTCGCCAATCCCCTATATCAGAAAGGACAAGTTTGCGCACATCAACTTCGACAACTTCCGGTTTTATCCGGTTCGCCCGGAATTCGAGAATGAGCTCCGGCCGGAAGACATTATTGTCTTGCCTCCGCTGGATCTGATTCCCCACGCAGGTCTTTCGGGAGAGAAAGCTGCAGAGGCGATGACACCACTCGAAGGATTTTCCGTTTCGCTTGTGGCAGCAGAACCTGACGTTGTTCGACCTATCAGCTTTACACTAGACGAAAAGGGTAGGATCTGGGTCGTCGAGGGCCACACATACCCAGTACGACAACCCGAGGGCCAAGGAAGGGATCGTATCCTCATTCTGGAAGATGCCGATGGCGATGGCAAGTATGAAAAAAGAACAGTATTCATCGAAGGACTGAATCTCGTCAGCGGTATCGAAGTCGGCATGGGAGGTGTTTGGGTCGGTGCTGCTCCATACCTGCTCTTTATTCCGATCGACAAAAAGACGGATAGACCTGCCGGGCCACCGCAGATACTGCTCGATGGATGGGGATATCAGGATACTCACGAAACGTTAAATAGTCTCCGTTGGGGGCCGGATGGATGGCTCTATGGTACTCATGGAGTATTCACACACTCCAATGTTGGAAAGCCCGGGGCACCGGATGAACAGCGGCAAAGGATAAATGCTGGTGTCTGGCGCTATCACCCCACGCGCCATACGTTTGAGGTCTTTGCACATGGCACGAGCAACCCTTGGGGTATTGATTTCAATGACTACGGGCATCCATTCGTTACGGTGTGTGTGATCCCGCATATGTTCCATGTCATTCAGGGGGCACGTTATCACCGACAATCCGGGAAGCACTTCAATCCAAATACGTTCGACGACATCAAGACGATTGCTGACCACGTACATTGGGTGGGCACCCGGGGTCCTCACGCCGGAAATTTTAGGTCAGCCGTTAAAGGGGGTGGACATGCGCATGCAGGTGCAATGATTTACCTGGGAGGCAACAGTTGGCCCGCGGAGTATCGCAACAGTATCTTCATGAACAACATCAATGGAGCCAGGGTAAATGTCGACCACCTGGCGCGCAAGGGATCGGGTTATGTTGCGACCCATGGCGATGACTTTCTTGTAATGAATGATTCGTGGTCACAATGGTTGAATTTCAGGTATGGTCCCAGTGGTTCGGTGTTTGCCATCGACTGGTATGATAAGAATCAATGCCATAGTCCAAATCCTGATGTACACGACAAGACCATGGGGCGTATTTTCAAGATCACCCATCAAAATGATCAAGAGGTTAAGGCAGATCTTTCGAAGTTGTCTAGTCGGGAGTTGGTGGATCTTCAACTTCATCCCAACGATTGGTATGTCAGACACGCGCGGGTTGTCTTGCAGGAGCGTGGACCAAATAAGAAGGTTCATAAAGGATTGAGGGCGATCTTGGCTGATAACCCGGATGTTACCCGGAAACTAAGGGCTCTTTGGGCACTGCATGTGACGAATGGTTTGTCTGATGAAAACCTGCTTGGACTGCTCGACCATGAAAGTGAATACCTGCGTAGCTGGGCAATCCAACTTCTGGCAGAAGATGGGACCATTCCCGATGCCGCCCTTTCACGCTTCGAGGACATGGCACGCAAAGATCAGTCCGCTCTCGTAAGACTGTACCTGGCTTCCGCGCTGCAGCGAATTGATCCGGCCAGGCGTTGGGATATCGTTGCTGAACTTTCGCGGCGAGCTGAGGATAAAGATGATCACAACCTCCCATTAATGGTATGGTACGCCACGGAGCCTTTGGTACAGCTCGATATGGAGAGAACGATTGACCTGGCGTTGAAGTCAGAGTTGCCCCACATCTTGCCGTTTACGATAAAGTGCGTTGCAGCTTTCGATTCGGAGGAATCAAAAAGAATGCTACAGGAACTAAATCGCAAGCTAGGCAGTTCGGAGCATGAGCATCGATATCACGAAGCTCACATGATGATCACAGAAATGTTAAAGGAGCAGTGATGGACGTTCCATGTTCCGCTGCATTCATCTTAAGATGAATCAATGAAGGGTCCTAAGGAAGCCACCATTCTGGATATTGCAAAGGCGCTTAAAGTCTCGAAATCGACTGTCTCAAGAGCGCTGAACGACCATCCCTCAATAGGCGAGGCGACGAAGAAGGCCGTTAAGGCACTGGCGAAGAAATACAATTATCATCCGAACAACATTGCGTACAGCCTCTCGAAGAAGTCAACCCGGACGATTGGGGTTATCGTACCACTATTGTCGCACTACTATTTCTCTACCGTGATTTCAGGGATCGAGGAATTGGCATATAAGTCGGGTTATCGGGTGATAATCTGTCAATCGGGTGAGTCGTACGAACGGGAGGTTATTGTCTCGCAAGCCTTGCTGTCAAGCAAAGTAGACGGATTGATCGTCTCGATATCCCGCGAAACGGCTAACTCCGATCATTTCAAAGTCTTTCAGGAGAAGAAGATTCCAATTGTTTTCTTTGATCGTGTTTGTCAGGATATGGATGTCAGCAGCGTTACGGTTGATGACTATCACGGTGCTTTTACCGCTGTGGAGCATTTGATTTTGACGGGGCGACGGAGGATTGCTCACTTTGCCGGGCCGCCCTTGCTACAGATTTCAATCAACCGGATCAATGGATATAAGAAAGCCTTGCGCAAACACGGTATTCCTTTTGACCCAAAGTTGCTGATCGATTGTGGATCGGGTCTAGAGCAAGAGAACGGTAGTGAAGCTGCGCAGAACATGTTGGATGCGGGAATCAGGCCGGACGCTGTTTTTGCGGTATGTGATCCGATAGCCATTGGGGTGATGATGACCTTGAAGAAGAATCGTATCAAGATTCCGGAGGAGGTAGCTGTTGTGGGTTTCTGCGACGAACCGGTTGCAAAAGTTGTGGAGCCGCAGCTTTCATCACTTGTTCAGCCTGCGTTTAGAATTGGGGAGGCTTCGGTTGAACTGTTACTGAATCAAATTAATAGTAAGACTGCGATAATAGAAAAGAAGATACTTTCAGCCGATCTAAAGATCCGGGAGTCCAGTGTGGAAAAAGTTTGAATGGCCCGGTAGGAAGTATTGGATAATTTTTCTACGTTTACGCAACCGGTTGCGTAAACCGGATTAACCCCAGTATCCCGACCATTGTTACCACTCCTATGAACAGTATTGCCAGATCACTATTCAGCTATGGACTGATTCTTCTTTTGATTGCTGCCGGCTGTGGCTCCTTTCCTCCTTCCTCGCAAGAAGATGCACCGCGCCGGGCCGAAGTGCTGTTCTTAGGTCACAATAGTAAACACCACGATTCGGGAAAGTACGCACCGTGGCTGGCTATCGCAATGTTCAAACAGGGTATCAACCTGACGTATACGACCAATCCCGATGACCTCAATGAAGAGAACCTTGCCAAGTATGATGGGGTCATTATTTATGCCAATCACGAAGTCATGACTCCCGACCAAGAGGTGGCGTTGCGCGATTTTGTTCACAGCGGGAAAGGATTGATTCCAATCCATTCTGCCTCGGGGTGTTTCCGGAATTCAGATTGGTACATTAGCGCCATAGGCGGCGCCTTTGAATCACATGGGAGCGGAACCTTTGCCGCCGAGATTAGAGACGCGACACACCCTGTCATGGAAGGAGTCTCTTCATTTGAAACTTGGGATGAGACGTATGTACACAAACGTCTGAACGATGACATAACCGTACTCATGGAACGGATCGAAGGTAATACTCGCGAACCTTACACGTGGGTTCGCAATGAAGGTGATGGTCGTGTCTTCTACACCGCGTTCGGCCATGATGATAGCACGTGGATGAACAGGGACTTTCAGAAGCTGGTGACGAATGGTGTGCTCTGGGCGATTGGTGATGATGTTAGAGAGAAGGTTGAAAGTCTTCAGATACCTAACGTAGATATCTATGCTCCGAAGGAAATCTCGGACTATACTAAACGGTACGAGGTTCCTAAGATGCAAGAACCATTACCACCAATCGAGTCGCAGAAGCTGACTCAGATTCCGGTCGATTTTGAAATGCAGCTTTTTGCTGCCGAGCCTGATATTGTAAATCCTATTGCAATGGCATGGGATGAGCGGGGCCGTCTTTGGATCGTTGAAGCCACTGACTATCCCAATAGCTTTAGTGAAACGGATGGCGCTGCCAACGACAGGATCAAGATTTGCGAAGACACAAACGGGGATGGCAAAGCCGACAAGTTTACTGTGTTTGCGGAAGGCCTCAATATCGCTACGAGCCTTGTATTCGCGAATGGAGGAATCATTGTAGCGCAGGCTCCTCACTTCGTTTTTCTCAAAGACACGGATGGTGATGACAAGGCCGACATTCGCGAGAACATCTTCACGGGTTGGAGAAAGTTCGACACGCATGCGGGTCCGTCTAACCTTAAGTACGGATTTGATAACAAAATCTGGGGTGTCGTGGGATATTCCGGTTTTGAGGGTTCGATTGAGGGCAAAAGTTTTAATTTTCCGCAGGGCGTGTATCATTTCCGCCCTGATGGAACCGAGTTCGAATTCCTGGCTCCAACGAGTAACAACACGTGGGGTTTGGGATTTTCGGAAGACAATAACGTATTCATATCTACCGCCAACAATACGCACAGTGCCTATTACTCCCTTCCGGTGAAGTATATGCAGCGGAAGATGCCGGATCTCCCCTCGGATAAAGGCTCCGGGAAACATGCACCTGCCGTCAAGAAGATTGACGGCCACTACGAAGCGCACGCCCTGACTCCAAATTATCGTCAGGTGGATGTTGTAGGTGGTTTTACTTCTGCCGCAGGGCATAACCTGTACACGGCGAGAAGTTTTCCGAAAGAGTATTGGAATCGTGTCGCGTTTGTGAATGAGCCGACGGTGCGACTTGTTCACAAAGCGATCATCGAACCGGATGGTGCGGGTTTCACAGAGCGCGATGGTTGGAATCTGGTAGCAAGCTCGGATGAATGGTTCGGTCCCGTGCATACCGAAGTCGGCCCCGACGGGGCTGTGTGGGTAGCAGACTGGTATAACTTTATTATTCAACACAACGTGTTTGTCGAACGACAGGCTCCTTCGATCATGGTACTGCCTTTCACTGAACAGCCGGAGGGACAGGGCAATGCTTTCGAAAGCGAGTTGCGAGATAAAGAATACGGACGGATCTACCGAATTGTTTACCGGAATGCTCCCCGATACAAACCGATTGACTTGTCTTCGGGAAAGACCTCCGATCTGTTGGCTGCGCTGAAGCATGATAATATGTTCTGGAGAATGACGGCGCAACGTCTCCTGGTAGAGTCGAATGATCAGTCAGCGGTCCCCGGATTGCTGGAGATTATTAAGAATCAGCAGGTGGATGAAATTGGCCTGAATAGCCCGGCTGTCCACGCGCTTTGGACGCTCCACGGCCTCGGTGCTCTTACAGGAAATCATAAAGAGGTCTTGGATGCTGCTATCGGTGCACTGTCACATCCTGCTGCCGGAGTCAGAAAGGCGGCAGTGGAAGTCTTGCCTAAAGACCGCCCGGAGACAGTGGAGGCACTGAAGAGAAGTGATATTCTCAATGATAAGAATCTCAATGTGCGGCTGCACGCCTTAAAATCCCTTGCGGCATCTCCGGCATCCGAAGATTTGGGAAGGATGATTTTCCAAGCGGCGCTTAACGATGAAAACGCGACCGACGAGTGGTTACCGAAAGCACTCCTGGCTGCAGCGGTTGCGCACGAGCAGGGCTTCCTCAACGCTGCGGAGCAAGATGCTTCGTTTGATAGTCGGTCGACACTTGTCCACCAGATCATTGCGGCGCTTGACCCTGAAGTTTACCCACTTGGCAGATGGGGCAATCTTCAGTCTCCCCCTGATATTGCAGGCAAGGAAATTACTGTGAAAGCTTCGGTGGTGAAGGATGAAGAAAAGGATCTTCGC